>CALWXQ010000041.1 GCA_944385545.1 uncultured Oscillospiraceae bacterium | reverse complement strand
TGTCTCTATGCTCAACTTATATTTTCATAAAAATGGGGTCAGGCGCTTCTCCTGACCCCAACATTTATTATAGAACCGGTTTTTTCCGGGGAATGAAAGATCCCGGAATGGCAAACCATTCCGGGATCCAGAGAGTCACTCGGCGAAATCGGAGTCGGCGGCTACAGGCTCGTGCTCCGCAACCGCCACCTCGGGGGTAGGCTCCTGAGCGGCGGGCGCTTCCGGGGCGACTTCTTCCGCGGCTTCGGCCTGGGCGGCGGGAGCTTCCTCCACAGGGGCTTCCACCGGGGCTTCTTCCCAGTCCTGCTCCGACGCGTCGGGCTCGCAGCAGGGGCATTTGGGGAGGCTGGCAAGCATCCGCTTAGCCCAGGCGACAATCTGCTCGCCGTAGGTAGCGACAATGTAAATGGCGCCGGCCACTGCGGCCAGGGCAGTGAGGATCTTGATCAGGGTATTGAGTGTTTTCATATTGGGAAACCTCCTGTGTAAGTTTTTTGCTTTCTAGTTCACAGTATAACCAATATCCGCGGAAAAAGCAAGAAACAATTCCGGAATTTACAAATTGTCTATGTGGCATAGCCGTACATGCCCCGAACGCTGACTTCGCCGGAGGTTACCGCCTCCACCCTGCCGTTGGGGAAGGCCACCACCAAAGCGCCCTGATCATCCACATCCAGGGCAGTTCCGTGGCGGATCTCATCGCCCCGGATCAGGGAGATCTCCTTTCCCAGGGTGACGCAGTCCTGCCGGTATTGGGCCAGAAGCTCTGACTTTCGGTTGAGCAGATCCCCATCCAGCTTTGCCAATGCCTCCATCATGGCGGCGGCCAGCCGGTTGGGATCCACAGGAGCGCCCTTGACCGCTGCCAGGGAAGACGCCATGGGGCGAAGGTCCTGGGGAAAATCCTCGGGCTGCTGGCAGCAGTTGATCCCCACGCCGACGACGGCATAGGCCACAAGCCCCTGAGGATCCAGGGATAGCTCGGTGAGGATGCCGCCCAGCTTTTTTCCCCGGAAGACCAGGTCGTTGGTCCACTTGATCCCCGGGCGGAAACCGGCTGCCCGCTCCACGGCGTCGCACATGGCAACCGCTACGGCGCAGGTCAGGTGCATCAACTCCATCCCCCGGCAATTCGGCCGCAGAAGAATGCTCAAATATACCCCGGCTCCCGGAGGAGACAGAAAGCTCCGGCCCCGGCGGCCCCGGCCTCCGGTCTGCTGCCGGGCGACGCGCACGGTGCCGTGGGGAGCGCCTCCGGCGGCCAGTTCTTTGACCAGGTCGTTGGTGGAGCCTACGGTTTGCAGGACACGGAATTCCTCCCGCCAGGGGTACTGGGGAGATAGATACGATAAAATCTGTGCTTCCATAGGCGGTTAATCTATATCCCGCAGAACGGATTCCGGGGGCTGATCCAGGATCTCCGGATGCCGCAGCAGCCGGCGGTAGTGCTTGAAGAAGGCGGCATAGTAAAAGCCGTCTACGATCCGCTCATCCATGGTGAACTTCACATCTATATACTTGCGCAGCACCATACTGCCGTCCTCCAACACCTCGCAGGCCCGGCGCTTCATGCCAAAGGCGCCGAATACCGGCAGGTTGCCGAAGTTATACAGGTGATGGTAGATGGGCGGGATTCCCAAGGATCCCATAGAGGTCAGGAACAGAGAGCCGTGGAAGGGGCTGACCTCCAGCAGGAATTTGGGCAGCATCCCGAAGTAGTCCAGCAGCTTCAGCAGCCATACCACAAATTTCAGGAATACCCCGGGAATCAGGGTCAGCACGCCGGCGGTGTTATCGAAGGCGGAATCCAGAGGGGTGGATTTGACCTCGTCCACAGCGGCCTGAAACTTGCGGTAAACGTCGTCGGCGGTATCCCGGGGAGTTAAGTGGAGCTTGATTACGGTATCCGGCGCGTCGGCGGTCATTTCCTTTTTAATGGTCATGCAGAACTGAATGTCCTCCCCCCGGGAGTAGACCCGCTGCCCGGCCAGGAACCGGTTCAAGCCCGGGTATTTGCACACGCCCCGGCAGTAGGCGGCCAGCAGCACATGGGTGATGCCGAAGCTGGTGAGTCCTTCCCGGCGTTTTTTGCGGATGTAGCGATCCACCTGGCTAATCTCAATGGAATCGGCAAAGTAGTTGGAAGACTCGTTGCGATGAACCATGATGTAAGGGGATACCTGGGACATGGGCGGCAGGGTACGGATCCGACGGCCGTCGGTGCGGTCGCCCCAGGTGGGATGGTATTCCGTCGCAGGATGGATCCGCACGGCGAACACCAGAATCAGCACGCCCAGCACAGCCAGCACATCCGGCAGGCAGATCTGCAGGGTCTTCGTGTCAATGGCCAGAAGGCCGTGGCGGTAGACATACAGCAAAAACACCAGCGGCGCGGAAGCCACCGGAAGCAGCAAAACGGGATGGCGGCAGCCGGAGGTGATCAGGGTGTACACCAGGGCGAAGAATACCAGCGCGATCCAGAACAGCCACAGCAGCAGTCTGCTGTCCAAACGGCTGTCCAGGCGCAGTCCGGCATACAGGGCCATCATCCACACGGGGATGGCGGTTTTGTAAAACAGCTCCTTGCCGCAGACCAGGGCGATGAAGCCGTACAGCGCCACCGCTGCCGCAGGCAGGATGACCTGGCTCCAAAGGAACAGGGCACCGGAGCCGCTAGCCCCGGCGTAGAGGAACCGGGTCACGGCGGAGGCTGCCATACATAGGGCCATCAGCCAGGTAAACAGGCTTTTCTGTTGGATATACAAATGGGGTTTGATGGTGGTTGACATAGCTTTCTCTCTCCTTTCGCTGGGAACGGGGAACCATGGATCCCGGGCGCCGGGGTCATTGTGTCAAACGCCGGTTCAGCTCAGCCATGTGTTCCGGGGTGGTGCCGCAGCAGCCTCCCAGCAGGTCGGCGCCGTTGGCCCGGCAGTCCAGAAGGATCCGGGTGAATTCCTGGGGATCCATGTCATACCGGGCGATGCCGTCGCTGCCGATGGTGGGGATTCCGGCGTTGGGCTTGCACACCAGCGGGATCCTGACATACCGGCGCAGCTTGGCCACCAGATAGGGGGTCATCATATCCGCGGCAACGCAGTTAAAGCCCACGGCGGTAGCCCCTGCCTGCTCCAGCTCCTGCAAGACCTTCCCCGCGTCGGCGCCGGAGAGCAGGGATCCGTCGGCCTGCATGGTGAAGCTGTACAGGACGGCGCCTGCGCCTTCCAGCTCCGCGGCGGTGAGAATGGCCTCCGCTTCCTGCTGGTACAGCAGCGTCTCCGCTGCCAGAAGGTCTGCCCCGCCTGCCAGCAGCCCCTTGATCTGGCGGCGGTAATTCTCTACCAGCAGGTCAAAGCTGTCCGGATCCCAGCTGTCGCAGAAGGTGGCCAGGGTGGTCAGATCCCCGGCGACGAGACAGCCGGGGGCGGCGGATCGGGTCAGGGCCACCAGAGCCTCGTTGACGGCCTCGGTCTGGCCATCCAATCCAACGGCCTTCAGTGCCATGGGCTGAGCCTGGAAGGTGGGGGCGTAGAGGATCTGGCAGCCTGCCTGGGCATAGGCGCGCTGGAGCTGTACCAAAGGCTCCGGATGGGCCAGGATCCACTCCTCCGCACAGCAGCCCTTGGGCATGCCCGCATTGCGCAGATTGGAACCGGTGGCTCCGTCCAGCAGGCAAAGGCCTTGTTGAATCCGATCGTGGAAGGCTTCTTTTGTCAGCATACGGTCTCCTGCTCTTTCTGCCGCCGGACGCAGGGCGGCGTTTTTCTCAATTATAAACCAATTGTGAATGAAATGCAACAAAAACCAAAGACCATGGAACAAGGATTGACCTTTTGGGTAGAATCTGATAGGATTAGGGAAGCCCTGATGAAATCGGCAAGAGCGGATGCCGAAAGATTTTGACTCAGCCGAACCTTCAAAAAGCGGAGGAATCCTGTATGGATTTCCCACGTTTTGAACTGCACGGATGGGGCAAAAGATCCGGCATTCAGCCGAAGACGATTTCATCAGAGTTTCCTAAGGAAAGCATTTGTAAAGGAGATGCAAACCCAATGAAGAAAACTGTGCTAAGAGAATATGCCAGACTCATTGTCCGCTGCGGCGTCAACGTCCAGAAGGGCCAGGAGGTTCTGGTCTACGCGGATCTGGATCAGCCGCAGTTCGTTCAGCTGGTGGTGGAAGAAGCCTACAAGGCCAAAGCCAAAAAGGTCACCGTGGAGTGGAATTATCAGCCGCTGCAAAAGCTTCATGTCCGCTACCGCTCCGTCAAGACCCTGGGCACTGTCACCCAGTGGGAGAAGGAGCGCCAGGAGCACTACTGCCAGGAGCTGCCTGCCAGGATCCATCTGATCTCCGAAGACCCCGACGGTTTGAAGGGGATCAATATGGAAAAGCTCAGCAAGGCCAATCAGATGGTCTTCCCCATTCTCAAGCCCTACCGGGATCGCCGGGAGAACCGGCAGCAGTGGTGTATCGCCGCTGTCCCCGGTGCCGCCTGGGCCAGGAAGGTTTTCCCTGGCTTGCGCGCCAGCGCCGCCATGGAAAAGCTCTGGGAAGCCATCCTGTTCACATCCCGGGTCGACGCTGATCCGGTCAAGGCCTGGGAAGCGCACAACGCCGACCTGAAGGCCCGCTGCGATTACCTCAACAGCCTGAATATCCGCTCCTTGCACTACACCGCCCGGAACGGCACCGATCTGACGGTAGGCTTGATCCCGGAAAGCTGCTGGCGGGGCGGCGGAGACACCACCCTCCAGGGGGTGTATTTTAACCCCAACATCCCCACGGAGGAATGCTTCATCTCTCCCATGCGGGGCCAGGCGGAGGGCATTGTCTATGCCACCAAGCCTCTTTCCTACCGGGGCCAGCTCATTGAGAACTTCTCCATCCGGTTTGAAAACGGCAAGGTCGTGGAGGTCAAGGCGGAAAAGGGCGAGGACGTGCTCAAGACCCTGATCGCCATGGACGAGGGCGCTGCCTTCCTGGGTGAGTGCGCTCTGGTGCCCCAGAAAAGCCCCATCAGCGAAAGCGGTTTGCTGTTCTACAACACCCTCTTTGACGAGAATGCCGCCTGCCATCTGGCTCTGGGCATGGGCTTTGCCGATACCATCCGGGACTACCAGAACAAGACCCTGGAGCAGTGCCGCCAGCTGGGGATCAACGACTCCATGGTGCATGAGGACTTTATGATCGGCTGCGACAGCATGAACATCGACGCCCTCTGCGCCGACGGCCGGACGGTGCCGGTTTTCCGGGACGGAAACTGGGCGTTTTAATCGCAAGGGATTTGCTCAGGATCCGGGATGCGGGGGGATTTGACGGATTTTTCGGACTTTCGGAAAATTTCTGAAAAAATACTTGCATTCTTCAGAGGAATGTGATATTATATCCGGGCGATTAAAGATTGTAGGGGTATTTATGCCCTTTAACTGATAAGAAAGAGGTGAACGAAATGAAGGAAGGTATCCATCCCAAGTACGAACAGACCACCATTCGCTGTGCATGTGGCAATGTCTTTACTACCGGTTCTACCAAGAAGGACATTCGCGTTGAGATCTGCTCCAAGTGCCACCCTTTCTATACCGGCAAGCAGAAGCTGGTTGACACCGGTGGACGTGTCGATCGCTTCAACAAGCGTTTTGGCCTGAAGTAAGCATCTTGCGATCCGCACTACGGAAACGTGGTGCGGATTTTTCTTTTTCGGGAAATTCTTTCATTTTTTCAAATATGCTTATCGACTTAACACAGCCTGCGGCCCTGCGGGCCGCCTTGGCTCGCCCCTTGGGGTAAGCGAAGCGCAGTCGCGGGAGTGAATGACACCATAAGTGGGGTGTCAGAGCCGCGACCGGGCTCGCCGCAGCGGGCAGCTGTCGCAAATCTCCGATTTGCGACTGAGAGGGGGCGGGGAGCACCCGGTTCTATCTGAGCACTGGAGAAAAACATACTGCGGTATCGACCTCTCAGTCAAAAATCAAAGATTTTTGCCAGCTCCCCTTCACAAGGGGAGCCAAGGGGCGCGTGGGTTTCCGAGCCGGTACGTATCCTCTACAATTTCTGCTGTTTAAAATCGATAAGCATTTTTTCAAAAAACAATGGGCAAAGCGGTTGTGTCAGCCACATCCTATGTGGTATACTATAGAAAAAACACACAGCCGTTACGGAGGTAGCAATGGGATCCAATTTTGAAGGAAGCGCGCCTGAGCGGGCAGTTCTGGTGGGACTGAACGCCGACTGCTTTATCAAGGAACAGACGGCCACCGACGCTACGCTGGAGGAGCTGGACGCGCTGCTGCAGACGGCGGGAGGCTTCTGCACCGGCAAAGTGCTGCAAAACCGGCATACGCCCGATTCTCACAGCTTTATCGGCGAGGGGAAGGCCCAGGAGGTCAGAATGCTGGCCCAGGCCACCGGGGCGACCATGGTGATTTTTGACAACGAGCTTTCCCCGGGGAACATCCGGGCTTTGGAGGAGATTATGGGAATGCCGGTGCTGGACCGCAGCGCCCTGATCCTGGATATTTTTGCCCAGCGGGCCAAAACCAAGGAGGGCCGTTTGCAGGTGGAGCTGGCCCAGTACCGGTATCTGCTGCCCCGGCTGGCGGGGATGGGCAGCAGCCTTTCCCGCCAGGGCGGCGGCATCGGCACCCGAGGTCCCGGCGAGACCAAGCTGGAATCCGATCGGCGGCATATCCGGGAGCGGATCAACCGTCTGGAGCAGGAGCTGGAGCAGGTTCGTCGGGTGCGGGCGGTGCAGCGCCAGCGGCGGCAGAAGAATTCCGTGCCGGTGGTGGCCCTTGTGGGCTACACCAACGCCGGAAAATCCACCCTGCTCAACCGGCTCACCGGGGCGGGGATCCCCGCCAATAACCGGCTGTTCGATACCCTGGACACCACCTCCCGGCAGTTGACGGTGTCGGACAATCTGGATGTGATCCTGTCCGATACCGTAGGCTTTATTGCCAAGCTGCCCCATCATTTGGTCAACGCCTTCCACGCCACCCTGGAGGAGCTGGCATACGCGGATCTGCTGCTGCACGTCATTGACGCAGCAGACCCCGACCGGGAGGATCATATTGCCGTGGTGGACAGGCTCATTGCCCAGCTGGCCCAGCCGGACACCCCGGTGCTGCGCTGCTATAACAAGGCGGATCTGGTCAGCCCGGAGGATATCCCCAGGGGGGAGGATGTGGTGGCCGTTTCCGCGGGAAAGGGCTATCATATGGATGACCTTCTGAAGGCCATTGAGACGGCCCTGGGCCGCGGCCGGCATTGCGTGCGGCTGTGCCTGCCCTATGCCATGGGCGGCCTGTTGGAGACGCTTCACGAAAACGCCCGGGTTTTGGAGGTGGAGTACACCGCCCAGGGCATTGCGGTGGAGGCTGTGGTAGACGATATCCTCCTGGGAAGGCTGCGGGAGTATGTGATCTAAGGAGTGCTGAGGCTTGGACGAGTACCTGGTTCCCACCGAATATGGTGAGGATGAATTTGTGGAAAAAAAGTCCCGCTTCATCGGAAGGCTCTGGCCGGTGGAGACGGAGCAGGAGGCCCTGGAGATCATCCAACGGATGAAAAAGCAGCATTACGACGCTACCCATAACTGCTGGGCCTATATCATCCGGGACGGCGCCGTCCGCTTCTCCGACGACGGAGAGCCGGGAGGCACCGCCGGAGTGCCTATGCTCCAGGTGCTCCAGCGGGAAGGATTGTTCAACGTGGTATGCGTGGTGACCCGCTACTTCGGCGGGATCCTGCTGGGGGCCGGCGGCCTGGTGCGGGCCTATACGAAAGGGGCCAAGATCGCCGTGGACGCGGCGGGCAAGTCCATGAAACGGGTATGGACGGCGCTGTATGTGCCCTGTCCGTACGCCTATTATGAGCAGGTGAAGCTGGAGGCGGCTGCCTTCGGCGGGATCCTGCGCAGCACCGATTTCGGCGCGGAGGTGGAGCTGGAGCTGCTGTTCCCCCGGGATCAGGCCCAGCCCTTTGTGGAGCGGCTGACGGATCTATCCGCTGGTACGGTGGAAGCCATGGAGCTGGGGCAGGAGTACAGGGCCTTCCCTGTGGAAGCATAGGGAACCTTCCACGGCGCCGCCGGTTCCCGGCATCAATGAGATCGTAACAAGGAGGAGAGCGGTATGACCATACGGGAAGAACTGGAACGGCAGGAGCATCGGCGGCTGAATCCTATGGCAAGCTTTGCCGACCGATCCGCCGGAAGACCCCGGTATGAGGAACCCAGGGAGGAGGACGTTCGCACCTGCTACCAGCGGGACGTTGACCGGATTGTACATAGCAAGGCCTTTCGCCGGATGATGCATAAGACCCAAGTGTTTTTGCGGCCGGAAGGGGATCACTACCGAACCCGGATGACCCATACCCTGGAGGTGGCCCGGATCGCCGGTACCATCACCCGGGCGTTGGGGCTGAATGAAGACCTGGCGGAGGCCATCGCCATGGGCCATGACCTGGGCCATACCCCCTTCGGCCACGCCGGAGAGGCGGCGCTGACGGCTTGCCTGGGCAAGCCCTTTCGCCACAATGAGCAGAGCCTGCGGGTGGTGGACTGCCTGGAGCGGGACGGCCGGGGACTGAACCTGACCCATGAAGTCCGCCTGGGGATCCTGTGCCATACCGGAGACCGCTGGCCCAAGACGTTGGAGGGGCAGATCGTCCGCCGGTCGGATCAGATCGCTTACGTCAACCATGACATCGACGACGCTGTCCGGGCGGGAATCCTGTGCGATGAGGATATTCCCAAATCCATCTCCCAGGTGCTGGGAGATACCCACAGCATGCGGATCAACACCCTGGTCACCGACGCTGTCCGAACCTCCCGGGAAGCGGGGGCGGTGTGCCTTTCTCCCCAGGTGGATAAGGCGCTGAAGGATTTGCGGGCGTTCATGTTTGAGCGGGTCTACCGCAATCCTGTGGCCAAGGGAGAAGAAAGCAAGGCCAAGGCCATGCTGGCCCGGCTGTTTGAATACTACATTTCCCATCCGGAGGCCCTCCCCGAGGACTTTCAGCCCCAGCTGTCCTTTGACGGAATGGAGCGCACCGTCTGCGATTACATTGCCGGCATGACGGACAACTATGCCGTGGACAAATATACCGAGATTTTTATTCCCGCGGGATGGCATGTCCGGGGATAATATGCTATCATACAAAACGATCTATGGAAAGGAGGGCGGCATATGGCGTTTCCACCTGCATTTTTAGACGAACTCACAGCCCGAAACCCCATCGAGGAGGTGGTGGGCCAGTATGTGAGCCTGAAGCGCTCCGGAGCGAACCTGTTCGGCCTGTGCCCTTTCCATGGCGAGAAGACCCCTTCCTTTTCCGTATCGCCGGACAAGGGGATCTTCTATTGCTTCGGCTGCCACAAAGGCGGCAGCGTCATCACCTTCCAAATGGAGATCGAAGGCCTGAGCTACCCCGACGCGGTGCGGGCCTTGGCAAAGCGGGCGGGGCTGGAAGTCCCGGAGGACGAGCAGTACCAGAGCCGCTACCGCCAGCAGGAGCGGCTTTGGGCGCTGCACAAGGAGGCGGCCCGATACTACCACAGCCAGCTCTACGCGCCCATCGGTTCCTCCGCACTGGAGTACGCCTATGGCCGGGGAATGACCAAGAGCACCCTAACCAAATTCGGCATCGGCTATGCCCCGGAGCAATGGACGGGGCTGACGGACCATCTGCGGAAAAAGGGCTATACCGACCAGGAGCTGCGGGATTCGGGGCTGGTGAGCGTGTCCCGGAAAAACGGGAATCTTCTTGACCGGTTCCATGACCGGCTGATGTTTCCTATCATCGATGTGCGGGGAAATATCATCGGCTTCGGCGGCCGGATCATGAACGCGGACAGCTCCGCGGCCAAGTACTTAAACTCCCCGGAGACCCTGATCTTCAATAAGCGTAAAAACCTGTTCGCCCTGAACCTTGCCAAGAAAAGCAAGCTGGGCTACATGATCCTGGTGGAGGGGTACATGGATGCCATTGCCCTGCACCAATATGGGTTTGACTGCGCCGTCGCTTCCCTGGGCACCGCCCTGACCGAGGACGGAGCGGCCCTGCTGTCTCGCTATACCGATCAGCTGGTGCTGATCTACGACGCTGACGCGGCAGGGCAGAGCGCCACCCGGCGGGCCATCCCCATTCTGGAGCGGGCGGGGATGCAGGTGAAGGTGCTGCAAATGCGGGACGCCAAGGATCCCGATGAATTTCTCAAGAAGTTCGGCGCCGACCGGTTCCGGCTGCTGCTGGAGGAATCCGCCAACCGGGTGGAGTACCAGCTCAACGCCATTTTGAAAAGGTACGATCTGCGGGATGACGACCAGAAGGTGAAATACCTTCAGGAGTCGGCGGATCTGATCAGCACCCTGGGCAGCGCCGTCCGCCGGGAGGTTTACGGGAACCGGGTGGCGGAGGCGGCAAGGATCGGCCCCGACGCCATGAAGCTGGAGGTGGAGCGGGCCAGAAAGCGCCGCTTGGCCCGGGAGAAAAAGCAGCAGGAGAAAATCGACCTATCCCCGGTGCGGAATCTACAGCCCAAAAGCCGCGCCATTCGCTATGACAACGTCAGATCCGCTGTGGCGGAGGAAATGCTTCTGGCCCTGGTGCTCCAGGAGCCGGCCCTGCTGGACCACACCGGCACGCTGACGGCCGAGATGTTTTCCTCAGCCTTGCTGGGGAAGGTCTATGACCAGCTGCGCAGCCGCCACCGCCAGGGGCTGGAGGTTTCCCTGGGAGGACTGGTGGATCTGACTGCCGAGGAAACGGCCCACATCGCCGGCGTGATGCAGCGCCGCCAGGGACCGGTGAACGAGCAGGCTCTGCAGGACTGCGTCCGCACCATCCAGGGAGAGTATCAAACCGGTCAGGTGCAGACCCAGGAAGATCTGCTGGCTCTGCGGGATAAACTGAAGGAAAGAAAAGGAATCAAAGAATGACTGAGCTTTTGGAAAAGCAAACGGATGAGCCCATCAGCGCCGGCGACGAGGATGTGCGCCAGTTTCTCCGGGAGATCCGCGCCTATCCCAGGCTGACGCCGGAGCAGGAGCGGGAGCTGGCACGGCGGTGCGCCGAAGGGGATCAGGAGGCCATTCGCCAGATGGTCAATTCCAATCTGCGGCTGGTGGTCTCGGTGGCCCGGGAATACGCCGGACGGGGAGTGGCTCTGCTGGATCTGATCCAGGAGGGCAGCATCGGTCTGCTCACCGCCGCCCGGAAATTCGATTATACCCGGGATCTGCGTTTTTCCACCTATGCCACAAAATGGATCCGGCAGGGGGTGACCCGATGCCTGATGAACCATGCCGGGCCGATCCGGGTGCCGCTGCACACCGCCGAGCGGATGCGCAAGGTGACGGCTGCCAGAACTGCCCTGCTCCAGCGCTGGGGGGAGGAGCCGACGCCGGCCCAGATCGCTCGGGAGACCGGCATTCCCGAAAGCAAGGTGCGGGAGCTGATCCAGCTGACCCCGGATGTATGCTCTCTGGATGTGCCCACCGGCGAGGGAGACGACGGCGTCCTGCGAAGTCTTCTGGAGGACGCTCAGACGCCCCAGCCCTACCAGGAACTGGTGCGCCGGGAGCTGGAGCACACCATGGAGCAGCTGATGGCTTCCCTGGAGCCCAGGCAGCGGCAGGTGCTGCGGCTGCACTTCGGCATGGAGGATGGAAACAGCTATTCCCTGGAGGAGATCGGCAGGAAGCTGGGGATCTCTAAGGAGCGCGCCCGCCAGATTGAACGGCAGGCCATGGACAAGCTGCAAAAGAACGGCGAAAGCCTGGGCTTGGAGGAGTTTTTAAATGAATGAACTGGAAATATCCTTTGAAAGCAGCCCTTGGGAAGCGTACCTTCTGACGAAGAAACGGGGCGATCTCGTCTCCGCCGCCAATCTGCTGGCGCTGCTGGAGGACGAGGATCCCTCTGCCGTGGAGCAGGCGCTGCTGGATATGGAGGAGGCCGGCCTTCAGCTGGACGTCTCGGATCTTCCCAAGACCGGCGGCGCCGGAGAGGCCGCCGCCCGCCTGGGGCTGGAGATTAAGCTGGCAAAGAGCGGTCTGGATCCAAAGCAGCTGCCGGAGAACGATCCTCTGCGGCTGTATCTGGAGGAATTGGCGGCGACGCCTGCGGCGGGGGATGAAAGCCAGCTGGCCCGCCGCGCCGCGGCGGGGGACGAGACTGCCAGAGCGCGTCTGACGAATCTGGGCCTGAGCCGGGTGCTGGAGCTGGCCAGGGAGCATGTGGGTTATGGCGTGCTGCTGCTGGATCTGATCCAGGAGGGAAGCCTGGGCCTGTGGCAGGGGATCTGCCGGTATCAGGGCGGAGACTATGGCGCCTTCCGGGACGCAGTGATCCGGTTCTATATGGCAAAGGCTGTGGCCCTTCAGGCCCGGGCCAACGGCATCGGCGGAAAACTGCGCCGGGCCTTGGAGGATTACCGGCGGGTGGATCAGCGGCTGCTGGAAGAACTGGGACGCAATCCCACCCTGGAGGAGATCGCCCAGGGGATGCACATGACCCGGGAAGAAGCGGATTCCATTCGGAAAATGCTGGAGGACGCCCGGTTAATGGCCCAGGCGAAAAGCGTCCCGGAGCCGGAGGAGGAAGCCCGGGAGGAGGAACAGGCGGTGGAGGATACCGCCGCCTTCCGGATGCGCCAGCGGATTCTGGATCTCCTGTCCGCGCTAAGCAAAGAGGAGGCGCAGCTGCTGACCCTGCGCTTCGGCCTGGAGGGAGAGCCGCCCTTAAGCCCGGAGGAGACCGGCCCGCGGCTGGGATTGACCGCCGAGGAAGTTCTGAACAAAGAAGCCGCCGCCCTGGCAAAGCTCCGGGGCAGATGATCAGGAAGGAAAAAGAACCTATGGAAAAAAAGATTTCCATCGCCATTGACGGCCCTTCCGGGGCCGGAAAAAGCACCATTGCCCGCCGCCTTGCCAAGGAGCTGGGGTATTACTATGTGGACACCGGGGCAATCTACCGCACTGTGGCTTACTTTTTTGATCTGTGGGGGATTGCTCCCAAGGATCTGGATGGGATTAGCCGGTACATCGACGAGCTGACCGTGGACATTGTGTATGATGACGACGGCTTGCAGCATATGCTCATGAACGGCATGGACGTGACTGAGGACATCCGTACCCAGGACATTGCCCAGAAGGCCAGCCTGATTTCCGCCTATGAGATTGTCCGCGAGATGCTCCTGGACATGCAGCGGGACGTCGCCCGGAAGCACAACGTGATTATGGACGGACGGGACATCGGCACGGTGGTGCTGCCTAAGGCTACGGTGAAGATCTTCCTCACAGCCTCCGCCGAGGAACGGGCCCGCCGCCGGACGGAGGAGCTGCTGGCCAAGGGGCAGAAGGCCCAATACCAGACGGTGCTTGCCCAGATCCGCCAGCGGGACGACCAGGACATCCACCGGAAAGCGGCGCCGCTGAAAATGGCCCGGGATTCTGTGAAGGTGGATACCACCGGCATGGACATTGACGCTGTGGTGGCGGAGATTCGCCGGATCGTGGAGGAAAAGACGGGAAAATGAGTGTGACCGTAGCGAAAAGCGCCGGTTTCTGTTTCGGCGTCAGCCGGGCGGTGGAGCTGGTGGAGCAGGCGGCGGGGGAAGGCAGACAGGTGCGCACCCTTGGCCCCATTATCCACAACCGCCATGTGGTGGACAAATTCCGGGCATTGGGTGTGGAAGTGATCCACACGCCGGATCAGGCTCGCCGGGGGGATACGGTAATCATCCGCTCCCACGGCGTGTCCCGGCAGGTCTATGAGACCCTGCGGGCCGCGGATGTGGAGATCATCGACGCGACCTGTCCCTTTGTCAAGCGCATCCACAATATTGTCAGCGCCTGTGAGGAGGAGGGCCGCCTGCCGCTGATCATCGGCACAGCCTCCCACCCGGAGGTGGAGGGCATCGCCGGATGGTGCAATCGCTGCCTGGTCTTTGAAGAATTGGAAGATCTGAAGGCCTGGACATTGGCCCATGAGGAAGAAAAGAATTCGGCAATATGCATGGTTTGCCAAACCACATCCACGGAATCTTTGTGGAAATCGTGCGTAAATTTTGCAAAAAAACAGTTTACTAACTTGAAAATTTTTGATACAATATGTAAAGCAACTGAGTGTAGGCAAAACGAAGCAGCAGAGTTAAGTCAATCTTGTCAGGCCATGGTCGTTGTGGGTGACCCCAAAAGTTCCAACACAGGCCGTCTTGCTATGATTTGCCGAGAGCATTGTCAAAGGGTATTTCTGGTGGACAACGCCAGTCAGCTCCGTGCGGAGGACTTTGACGGTGTTTGCGATGTTGGAATCACTGCCGGCGCGTCGACACCGGCGTGGATTATAAAGGAGGTCAACAAGACTATGAGCGAAATTACCAATGTTGAGGCTGTGCAGGAGGAGAACTTCGCGGAACTTCTCGAGCAGTCCATCAAGACTTTAAATACAGGAGACAAGGTCAAGGGCATTGTTACCGGCATCGGCAACACCGAGGTCCAGGTGGATCTGGGCACCAAGCATGCCGGTTACATTCCTTACGATGAAGTCAGCACCGATCCTTCCGTGAAGCCCGAGGATGTTCTGAAGGTGGGCGACGAGATCGAGGTCTTCGTGGTTCGCGTCAACGACCAGGAGGGCACTGTGCAGCTGTCCAAGAAGAAGCTGGACGGCCTGAAGGTTTGGGACGACATGGCTGCCTGGGTGGACGAGAAGCTCACCGTGGAAGGCCTGATCACCGAGGAGAATAAGGGCGGTCTGGTTGCCAATGTCAAGGGCATCCGGGTGTTCATCCCCGCGTCTCAGTCCGGCATCGCCAAGGGCGGCGACATGGCCGGCATGGTGGGCAAGACCGTGCAGATGAAGATCACCGAGGTCAACCGGGCCCGCCGCCGTGTCATCGGCTCCATCCGGGCGGTGACTTCCGAGAACCGCAAGGCCGCTCAGGAGAAGATCTGGGCGGAGATCGAGAACGGCAAGAAGTACCACGGCGTTGTCAAGTCCATGACTTCCTACGGCGCTTTTGTGGACATCGGCGGCGTGGACGGCATGGTGCACGTGTCCGAGCTGAGCTGGAACCGGATCAAGACCCCCGCCGACGTGGTCAAGGTTGGCGACGAGATCGACGTTTACGTCATCTCCTTCGACGCTGAGAAGCACAAGATCTCCTTGGGTTACAAGACCGCCGAGATGAACCCCTGGAACCAGTTTATGACCGGTTACGCTGTGGGCGACGTGGTGGATGCCAAGGTGGTCAAGCTGATGACCTTCGGCGCCTTCGCTGAGATCCTGCCCGGTGTGGACGGCCTGATCCATATCTCTCAGATCGCTGATCGCCGCATCGGCAAGCCCGAGGACGTTCTGACGGAGGGCCAGGAGGTCAAGGTCAAGATCACCGACATCGACGCTGAGAACAAGCGTATCTCCCTGTCCATCCGCGCTCTGCTGGAGGAGTCCGACGAGGACGCTGAGTAATTGTTAAGAAGAACACCGGGGCTGCGCGCTGCTGCCCCGGTTTTTCCATAGGAGCAGTTTTTGATTAGGAAGCCTCTGAACAAATCGTATTCGGCTGAATGCCCGATGGTTTGCCCCATCCATGCAGTTTAAAAAGTGGGAAATCCATACAGGATTCCTCCCCTTTTTGAAGGTTCGGCGAAAGCTCTCAGCATCCGCGCTTGCCGGTTTCATCAGAGCTTCCTTAGGTTTCAAGGAGGGAATGCTGTGGTCAAGCATATTGTTCTGTACACCTTAAAAGAGGACGCGGATAAGGACGCTTCTGTGGCGCTGATTGCCTCGGTGCTGGAGCCTTTGGTGGGCAGGATCCCCGGGCTTCTGCATCTGGAGATCCGCCGGGCCTTCAACGGCATGGATTATGCCCTGTACTCTGAGTTCGAGAGCCGGGAAGCTCTGGAAGCCTATGCCGTGCATCCGCTGCATCAGGAGGCGAAAAGCCACTTTTTCCATCTGCTTGCCAACCGGGTGGCTGCGGATTATGTTCTGTGATCCGGAAAACACGTTGTTAAGGAGAAGTCTATGAAAGCGATCGTAACCGTTGTGGGCAAGGATCGGGTGGGCATCATTGCCGGGGTCTGCACCGCCCTTGCCAATTTCAATGTCAATGTGCTGGATATCAGCCAGACCGTTATGGAAGGGTACTTCACCATGATGATGGCGGTGGAGGTTTCCGGCTGCAATATCCCGCTGGGGGAGCTGGTCACGAAAATGGACGAGACCGGTAAGAATATGGGGTTGTCCATCCGTGTTCAGCGGGAGGATATTTTCAACGCCATGCACCGGATCTGAGGTGAGGATATGCTGAATCAGAAGGACATCCTGGCTACCCAGGACATGATCGACAAGCGCCACCTGGATATCCGCACCATCACCATGGGCATCAGCCTGCTGGACTGCTGCGATCCGGATCTGAATGCCTGCTGTGATAAGATCTACCGTAAGATCACCACCCGGGCCAAGGATCTGGTGAAGGTGGGGCAGGACATCGAACGGGAATTCGGGATCCCCATTGTGAACAAGCGGATTTCCGTCACACCGATCTCCATCGTCGCCGGTTCTTGTGAGGCGGATTCCTATGTGCAGATTGCCAAGACCCTGGACGCGGCGGCGGAAACCTGCGGCGTCAACTTCATCGGCGGCTTTTCCGCCCTGGTGCAGAAGGGCGCCACGGTGGGAGACTGGAAACTGATCCGCTCCATTCCGGAAGCCATGGCCCAGACCAACCGGGTCTGCGCCAGCGTCAATGTTGGCTCCACCAAAGCGGGCATCAACATGGACGCCGTGGCGGAGATGGGACGGATCATCAAGCAGACCGCCCAACTCACTGCCAAGGATGACGGTCTGGGCTGTGCCAAGGTGGTGGTATTCGCCAACGCGGTGGAGGACAACCCCTTTATGGCCGGCGCCTTCCACGGCGTGGGGGAACCGGAGTGCGTGCTCAATGTAGGCGTTTCCGGCCCCGGTGTGGTGTACCACGCCTTGCAGACGGTAAAGGGCCAGCCCTTTGACGTGGTGGCGGAGACCATTAAAAAGACTGCCTTCCAGATCACCCGCATGGGTCAGCTGGTGGGCCGGGAAGCCTCCAACCGTTTGGGCGTCCCCTTCGGCATTGTGGATCTGAGTCTGGCTCCCACACCGGCGGTAGGGGACAGCGTCGCCCGGATCCTGGAGGAAATGGGCCTGGAAACCTGCGGGATCCATGGCACCACCGCCGCCCTGGCACTGCTCAACGACGCGGTAAAAAAAGGCGGCGTTATGGCCTCCAACCATGTAGGCGGCCTGTCCGGCGCTTTTATCCCGGTATCGGAGGACGAGGGAATGATCGCCGCGGCGGAGTCCGGCGTTTTGGCGCTGGATAAGCTGGAGGCCATGACCTGCGTGTGCTCTGTGGGCCTGGATATGATCGCCGTGCCCGGGGATACCTCCGCGGCTACGATTTCCGCCATCATTGCTGACGAGGCGGCCATTGGCATGGTCAACTCCAAGACCACCGCCGTGCGGATCATTCCCGCGCCGGGGAAGGTGGTAGGCGACCGGGTGGAGATGGGCGGTCTGCTGGGCAGCGCGCCGGTGATGCCGGTGCATCAAGGCTCCACCGAAGCCTTCATCGCCCGGGGCGGACGGATTCCCGCGCCGCTGCAAAGCCTGAAAAACTAACGATCCGGGGGTTGGTGCGGATTTGAAAAAATGTGGTTGCCGGTTTCATGCGGCAACCACCAAAAATCGGAATTTACCCAGTTTATCGGACATAGAATTTGGCTGCCACCGCGGCCTTCTTCCCATGTGGGCGCCTGTTCAGGCACCCACATTTCTTTTTAGCGCGTGACCGTTTCCGTTGCGAACGTATTGCACGTTCCTGAATCTGGCAGCCGCAGCCGTCGGTTTGTGTTTTTCTGAAAATGCTTATCGACTTTAAACAGCAGAAATTGTAGAGGACACGTACCGGCTCGGAAACCCGCGCGCCCCTTGGCTCCCCTTGTGAAGGGGAGCTGGCAAAAATCTTTGATTTTTGACTGAGAGGTCGATACCGCAGTA
>CALWXQ010000040.1 GCA_944385545.1 uncultured Oscillospiraceae bacterium | reverse complement strand
AAAGCCTTGGAGGACACGCCTCCAAGGCTTTCTTTGCCACACAGATCTATAAGCCGGGTTCTGTCTTGACAGCCATCTATCTAGCCCTGGGGTTACCCCCAGGATCGAGCCGCCTCCTCGGGACGGCCGGGCAGGCCTTGTGTCCCTCCACGGCGTTGCTCCGGGATAGAGTTTACATCGTAGAACCCATGTTGCCATGGGCCGGGTGCGCTCTTACCGCACCTTTTCACCCTTACCCCCATAGGGGGGCGGTATCTTTCTGTTGCACTTGTCCTGGGGTTACCCCCGGCGGGCGTTACCCGTTATCCCTGCCCTGTGGAGCCCGGACTTTCCTCATCTGGGGCCTTTGGGCCTCCATCCGCGGCTGTCCGATCTGGTCGCGGGAATATTGTACTGCAAGGCGGGCAAATTGTCAAATGTCTTGCAAATTCTTTTCCAAAGGGCTATACTATTTCTGGTAGGGAACGGCGGTTCCCGAATCCGCAAACTAAGGAAGCTCTGAGGAAGCCCTGAATCAATCGTCTAGTAGGAAATCCATACGGGATTTCTCTCAGATTTCGGCTGGGGCAAACTCTCTCGGCATTCGCTCTTGCCAATTTCATGGGAGCTTCTCTAAGAAACGAGGAATCAAGTTATGCGATCTGCATTGGAATCCTATTTTACCGCCCTGCGGGGCAAAAAAATCGCGGTGCTGGGCATGGGTGTGAGCAACCGGCCTCTGGTTTGGCTGCTGCTGAAATGCGGCTGCCAGGTGTCCGGCTGTGATAAGACGCCCAGAGAGAAGCTGGACAAGGAAGTGCTGGAGCTGGAGCGGGACGGCTGTAAGCTTCACCTGGGAGAGGACTACCTGGAGGGGGTGGAGGCGGATATCCTGTTCCGCACCCCGGGAATGCACCCGAACCATCCGGCGATCCAGAAGATGCGCCGGCAGGGCGTCCAGGTGACCTCGGAGATGGAGGTGTTCTTCGAGCTGTGTCCCTGCCCCATTCTGGCAGTCACCGGCTCCGACGGCAAGACCACCACCACCACCCTGATCTCGGAATTTCTAAAAGCCGCGGGGAAGATGGTGTGGCTGGGAGGCAACATCGGTACGCCGCTGCTGCCCCTGGTGAACCGGATGCACCCGGAGGACTTTGCGGTGGTGGAGCTCAGCTCCTTCCAGCTGATGGATATGGTGAGAAGCCCTCAACGGGCCGTGATTACCAACCTGGCGCCGAACCATCTGGATATCCACAAGGATATGGAAGAATATGTGGATGCCAAGAAGAATATTTTCCGTTATCAGGATCGCCAGGGACTGCTGATCCTCAACGCCGACAATGCCATCACCGCAGGCTTCCGGGGCAATGGCCAGACCAGGTTTTTCTCCCGAAGGGGGAAGGCCCATGTGTGCCTGGAAAACGGAGTGATCTGCCGGGACGGGGAGCGGGTGCTTCCTGTGAAGGACATTCTTTTGACTGGCGACCACAACATAGAGAATTACATGGCTGCCATCGCCATGGTGGAGGGGCTGGTGGAGGACGAGCAGATCCGCCAGGTGGCGAAGACCTTCGGCGGGGTGGAGCACCGCATCGAGCTGGTTCGTGTGAAGGACGGGGTGCGATTCTACAACGATTCCATCGCCTCCAGCCCCAGCCGCACCATTGCGGGCCTGCGCAGCTTCCCCCAGAAGGTGATCCTTATCGCCGGGGGCTATGATAAGCATATCCCCTATGACGCTCTGGGGCCGGAGATCTGCGCCCATGTGAAGAAGCTGTTCCTGGGAGGGGCCACCGGGGAGAAAATCCGCGCCGCGGTGGAAAGCTGCCCGGACTACGACCCGGACAAGCTGGAGATCACCGACTGCGGCAGCTTCGACCCGGCGGTGTATGCCGCTGCCCGGGCCGCCCGGCCCGGGGATGTGGTGCTGATGAGCCCCGCCAGCGCCGCCTTTGACCAATTCAAGAATTTTATGGTTCGGGGCGATCATTATAAGAATCTGATAAAGGAGCTGTAATACATGGACATTACCAAGATCACCCGACCGGCCCGGAAGCTGCTGCCTCTGAAGACCTGCGGCGTTGTGATCGTGGCGGCGGGCAGCGCCTCTCGGATGCGGGGCATTGATAAGGTGATGGCTCCTGTGGGGGGCGAACCCATGATCCTCCACACGGTTCGCACCTTTCAGAATTGCGACGCCATTTCGGAGATCGTGGTGGTCACCAGGGAAGATCTGATCCTGCCCATTACCGCCCTGTGCAAGGCGCTGCCCAAGGTCAGGGCGGTGGTGGTTGGGGGAAGCAGCCGCCAGGAGTCGGTGCACCTGGGGCTGAACGCTCTGTCAGACAAGGTCAAGCTGGCGGCTGTCCATGACGGCGCAAGGCCCCTGGTCTCCTGGCAGGTTATCGATCGGGTGGCGCGGGCCGCCAACACCTATGGCGCGGCGGCTCCGGCGGTGCCGGTGAAGGACACCGTCAAAGTGGTTCAGGGAGGCGTGGTCACTGCCACCCCGGATCGGGACACCCTGCGGGCGGTGCAGACCCCCCAGATCTTCGACTTTGATCTGCTCCGGGCCGCGCTGAAGAAGGCGCGGCAGGAGAACGCCCAGGTCACCGACGACTGCGCCGCCGTGGAGCGCCTGGGCATGAAGATCAAGATTGTGGAGGGGGACGAGCGGAATATCAAGGTGACCACCCCCCTGGATTTGAGGCTTGCGGAACTGCTTATGGAGGAAAGGGTATGAGAATCGGACACGGTTACGATGTGCACCGCCTGACGGAAGGCAGGGATTTGATCCTGGGCGGTGTGAAGATCGGCTATGAAAAGGGCCTGTTGGGCCACAGCGACGCCGATGTGCTGCTCCACGCGGTTTCCGATGCCCTGCTGGGAGCGGCGGGACTGGGAGACATCGGCCGTCACTTTCCGGATACGGATCCCCGGTATAAAGGGGCGGATTCTTTAAAGCTGCTGAGCATCGTGGGGGAAAAGGTTCGTGCTGCCGGATATGGGGTCAGCAGCATCGACGTGACCATGATCGCCCAGCGACCGAAGCTGAAAGACCACATCCAGCGCATGGAGGAAAACATCGCCGCCGCTGTGGGGGTGGACGTGTCCCGGGTGAATGTGAAGGCTACCACCGAGGAACATCTGGGCTTCACCGGAGCCGGAGAGGGCATGGCCTGCCATGCGGTGTGCCTGCTGGAGGAATGAGCCAGGCAATTTTTAGATTCCCCAATGGGGCTACAACGGTTTTCGCCGGGGGCGCTGCATTTTGCAGCGCCCCCGGCGGCTTGCTACCGTTTGATATCAAAGTTCATATTCATGATCTCTTTGATGGCCCCGGCGTCGTCGGTGATGTTGGCGTCGCCGTGGATGGTGTGCTTGATTACCGAGCTGGCTACGGCGAAGTTGATCATGTCCATGGGCTTGTAGCTGCGCATCATGGCGTAGATCAGGCCGCTGGCAAAGGCGTCGCCGCCGCCTACCCGATCCAGGATGTTGAAGGTGAACAGCTTACTTTCAAAGGTGTGCCCCTGATACCACATGAAGGCCTTCAGGCTGTTCTGGGAACCGGAGTGGGCGTAGCGCACATGCCGGGCGATGCACTGTAAGTTGGGATAGCGCTCAATGAAGCGCTGGAACACCTCATCCTGCTGCTCGTAGCTTGGCTGGAGGGGAACGCCGTCCTTCCAGTCGCCCTTGCTGTGATCGGCTTCGTCCTTCCACAGATGGTATGGCTCGATGCCCAGGAGCACGTCCACATAGGGCAGGCACTGGGTGCAGTAGTCCCGGGCCTGTTCCCAGGTCCACAGCTTGGAGCGGAAATTGCCGTCAAAGCTGGTGGTGAGTCCCAGCTCTTTGGCGGTTTTCAGGCAGTTTAAGATGAAATCGGCGCAGCTGGGGCACAGGGCCGGTGTGATGCCGGACACATGCAGCCAGGTAAAGCCGGTGAGCAGAGCGGGGATATCCACCTTGGATAGGTCATACTCGGTAATGGCGGAGTGCCGGCGGTCGTAGGTGACCTTGCTGGCTCGGATGCCGTAGCCGGTTTCCAAATAGTAGGTGCCCAGCCGGTGGGTGGGGGTCTCCTCAGGGGTGGACAGGATCACCGGGGTGCAGTGAACATCGTTGGAACGCAGCATACGGATGGCGCTTTTGCCGATGGAATTGTTGGGAACTACGGAGAAGAAGGTGGAGTCGATGCCCAGATTCGCCAGGGCCAGGGCGATATTGGCTTCGCTGCCGCCGTAGGTGGCCTCAAATTCATTGGCCATGCGGATCTTCTGGTAGTTGGGTGGCGTCAGCCGGAGCATGATCTCACCGATGGTGATGAACTTGTGACTGCTTTGGGGATTGGTCAGAAGGGGGTTATGATGCTGCATATGCTGCCTCCTTTTATAGTTGAATAACCGCCTCCGGCCGGAGTACCGGCGGGGTGGTCGCGGGGGAGTTCGGGAATAATCCTATTATACAGAAGATGATTGTTAAATTCAATGGATTTTCGAAAAAAAGACGTAGGAATTTGTATATGTTGTCTGAACCTGCCCCCATCCCCGGGGCAGGGCGGAGAATACCGGAAAACGCACCCTTTCGACGGTTTGGGCATAGATTGTGCAGGGAGGTTTTTTCTATGGGATCTTATTATATCACCTTCCGCTCGGTGACCTTGGGCCAGCGGGGGGAGAAGTTACTCAACAGCAGCGGCATCCGGTGCTCCCTCCAGCGGACGCCCCGATGGATGGAAGAACAAGGCTGCGGCTATGCCCTGCGACTGTGGACAAAAGACATTGCCAAAGCTGCCGGGCTGCTGCGGGTCAATCAGCTGCCTATGCGCCGAGTCTATTTCCAACGCCAGGACGGACAGCTGGAGGAGGTGGCGGTATGATCTATCTGGACGCGGGCGCCACCTCTTTTCACAAGCCCCCGGAGGTGGCCAGGGCAGTGACCAGGGCTATGGCGGTCTGCGCCAATCCCGGCCGGGGCGGCTATGGCGCGGCGATGGCGGCTTCCCGGCAGATCTATGCCTGCCGGGAAGCCGCGGCGGCCCTGTTTGACTGCCTGCCGGAGCAGGTGGCCCTGACCACCAGCTGCACCCATGGGCTGAATATCGCCATCGGAACCCTGGTAAAGCCTGGGGACAGGGTGGTGGTTTCGGGATTTGAGCACAACGCGGTGACCCGTCCGCTTCACGCGCTCCAGGTTCGGATCGCTGCGGCGGGGCGGCGGCTGTTTGATTGGGAGGACACTCTGGAATGCTTCCGCCGGGAGCTGGATGCCGGCGCGGACGCCGCGGTATTCACCCATGTGTCCAATGTCTTCGGATATATCCTGCCGGTGGAAGCCATGGCGCGGATGTGCCGGGAGCGGGGAGTCCCCTTTGTCATTGACGCGGCCCAATCCGCCGGGAGCCTGCCGGTGGAGATGAACCGCTTAGGGGCGGATTTTATTGCCATGCCGGGACACAAGGGCCTGCTGGGGCCTCAGGGTACGGGACTGCTGCTGTGCGCCAAGTCAGCCCGCCCTCTGCTCTACGGCGGTACAGGCAGCGCTTCCATCGTCCAGGAAATGCCGGAGGATCTGCCGGAGCGGCTGGAGGCGGGAACGCTGAATGTGCCGGGCTATGCCGGACTGACGGAAGGCCTGCGGTACGTGAAGCGGCAGGGCCCGGAGAACATCTTCCGCCGGGAGCATCGCTGCCTACAGCGCTGCGTCGGGGGGCTGAAGAATCTGGGAATGGAGGTGTTTGCCGGGGAGCATCAGGCGCCTACGGTATCCTTTCGCCCGGGGATGGACTGCGAGGAAGGCGCTGCCTTGCTGGCAAGATCCGGGATCGCCGTCCGGGCAGGACTGCACTGCGCCCCCTATGCCCACGAAAGCGCCGGCACCCTGGATACCGGCACCATTCGGGTCAGCTTTGGGTACGGCGCCACTGTGGCCCAGGCGGAAACCTTCCTTCGAGCCGCAACCAAATTATCCCCCCGTTGACAATAATTTTTTTACAGAATGTCTATTGCCAATACCGGCACAATAGGCTATAATAGTACGGATAATAGATAAGTATACGATAGCGGATTATGCGCTGTCAGACAGTTGACATAAAAGGGGTTTGAGGGACGTGACGGAAGGTATTCAAGAATTCAGCGATATCCTGACCGGGATGCAGTGGTCCGATTATCTGGATATCATCGTGGTTGCCTTTTTGGTTTATAAACTGCTGCCTTTGCTGCGCACACCCAATGTTTTGCGGATCGTCCGTACCGTCGTGGCTCTGTTCATCATTGTGTGGCTCACCGATTTGGCGCAGCTGTATACCCTCAACTGGATATTGAACCAATTCCTGGCCATCGGACTTTTGGCCTTTGTGATCCTGTTCCAGCCGGAGCTGCGGCGGATGCTGGAGCACCTGAGCAATGTGAAGGTAAGCAAGTTTTTCGGCCTGAACCGCCCTGTTCAGGAAATGGACGCGGTGATCGGTCAGACGGTCATGGCCTGCGAGACCATGAGCCGGGAGCGGGTGGGCGCTTTGATCGTCTTCGCCCGGGAACAGCGGCTGGATGAGTATTTCAAGACCGGCACCCTGATCGACGGTCAGGTATCCGAGCAGCTGCTGCGCAACGTGTTCTTCCCCAAGGCCGCCCTCCATGACGGAGCGATGATCATTCGTGACGGCCGGGTGGCGGCGGCGGGCTGTGTGCTGCCTCTGTCGGATAACTACCGGCTCAGCGCCGACCTGGGCACCCGGCACCGGGCCGGTGTGGGCATGAGCGAGGCCTCCGACGCCGTGGTTGTGATCGTTTCCGAGGAGACGGGAACCATTTCCGTGGCGGTGGGGGGCATGCTCAAGCGTCACCTGGCGCCCCAGACTCTGGAGCGGCTGCTGCACAACGAGCTGTGTCCGGCGGAGCCAGAGGAACGCGCCCCCGGTTTCCCCAAGCGGATCCTGGGCTGGATCACCAAGAAAAAGGAGGCGGACGGAAATGAAAAGAAATAAGCTCTATTCCATTGCTCTGTCCGTTGTGGTGGCCTTCGGCCTATGGCTGTATGTGTTCACCTACATCAGCCAGGAGGATAACGCCACCTTTTATAACATCCCCGTGGTGCTGGAAGGAGAGTCCCAGCTCAACGATGAGAACCTGATGATTACCTCCATTTCCGCCAATACCGTATCGCTGCATCTGTCCGGAGCCCGGAGCGATTTGAGCAAGCTGGACTCCAGCAACATGACCGTACGGGTGGACGTTTCCGATCTGCGGGAGCCGGGGGAGCGCATCGCTTTGCGCTATACCGTTTCCTTTCCGGCGGATGTGTCCAGCAGCGATTTCGTTGTGGAGCAGAGAAATCCCGGTTCCATTTACGTGGATGTGGATTACCGCCGAACCTACCAGATCCCGGTTCAGGTCAAATATGTGGGCACCCGTTCCGAGGACTATCTGTATGATACGGAAAATGCCGTTCTGGATCATACCTTCGTTACCGTTGTAGGTCCGGCGTCGGTGGCGGATCAGATCGAGAAGGCCGTGGTGGAAGTGGATCTGACAGACCGGGTGGAGTCCATCAGCGAAAGCTACCGCTACACCCTGTGCGACGCGGAGGATCAGCCGGTTGACGCCGCCCAGATCACCACCAATGTGGAGCAGATCAATGTGCAGATGCAGATCCAGCGGATCAAGGTGCTGGATCTTACGGTGGAGCTGACCCACGGCGGCGGCACAAACGACCGCAATACCACCGTGACCATTGAGCCGGAAACCATCCGGGTCTCCGGCAGTGAGGCCGTTCTGGCGGAGCTGGGAGATACCTATACCCTGGGCACCATCAACCTGGCAGAGATGGAGCGGGGAACCAATGAACTGACCTATCCCATTTCTCTGCCGGACGGGGTCACCAACCAGACCGGCGTCTCCGAAGCCAAGGTGACGGTGCGCTTCACAGGGCTTAAGAGCCGGGAATTCCTCATTACCGATTTTGAATGCATCAATGTGCCGGAGGGGCTGGAAGCGGAGATCGTCAGCGCAAACCTGACGGTGAAGATCCGGGGCATCGCGGAGGAAATCGACCTGCTGACCGAGGAAGACATTCTGGCCCAGGTGGACTTCTCCGCGGCAGAGGTGGGAACGGCCACCTACCGGGTCAGCATTACCGTGTCGGAGGAATTCCCAAACGTAGGCCCGCTGCGGACAGGGACTGTCACCGCTACGGTGCAGGCTGTGGGAGATTGATCCATGGAGCAGCTTGTTCGGATCAAGCAGACCTATGACAACGGCACCGCCCTGGTGGTGCATCTGCGGGAAAGCGCCTGCTCCGGAGACTGCCACAAGTGCTCCGGTTGCGGCGCGGCGAAAGAGACTGTGCTTCTGACAGCGGACAACCCTATCGGCGCCCGCCGGGGCGACCTGGTAAAGGTCACCTCCGCCACGGCCCCGGTGCTGAAGGCAGCCCTGGTGCTGTATATCCTGCCCCTGATCCTGTTTTTCCTGGCCTATTGGCTGGGGGATGTGGTTTGGGGCCGGGGGGCGCTGCCGGGTTGCCTGGGATTTGTCCTGGGGATCGGGATTGTGGTGCTTTATGACCGAAAGGTGATGCGCAAGGCGGATATCCGCTATACCATTACCGGCTTTGCAGAGGAACCGAAATCCGTGAGAAAAGAGGAACATAACCATGGTTAAAAGTATGACCGGCTACGGCAGAGCTGTGCGAACCGTCAACGGGCGGGAGTTCACAGTGGAGCTGCACTCCGTCAACAACCGATATCTGGACTGCACTGTGAAGCTGCCCCGCAGCCTGTCCTTTGCGGAGGATGCGGTGAAGCAGGCAGTGAAGAATACCATTTCCCGGGGCAAGGTGGACGTGTATATCTCCGTCCGTTCCGAGGGGGCGGCGGATGTACAGGTACGGCTGAATACCGCCATGGTGGAAGGGTATCTGGCGGCCATGGAGCAAATGGCCCGGGATTACCGGATCCGGGATGATATCAGCGTCAGCCTGCTTTCCCGGATGCAGGATGTCTTTACCATTGAAAAGCCCCAGGCCGACGAGGATCAACTGCTGACAGACCTGATGAGCGTGGTTGAGCAGGCTCTGGCTGCCTATGACGCCATGCGCGCCGCGGAAGGCGCGGCTCTGGAGCGGGATCTGCGCAGCCGGGGCCGAACCATTGGGGAGCTGGTCGCCCGGGTGGAAGCCGGCAGCGTTCAGACCGTCAGCGATTACCGCGCCCGGCTGGAGAGCAAGCTCCGGGAGGTGTTGGCAAACACGGCTATTGAGGAAAGCCGGATCCTGACGGAGGCTGCTATTTTTGCCGACAAGGTGGCGGTGGACGAGGAGACTGTCCGCTTAAAAAGCCACCTGGATCAGATGGACAAGATGCTCACCCAAGGCGGCGCCATCGGCCGGAAGCTGGATTTCCTCCTTCAGGAAATGAACCGGGAGACCAACACCATCGGATCGAAGTGCTCCGATGTGAACCTGGCCCGGATTGTGGTGGATATGAAAGCCGAGCTGGAGAAGATCCGGGAGCAGACCCAGAACATTGAATAAGGAGCGGCTATGAAACTGATCAATATCGGCTTCGGCAGTATGGTGGCGGCCTCCCGGCTGCTGGCCATCGTGGCCCCGGACTCCGCCCCCATCAAGCGGGTGGTTCAGGAAGCCCGGGATCGGGGAATGCTCATTGACGCTTCCTACGGCCGAAAAACCAAGGCTGTGATCCTGATGGATACGGATCATGTGATCCTGTCCGCCATTCCCACCGAGACGCTGTACGCCCGGTGGATGAACAAACCGGAAACGGAGGAAACGCAATGCCCAGAGGAAAACTGATCGTGATCTCCGGCGCGTCCGGAGTGGGCAAGGGGACGGTTCTGAACCGGATGATGCGCAAACGACCGGACCTGACCTTCTCTGTGTCCGCCACCACCCGCCCGCCCCGCCCCGGGGAGCGGGACGGTGTGAGCTACGATTTCATCACCAAGGAGCGCTTTGAGCAGATGATCGCCCAAGGCCAGTTCCTGGAATATGACGCCCACGCGGACAACTATTACGGCACCCCGCGGGCCCAGGCCGAGGAAAAGCTGGCCCGGGGCAGTGTGCTGCTGGACATTGAGCCTAAGGGCGCCATGCAGGTACGCCGGTCCATGCCGGACGCGGTGCTGATCTTTATTATGCCCCCTTCTATGCAGGAGCTGGAGCGCAGGCTCCGGAACCGGGGAGATACCTCGGAGGATCAGATCCGAATGCGGATGGAGCGGGCGGTTTGGGAAATGGAGCAGCGCTCCTGGTACGATTACACTGTGGTCAACGACGACGCGGATCGCTGCGCCGATGAAATACTGACGATCCTGGCGGATCTGACTGAGAACGAATAATGGAGGATTTTGAATATGCTTTACCCCCCTGTCGCTGATTTGCTGAAGAATGTGGACAGCCGTTATCTGCTGGTGAATGTAGTGGCCCACCGCGCCCGCCAGATCGCTGCCGAGGCGGAGGCCTTCCAGGAGGATCTGCCGGAGAAGCCTGTGACCATGGCCATCCAGGAAGTGGCCGACGGGAAGCTCACCGCTTCTGTTAAGGATGAATACCGCAACTGATCTCCCTGACGAGACTTACTGATATGGGAGGGGTGCTATGATTGCAAAGGTTGCTGTGTCCGCGGCGAATTTTGCCATCGACAAACCCTACTCCTACCGCGTTCCCGAAGGAATGCAGCTGCTGCCCGGTCAGCGGGTTCAGATTCCCTTCGGCCGGAGCAATAAGCTGGCCGAAGGTGTGGTTCTGGCCCTGGAGGAAGGCGACGCGGATGCCCTGAAATGCATCGACCGCCGCCTGGACGAAGAGCCGGTGCTGACGGAGCTTCAGCTGCGGCTGGCAGCCTTCCTCCGGGAGCGGTATTTCTGCACCTTTTACGACGCCATCCGGGCCATGCTTCCGGCGGGGCTTTGGTTTCAGACCAAACAGACCCTGTCGCTGACCGAGGATCGCTCCTGGAAGGAGCGCGCCATCCGCAAGGAATTTGCCCTGCGGATTCTGGAGCGCCTGGAAGCGCTGGGCGGACAGGCGGAGCTTTCCGCTTTAAAGGAGCTGCTTCCTGAGGAACAGACGCTGCGCCAGGTTCTGGATTATCTGGTGAAGAAGAAATGGATTGTGGCGCAGACGGAGCTTCTGCGCCGGGGCGGGGATAAAACGGAAAAGATCGCCACATTGGCGGCGGCCCCGGAGGAGGCTATGGAATACGCCGCACGCCGGGGAAGATCCGCCGCCGTGCAGAAAAGCGTGCTGGAGCTGCTGTGCACCTTTGGCAGCATTTCCGTTAAGGAGCTGTGCTACTTCACCGGGGCTACCATGGCTACCATGAACCGGCTGGAGAAGCTGGGCTACCTGAAACTGTCCCAACGTCCGGTTCTGCGCTGCCGCCAGATCCGCCCCGCGCAGTTGGACGGGCCTCTGGAATTAAAGAGCGGCCAGCAGCGGTGCTTTGAAGGACTGCGGGAGCAGATGGATGGAGAACAGCCGGGGGTGGCGCTGTTGTACGGCGTTACCGGCTCGGGCAAGACCGCGGTCTATATCAAGCTCATCGAGCATGCCCTGGCCCGGGGGAAAAGCGCCATGCTTCTGGTTCCCGAGATTGCCCTGACGCCCCAGTTGCTGGGGCTGATGGCCGCCTGCTTCGGCGATCAGGTGGCGGTGCTCCACAGCAGTCTGGCGCCGGGAGAGCGCTACGACCAGTGGAAACGGATCCGCGGCGGGGACGCCAAGGTGATCGTCGGCACCCGTTCGGCGGTATTTGCGCCCTGTACCCCCGGGATCCTGATCCTGGATGAGGAGCAGGAGCATTCCTATCAATCGGAAAATTCTCCCCGGTACTCTGCCAGGGAGGTGGCCATCTGGCGAGGGGTCAAGGAAAACGCCCTGGTGCTCCTCGGCTCCGCCACCCCTTCTGTGGAGAGCATGTACCGGGCCAAAACAGGCGTTTATCACCTGTATACCATGAAACAGCGCTACAATGGCCGTCCCTTGCCTCTGGTGGAGGTGGTGGATATGCGCCGGGAGCTGGAGCTGGGCAATGACACGTCCATCAGCGTAGCCCTGCGCCAGGCCATTGTGGATACCTGTCAGGCGGGAAAGCAGACCATTTTGCTGCTGAACCGTCGGGGCAACAGCCGCTGCCTGATCTGTGTGGACTGCCGGGAAACGCCTCAGTGCCCCCGGTGCAGCGTCCGGCTTACCTACCACAGCGCCAATCAGCGGCTGATGTGCCATTACTGCGGCTATTCCCAGCCGGTTCCTGAGCGGTGTCCCGCCTGCGGCGGGCCGTTGAAGACCATAGGTACCGGCACCCAGAAGGTGCAGCAGGAGCTGGAAGCCCTGTTCCCGGACATGCCCACCATTCGTATGGACACGGACACTGTCAGCGCGGTGAACACCCACGAGAAAATCCTGGAACGGTTCCGCAGAGAAAAGATCCCGGTGCTCATCGGCACCCAAATGGTGGCCAAAGGGCTGAATCTGCCGGAGGTGACCCTGGTGGGGGTTCTGGACGGAGATCTGAGCCTGTACACCGGCGGCTTCCGGGCGGGAGAGACGACCTTCAACATGCTGACCCAGGTGGTGGGCAGAGCAGGACGGGGCGATACCCCCGGACGGGCCATGATTCAGACCCTCCAGCCCCAGCATGAGGTAATTCGTCTGGCCGCCTCCCAGGATTATGACGGGTTTTACGACCTGGAGATCCGGCTGCGGCAGACGCAAAACGTTCCCCCCTTTGCCGACATTGCCGGTGTGGTGTTCATCGGTCAGGAGGAAGGGGCGGTGCTGCGGGGCGCGGCCATGTTCCGCCAGAGCCTGCATGCCTGCCTGGGGCAGCCGGCTTACGCCGGGGAGCAGTGCTCCGTTCTGGGGCCGGCCCCCTGTGTGGTGCCCAAGATCAATTACAACTACCGCTATCAGCTGACGCTACGCTGCCGGATGACCAGACAGCTGCGGCTGCTGATCGCCTATTTGCTGGGCCAGTTCAGCAAGGATAAGACCAACAGAGGCGTCAGCGCCTTCGTGGACGTAAACGGATTTGAATAGCTGCCACAAACAGATTTACCGGGAAAGAGGCGATTTCAATGGGATTGCGTAAAATTTTGACATATCAAGATCCGGCCCTGCATAAGGTATGTAAGCCGGTGGTAAAATTTGACCTGCGGCTGCATAAGCTGCTTGACGACATGACAGCTACCCTGGCCCAGGCCAACGGCGTGGGATTGGCCGCCCCTCAGGTGGGCATTCTGCGCCGGGTGGTTGTGGTGGATACCGGAGACGAAATCCTGGAGCTGGTGAACCCGACCCTGGTGGAGACCTCCGGCGAGCAGGTGGGAGCGGAAGGCTGCCTCTCCGTTCCAGGCAAGTACGGCCTGGTGAAGCGGCCTTACTACGCAAAGGTTCGCGCCCAGGATCGGTACGGACAGTGGTTCGAGGCCGAGGGGGAAGAACTGATCGGCCGGTGCTTCTGCCATGAGCTGGATCACCTGGACGGCATCGTCTATACCGAGGTCATGGAGCGCTTCCTGACCGAGGAAGAACTGAATTCTGAAGAAGAATAAGGGAACCTCTGAATCAATCGTCTTCGGCGGAATGCCGGATGGTTTGTCCCATCCGTGCAGCTGAAAAAGCGGGAAATCCATACAGGATTCCTCCACTTTTTTCGCTTTCGGCGAAATCTCTCGGCATCCGCTCTTGCCGATTTCATCAGAGGTTCCTAAGGGATCCGATTCCCGAAGGAGGGGCTATGCGCGTTGTATTTATGGGAACGCCGGACATCGCGGCAACTTGTTTGAAGAAAATATTGGCTGACGGCTTCGACGTGGTGGGGGTCTATACCCAGCCGGACCGGCCCAAGGGCCGGGGGATGAAGCTGGTGCAGTCCCCGGTGAAGCAGATCGCCCAGGCGGCGGGGATCCCCGTCTTCCAGCCGGAGAGCTTCCGGGAGGAGGAAGCGGTGCAGACCCTTCGGAATCTGGAGCCGGATATCTGCGCCGTGGTTGCCTATGGCCGGATCCTGCCTCAGAAGGTGCTGGACGTGCCCAAGCGGGGCTGCATCAACATCCATGCCAGCGTCCTGCCCCGATACCGGGGTTCGGCGCCGTATCAATGGGCGGTGCTGGACGGCTTGGAGGAGACCGGCGTTACCGCCATGTACCTGTGCCGGGAGATGGACGCGGGAGATATCATTGACGTATCCAAAACCCCCATTGGGGAAAATGAAACCGCCGGAGAACTGCTGGATCGGCTGGCGGTGCTGGGGGCGGATCTGCTGAGCAAGACGCTGACCCGCTTCCAAGCGGGGGAGGTTACAGCCACAGCCCAGGATCCCCAGGGCGTATCCTACGCGCCGATGCTGGATAAATCCATGTGCCCAATCGACTGGACGAAGACCGCCCGCCAGGTGCATAACCATGTGCGCGGGCTGCATCCCTGGCCCGTGGCCACCATGACCCTCCAGGGCAAGACGGTGAAAGTGCATAAGACCCGGGTGGCGGAGGGCGCCGGCGCGCCGGGCCAGATCCTGGGACTGACCAAAACCGGTCTGCTGGTGGCCTGCGCAGAGGGCGCGGTGGAGATCCGCGTGCTTCAGGCGGAAGGCGGAAAGCCCATGCCGGCTCCCGACTATTTCCGGGGCCATCCTCTGAACCTATGAGCCCCCGGGAAACGGCGCTGCATGGGCTGATGGCATGCAGGAAGGACGGCGCTTGGGCCAATGCCGCTTTGAAAACCTATATCCGCCGGGATCGTCTGGACGGTCGGGACGCGGCGCTGGCTACCCGGCTGTGCTACGGGGTGCTCCAGAACCGGAACAAGCTGGATTTCTACTTGAAGCAGCTGCTCACCGGAAAGCTTAAGGATCTGCACCCTGTGGCCCGGGACATCCTTCACATGGGCTTATATCAGCTGTATGAAATGGACAAGATCCCGGACAGCGCCGCCGTGAATGAATCGGTGGCTCTGGCGAAAAAATATTGCGCGAACCCCCGGGCCGCGGCTCTGGTGAACGGTGTTCTGCGCAGCGCCGTCCGAAACCGGGAGACGCTGGAGCAGCCGGTGTCCTACGCCGATCGCTACAGCCATCCGGAGGAGCTGATCACTCTGCTCAAGCAGAACCTGCCCAAGGGGAAGCTGGAGCCTATGCTCATTGCGGACAACGCCGCGCCCCAGACCATGGTTCAGGTGAACACCCTCCGCACAGACGGGGAAAGCTTGCTCCGGCGGCTGGAAGGGGAAGGGGTATCCGCCCGGCCCCATGGGTGGATGGCGGACTGCCTGGTGCTGTCCGGCACCGGAAGTTTGGAGCAGCTGCCGTCTTTCCGGGAGGGCCTGTATTACGTCCAGGATCCGGCGGCCAAGCTCAGCGTTCTGTGCGCCGGGCTGCCCCGGCAGGAGCTACGGGTGCTGGACTGCTGCTCTGCCCCCGGCGGCAAGAGCTTTGCCGCCGCCATTGCCATGGGTGGGAAGGGGCAGATCCTTTCCTGCGACATCCATCCCCATAAAACAGAGCTGATCCAAAAGGGCGCCGCCCGGCTGGGTCTGAACAACATTACCGCCCGTCTGCAGGACGCTTCTGTCCGGGTGGCCGACTGGGCGGAGGCCATGGACGCGGTGATTGCCGATGTGCCTTGCTCCGGCTTGGGGATCATCCGCAAGAAGCCGGATATCCGTTACAAGGATCTGGAGGCTATGAAAGACCTGCCTGCATTGCAGCTGGCGATTCTGGAGAACCAGGCGGGATACGTCAAGCCCGGCGGAGTGCTGCTGTATTCCACCTGCACGGTGCTGAAGCGGGAAAACCAGGATGTGGTGGCCGCGTTCCTGGAAAAGCGGCGGGACTTCGTTCCCGAGCCGCTGCCCCTGCCGCCGGTTTTTCCCAAGAATGAAATGGGCATGCTCACCCTGATTCCAGGGGAATACGACACTGACGGCTTTTTCATCTGCCGTCTGCGGAGGAAGCTATGAACTTGAAGTCCCTGACCCAGCCGGAGCTGGCGCAGATTTTGAAACAACGGAATCAACCGGCGTTCCGGGCCAAGCAGATCTTCACCTGGCTGCACAAAGGCGTTCGCGGCTATGACGAGATGACAAACCTGCCCAAGGGACTTCGGGAGGAGTTGGCCAAGGACTATCCCATTTGCCCGCCGGAGGTGATCCGCAGGCAGGAATCCCAGCGGGACGGCACCGTTAAGTATCTGTGGAAGCTCTCTGACGGCAACTGCGTGGAAACGGTGCTTATGCGCTATCACTACGGCAATACCGTGTGCATCTCCACCGAGGTAGGCTGCCGGATGGGCTGCGCCTTCTGCGCCTCTACCCTGGGAGGACTGGTGCGGCGGCTGGAGCCGTTTGAAATGCTGGATCAGGTGCTGTTTACCCAGGTGGATTCCGGCCTTCCCATCTCTCACATTGTGCTGATGGGCATTGGGGAGCCTTTGGATAATTTTGACAATGTGATGCGCTTTTTGGAGCTGGTGAACAGCCCTGAGGGCATGAACATTTCCATGCGGCATATCAGCCTGTCCACCTGCGGCCTGGTACCCAAAATTGACGAGCTGGCCCGGCGGAAATTGCAGCTGACCTTGTCGGTGTCCCTTCACGCCCCCAACGACGCCGTGCGGGATCGGATCATGCCGGTGAACAAGGCCTATCCCATTGAGGAGCTGCTGGCCGCCTGCCGCCGGTACTACCAAGCCACAAACCGCCGGATCTCCTTTGAGTACGCCATGATCCGGGACGCCAACGATTCTCAGGCGGACGCGAAGGAGCTGCTGCGACGGCTGAAGGGCCTGCCTGCCCACTTCAATCTGATTCCGCTGAATCATGTGGAAGAAAGCCCCCTGAAGCCCAGTACCCGGGCGGCGGTGGCGGCATTTCAGAAAACCTTGGAAGACGGCGGCGTCACCGCCACCGTCCGCCGAACCCTGGGCGGCGACATTGACGCCTCCTGCGGCCAGCTGCGCCGCAAATATCAAAAGGAAGGAAATTGATCGAAAGGAGCTGAGCCTATGCAGAGCTGGGGACTGACCGATCCGGGCAATGTGCGAAAACAGAATCAGGATGCCTATCGTATGGAACGGCTGGATCGCAGCGCCATGCTGTGCGTGGTTTGCGACGGGATGGGCGGGGCGAAATCCGGCAACATCGCCAGCACCCTGGCGGTGGAGGTATTCGCTGAGGAAGTGCGCCGCTGCTGGAAAGTAACCATGGATCAGGACCAGATCGATCAAATGCTCCGCAGCGCGGTGAAGCTGGCAAACTTTACGGTGTTTGACCAGGCGGCCCAGTTTGCGGAATTCGACGGGATGGGCACCACCCTGGTGGCGGCCTTTGTCCGAGGCAAGCGGGTTACGGTGGTCAACGTTGGGGACAGCCGGGCCTACGGCATCAACCGCGGCGGCATCCAGCAGATCACCAAGGATCATTCCCTGGTGCAGCTGATGGTGGATCGGGGAGAGCTGACGGCAGAGGTGGCCAAAACCTATCCCGGAAAGAACTACATAACCCGGGCCATCGGCACGGAGCCAATGGTACTGTGCGATATTTTCCATCGGGAGGTCAGCCGGGGAGATTTCCTACTGCTGTGCAGCGACGGGCTGAGCAATGTCATGGACGACCAAGAGATTTTGTTTGAGGTGGTTCACGGCGTGAACAAGCAGCACTGCTGCAAGCGGCTGCTGAGCATCGCGAAAAACCGGGGCGCCCCGGACAATGTTACCAGTGTTTTGATTCAGATTTAGACGACAAGCAGCGAAAGGAGCAATTCTGGTATATGGATCAGTATATTGGACGGCTGCTGGATGACCGGTACGAGATCCTGGAAGTGATCGGCACCGGCGGCATGGCCGTTGTATATAAAGCTCGCTGCCACCGTCTGAACCGGCTGGTAGCCATTAAGATCTTAAAAGATGAATTTTCCAGGGATGAGGAGTTCCGCCGCCGGTTCCATGCCGAAGGCGAGGCGGTGGCCATGCTCAGCCACCCCAACATCGTGCAGATCTACGATGTTTCCTCCTCCGACAGCGCCAACTATATTGTTATGGAGCTGATCGACGGTATTTCCCTAAAGCAATACATGGAAAAGAAGGGCGTGCTCAACTGGAAAGAGACGCTGCACTTTGCCATGCAGATCGCCAAGGGCCTGGAGCATGCCCACAGTCGGGGCATTGTCCACCGGGACATTAAGCCCCATAATGTGATGGTTTTGAAAAATGGTTCCGTCAAGGTCATGGACTTCGGGATTGCCCGGGTGATGAATAAGAGCAACACCCTGACCAAAGAAGCCCTGGGCTCCGTGCACTACATTTCCCCGGAGCAGGCCAAGGGCGGCCATACGGACAACCGTTCGGACCTGTATTCCCTGAGCGTGGTGATGTATGAGATGATCACCGG
>CALWXQ010000039.1 GCA_944385545.1 uncultured Oscillospiraceae bacterium | reverse complement strand
TCCAAACGACGCTGCTGCGCGGACACCGCCCGTCCCCTTGGGACTTGCCCAAACCCCAAAACCGCGCGGCCCCGGGGATCCATGACGGCTCCGGTAGTCCGTCATTTTTCCGGAGCCGCGCGGCCCTGCTTATGGTTTTATCCGCGCCGGGATCGTGCCGCCCTCAGGGGACGATCTCTTCCGCGGCCGGGGCGCTTTCCCGGCTGTGCTCCGACAGATAGGCTTCCGCCCGGGCGGAGGCGGCGTTCCAGCCCCGCAGATCGGACAGAGGCCGACGGCAGTGGGTCAGAATATCCCGGGCTGTCGACGCCACCAAGGGGTCTTCATCCTGGCACAGAGCGGCGATGTAAGGCACCGCGCCATGGCTCAGGGTGCTTAGATGGGCCATGTCCACCGTCTCCAGGGAACCTCGTTGGTAGGCGTTCACATTGTACCGGGCCACCTGGGCATCCACATCCGCCCACAGCAGTCCGGCGCACAGGGCCAGGGCCAGCACCATACCTCCCTTCATCCAGCTGACCTTAGGCCGAAACAGCCACAGGCACACCAGCACCGTCACCACTGCCAGCCAGGCCATGAATACCTGGGTCAGCAGCCGCATCCGGGTCAGGCCGTAGCCTTGAATGTACAGCAGCATTTTCGCGGCGGCTGCGGCCACGAAGAACAGGCTCACCCCTCCCAGGGTCAGGCACAGCCCCCGGGTCACAGTCCCGGGCTTCCCCCGGCCGCGGACAGAGGCGGCCAGGATCAGTCCCAAATTCACCGCCACCAGCAGCGCCATTTCAAAGAATCCCCGGCGGGCATAGGCGGACAGGGTGGCGTCCTCCGGCAGCAGCCCCACAAAGCCGCCGCCCAAATACGCCAGCTGGCTGACCAGGTACGCCAGGTACATAACCGCCACGCTGCCAAGGACAATGTTCCAGGTAATGGGGCTCAGTCCCCGTCCCTTGGGAACCGGCGCCGGCTCCCCTTCCCGGCGGCACAGCCCCAGGCACAGGCTGTAGAACAGCCATCCGGCGAACAGGCCGCAGCTGCCCCAAACCGTCCATTCCTCCAGGCCGCCGAATTCAGGCAGCAGATCCATTACCGCCTCGAAGGCCGCGTCCGCCCGCATGAGCAGGAAGCCTACCACCAGCACCACCGGCGCCGCCAGGGCAACGCCCAGCGCTGCGGCCCCCACCCGTTTTCCGGATCCGCCTGCCTCCGCCAGTCCTCCCAGGCTCCCGGCCAGGGAGCCGAAGCCAAACCGGAACAAGGCCCGGGGCCCGTCCAGCAGGGAGCCAAGGCTGCGAGGATCCCGCAGGTTCCGGCCCGCGCTTTGGCACAGGCCCATGCACACCGCCCCGCCCAACAGCCACAGGGCCAGAAACTTCAGACTGCCGTCGTCGGTTCGGGCGAAGCCGGCGCTGACGGCCATGGACAGGGCCATCAGCGATCCGGTATACCCGTCAAATCGTTTCCCGGATTTTCCCAGATACAGCCACCCGGCCCCGAGAAAGCCCAGGGCGCTCAGGGCGAAGCCCAGGTTGAAGCCTCCATAATACAGGCTGCTGCCCAAGGCCAGGCCCAGGATCAGGCAGGCAATCCCCAGGACTGCCTCGGCTCTGCCGGGCCGAAAGGATGTTTTTTGTTCCATAGGTTGCTCCTTTGCTTCCGGAAGGGGTTCACCGCTTCCATGGGTCGTCGTCCTCCACAAATTCGAACAGATCCCCGGGCTGGCATTGCAGTTCCCGGCAAATGGCGTCCATGGTGGACAATCGCACCGCCTTGGCCTTACCGGTCTTTAAAATGGACAGGTTGGCCTGGGTCATACCGATGCGGGTTGCCAGCTCCAGGGAGGTCATCTTCCGCTTTGCCAGCATCATATCCAGATTGACAATGATCGCCATAGCCCGCACCTCACACCGTCAGATCATTTTCTTCCCGCAGGGCCACGGCGGCGGCCATCACGTTCTTCACCAGGCTCACCGTCAGGGCCAGGAAGGCCATGATCACCGTCATAAAGCACAGCGGCGGGTAGAAAACCGACGCCGGCAGGCACACCAGACTCACCCAGGCACAGCACCACCGGATCCGGCGGATATACCGGACGTTCTCCGCGGTGAACACCTGATCCTCCAGGATGTTCTCCACCAGACGGCCCATGGTCAGCAAGGCCCAGACCACCCCGGGCAGACACAGATAATACCCCAGCAAAATGGCCCAATAGCCGTACTGCCCCAGCTCCCGCAGGGTCTGATACCACCGCAGCACCCAGGGCATGGCGATCCCCAGAAGCACCGCCGCTCCCAGCGCCGTCCGGCTGACATAGAGCGTACACTTGGCTGATGTTTTCGCGTTCATGGAAAATCCCTCCTTATGAGGGGAGTTTACCATAATAATTATCGAAAGTCAATAATTATTTTTTGCTATTCAAAAAATCCACTGTCAACCGCTCCCATTTTTCGTCACAGAACTTCATAGGGACTTAATATTTACACACTTTTTTCCTTAATAATTTCCGGGTACAATATAGACAAAGGATGTGACACATCCCTCTGAAATAACTTTGATTGCTTCTTCATCTTTTTCATTTTTTCCTCTCCTCTTTTCTTGTTGCAAAAGCCGCGGTGTATGCCGCGGCTTTTGCATTGTCCCGCGATCTCTGGGAGGAATTGACATGTGGGATAGACCTTGCTTTTTTGCCTTATGCATGGTAAAATATTTGAAATATACGCTTTTAAGAAAGGAGGGGGGATCGTGAAACGGATCCTGACGGTTCTGACCTTGGTTTTTCTGCTGACCGTGTCCGGGATCTGTCTGCCGGCCCGGGCGGACAGCGCCGCCTCCAGCGTGGATCTGCAATGCTCCGTCACCGCTGAGGGCGACTGCCTGGTGACCATGACGGTGATGCTGCGTTTGGAGACCGCCCACAGCTCTTTGACCTTTCCCCTGCCTGCCAACGCCAGGAATATTACCATGAACGGCTCCTCCGTCTTCACCTCCCGGTCGGCCTCGGCCACGGATGTGGACATCAGCCGCATCGTCCGGGACTACGTGGGCGAGTCTTCCATCCGCTTTGAATACACCATCCCCGACGCGGTGCAGGTGGATATGGACGCCTTCTCCCTAACGGGCAACCGGCAGCTGAAGCTGGAGATCCCCCTGCTGTGCGGCTTCGAATACCCGGTGGAGATCCTGAGCTTCACCATCACCATGCCCAGCAGCGAGCTGAAGGATTCTCCGGACTTCACCAGCATCTACCGCCAGGGCAGCATGGCCTCGGATCTGAATGTGGTGGTCAACGGCAACCAGATCATCGGCGCCAGCAAAACCACCCTGAACGACCACGACGGCGTAACCATGACCATGATCGTGCCCCAGAGCATGTTCCCCTCGGTGAGCACCTACATCCGGGTGGGCAATCCGGAGCTGATCTGGATCATCGGCTTGGGTGCGGCGGCTCTGGTTTACTGGCTGCTGTTTCTGTCCTCCCTGCCTCTCAGGGCCTCCCGGAGCAACACGCCCCCTGCCGGCGTCACTGCCGGTGAAGTCGGCTGCCGCCTGACCCAGTCTGGGGCGGACCTGACCATGATGGTCTTCTCCTGGGCGCAGCTGGGGTATATCCTGATTCAGCTGGACAGCGGCGGCCGGGTGCTGCTGCACAAACGCATGGACATGGGCAACGAGCGGGACGCCTTCGAGAATAAGGTGTTCAAGTGGCTATTCAGCGCCCGTTCTATGGTGGACGCCACCGGCTATCCCTACGCCAAGCTGGTTCGCCGTGTGGCGGAGATGGTGCCCAACGAGAAGGCCATGTATAAAACCTCCAGCGGCAATATCAAGATCTTCCGGCTGCTTGCCTGCGCCAGCCATGCCTTCTGCGGCGTCTGCGTGGCAATGAATATGTCCACAGTCACCATCCTTCAGGTGCTCATGGCGCTGATCCTGGGGGCCTTCGGCGCGGTGACCGGCTGGCTGCTGCAAAGGGTAGCCTACTGCACCCACCTGCGGGGAAAAATGCCGGTGTACATCGGATTTCCCTGTCTGTTGATCTGGGTCGTGCTGGGTCTGCTCTGCGGCCAGGTCTGGATTCCCCTTTGCTCCTGTCTTGTCCAGTGGGCCTTTGGGTATCTCGCCGCCTACGGCGGCCGGCGCAGTGACCTTGGCCGCCATGACGCGGGCATCATTCTGGGGCTTCGCCGGTATTTGAAGAAGCTGCCCCGGGATCAGGTGAACCGGCTGCTTCGGGAGGACCCGGACTACTTCTTCAACATGGCGCCCTACGCCCTGTCTCTTGGGGTCATGCGGCCCTTCTCCGTGGTCTTCGGACGCCGGATGCTGGAGCAGTGCCCCTACATTATGACCCGTTCCCAAGGCAAGCGCACCGCCGAGGAATGGGGCCATTTGATGACGGATGTGGCCAACATGATGGACTCCAAATCCCACCAGCTCCAGGTGGAAAAGCTCCTGTCCATCCGCCTGCGCCCCCTGCCCCAAACCAAAACAAGACAGCGCTGACATTCCCCCGCCCCGGCACAAGCCGGGGCGGTTTTTGCGCCTCATGACCGGCGCGCGGTATAAAAGAAGGGGTTGTCTCAAAACAAGCGTTTTGAGACAACCCCTTGGTACGGCGGATGTATATTTCTTTGTGACGCCGGGAGGTTTTGGCTCTGCCCAAGGTTCAACAGGCGGCACAGTCGCAGAGCGTCACCGCGTTTTTGTGAACGCCTTAGGCTTTTCCCCCGGGATCCGGCAATGTTATCGATTCAGGAACTCGTGGATGGCGGCGGCGCCCTTCTTACCTGCGCCCATGGCCAGAATCACGGTAGCGGCGCCGGTGACGGCGTCGCCGCCGGCGAAGACGCCTTCCCGGGTGGTCATTTCCTTCTCGTCCACGATCAGGCAGCCCTTACGGTTGGTCTCCAGGCCGGGCGTGGTGGAGCGGATCAGAGGATTGGGGCTGGTGCCCAGGGACATGATCACCGTATCCACGTCCAGGATAAACTCGCTGCCGGGCACCTCTATGGGACGGCGGCGGCCGGAGGCGTCCGGCTCACCCAGCTCCATGCGGATGCACTTCATAGCCTGAACACGGCCGTTTTCGTCGCCCAGGATCTGCACAGGATTGCACAGCGTCTTAAACTCGATGCCTTCCTCCTTGGCGTGGTGCTGCTCCTCCAGACGGGCGGGCATTTCCGCCTCACCCCGGCGGTAAACCACATACACATGCTCCGCGCCCAGACGCATGGCGCACCGGGCGGCGTCCATGGCCACGTTGCCGCCGCCTACCACGGCCACCGCCTTGGAGCGGATCACGGGGGTATCGGCATTGTCGTCATAGGCCTTCATCAGGTTGGTACGGGTGAGGTACTCGTTGGCGGACATTACGCCCTTGAGCGCCTCGCCGGGGATGTTCATAAACATAGGCAAACCAGCGCCGGAGCCGACGAACACCGCCTTGTAGCCCATCTCGAACAGCTCGTCGATGGTGAGCACCCGGCCGATGACCATGTTGGTCATCACTTCCACGCCCTGGGCCTTCAGCTTCTCCACCTCGTTGGCTACGATGGCCTTGGGCAGACGGAACTCGGGGATGCCGTAAACCAGCACGCCGCCGGCGGTATGGAGGGCCTCGAAAATGGAAACCTGATAGCCCAGCTTTGCCAGGTCGCTGGCGCAGGTCAATCCGGCGGGGCCGGAGCCTACCACCGCTACCTTCACGCCGTTGGAGGCCACCTTCTCAGGCATGGCGTTGATGTTCTCCCGATACCAGTCGGCCACGAACCGTTCCAGGCGGCCGATGGCCACCGGCTCGCCCTTGATGCCCCGGACGCACTTGCACTCGCACTGGGTTTCCTGGGGGCAGACCCGGCCGGACAGGGCGGGCAGGGCGTTGGTGGAGGTGACGATCTCATAGGCGGCCTTGAAGTCCCCCTCCTGAATCTTCTTAATAAACTCAGGGATGCGGACGTTAACGGGGCAGCCCTCTACGCACTTGGGATTCTTGCAGCCCAGGCAGCGGTTGGCTTCCTCAATGGCCATTTCCGCAGTATAGCCCAGGGTAACTTCCTGGAAATTCCTGGCACGAATCTGGGGATCCTGCTCAGGCATGGGAGTTTTGGTCAATTTCATGTTTGCCATAGCCGTTTTCTCCTTCTTACTTGATCAGGGCCTTGCCCATGGCTTCAATGCGGCAGGTGTGGTTCTTGGCAACGTCGGCCTCCCGATCCCGGTAGGTGACGTTCCGGCTCATCAGCTCGGCGAAATCCACCTTATGGCCGTCAAACTCCGGGCCGTCCACGCAGGCGAACTTGGTCTGGCCGTCTACGGTCACCCGGCAGCCTCCGCACATGCCGGTGCCGTCCACCATAATGGGGTTCAGGGACACGCTGGTGTGGACGCCGTAGGGCTCGGTGGTCTTGCAAACAAACTTCATCATAGGCACAGGGCCGATGGCCAGCACCTCGTCGAAGGTCTCGCCGGCGGCCAGCAGCTCCGCCAGGGGCTGGGTCACCAGACCGTGACGACCGTAGCTGCCGTCATCGGTCATCATAATGAACCGGTCGGCAACTTCCTTGAACTCCTCTTCCAAAATCACGATGTCCTTGCTCCGGAAGCCCACAATCACCGTGACCTCGGCGCCGGCTTCCTTAAAGCCTCTGGCAGAGGGCAGCGCAATGGCGCAGCCTACGCCGCCGCCTACCACGCAGACCTTCTTCTTGCCTTCCACGGGAGTGGGCTTGCCCAGAGGACCGACAAAATCCTGGATATAGTCGCCTTCCTTCAGCTCGCCCAGGGCGTTGGTGCTGAAGCCGACTTTCTGGAAAATAATGGTAACCGTCCCTGCTTCCCGGTCATAGCCGGCAATGGTCAGGGGAACCCGCTCGCCCATTTCGTCGATGCGGAAAATGATGAATTGACCGGCCTTCGCCTTCCGGGCGACGAAGGGCGCTTCAATCTCCATCAGCGTGACGGAGGAATTCAGTTCCTTCTTGCGAACGATTTTATACATGTTCTGATCCGTCCTTTTCACAGTTTTCAATTCAGAGGGCAAAAATGCCTACCTTTTTCATTATAAACCATGGATATTGGTTTGTCAAAATATTTGTGAAGTTTTTTCCGGTTTTCTCCCGATTCCGGGATTATATCCAAAATTTTGGAGGGGCCGCGGCCCCTCCGTTCAGACTTTTTCTTTCAGCAAATCCCGGATCTCGGCCAGCAGCTTTTCCTCGGCGCTTGGCTCGGCCGGCTTGGGCGGCTCCTTGGCCGCTTCCTGCTCCTCCCGTTTCTTTCCCAGATGGGACAGCTGATTCAGCCCCTTTACCAGGAAAAACACCACCAAGGCCAGAATGGCGAAGTTGATCACCGCGGAGAGGAAGTTGCCGTAGTTCAAGGTGTTCGGCACCACGTTCCCCGCCTCGTCCACCACCGGATCGCTGAACAGCCGGGGCAGCTCCAGCTTCAGCTGGGAGAAATCCACGCCGCCCATGAAAATTGCCACAATGGGCATGATTACATCGTCGGTGAGGGATTTGGTAATGGTGGAGAAGGCCGAGCCGATAATCGTGCCCACTGCCAAGGCCATGGCGTTGCCCTTGATGGCGAAGGCAAGAAATTCATCCCACCAGCCGGGTTTTTTCACAGGACTTTTCAGCATAGCTTTTGTCTCTCCCCATACCGCTTATTTCTTTTCAATGATCTCCAGACCGCCCAGGTACTTGCGCAGCACAGGAGGCACCACCACAGAACCGTCGGCGCGCTGGTTCTGCTCCACCATGGCCGGGAAGATCCGGGAGGTGGCCAGGCCGGAGCCGTTGAGGGTGTGGAGGAACTCCGGCTTTCCGGTGGCCTCCCGGCGGAAGCGGATGTTGCCCCGGCGGGCCTGGTAGTCCCGGGCGTTGGACACCGAGGAGACCTCCTTATAGCCGTTCATGGAGGGAATCTGGATCTCAATGTCGTAGGTTCGTGCCATGGAAGCGGAGCAATCCCCCGCCGCCAGCTTCACGGTGCGGAAGTGGAAGCCCAGGCCCTTGACCAGGTTCTCCGCCTTGGTCACCAGCTCATCAAAGGCCTGGTCGGAATCCTCGGGCCGGGTGAACTGGAACATCTCCACCTTATTGAACTGATGGCCCCGCACCATGCCCCGCTCGTCGGCCCGGTGGGAGCCGGCCTCCCGGCGGAAGCAGGGGGTATAGGCGAAATACTTCTTGGGCAAATCCTTCTCCGTCAGGATCTCGTCCCGGAAGATGGAGCACAGGGCCGCCTCGGCGGTGGGCAGCATGTAATGGATCCGGTCGTCGGTGGGGTTGGCGATCTTGTAGACCTCGTCGGCAAACTTGGGGAACTGACCGGCGGTTTCGCCGCACTGGTACTCCAGCATGTGAGGCGGCAGGATGAAGCCATACCCGTCGGCAATGTGGGTATCGATGAAGTAGTTCAGCAGCGCCCATTCCAGCCGGGCGCCCATGCCGGTGTACATCCAGTTGCCGGAGCCTGCCAGCTTTACGCCCCGCTCATAGTCGATCAGCCCCAGATCCAAGCACAGATCCACATGGTGCTTCGGCGGAAAGTCAAACTTGTGGGGCTCGCCGAAGTACCGCAGGGGCTGGTTGTTCTCCTTACCCCCGGGAAGCAGATCGGGATCCGGCAGGTTGGGCAGGCTGAGCATGGCGGTGCGATACTCCGCCATTACGGGGTCCAGCTTCTGCGCGTCCTCGGCCAGACCCTTTTTCAGCTCCGCCATCTCCTGGAAAACCCCGGACACGTCCTTCCCCTGCTTCTTCAGCCGGGGGATCTCTTTGGAGACTTTGTTCTGCCGGGCCTTCCGGGCCTCGGTGTCGGCGATCAATGCCCTGCGGGCCTCGTCCAGCTCCAGGATCCGGTCCACAATGGCGTCGCAGTCCGTTTCCTTTGCCCGCAGGGCCGCTTTTACGCCCTGGGGATCTTCTTTGATGCGTTTGATGTCCAGCATTTCGTTTCCTCTCCTTTATCCTTCCTCGATGATATCAACAGGTTTTCTGGGAATGATGATGGCGGCAATGATATATGCCACCAGGCCGCTGCCGCCGCACAGGCTAAAAATCACCCAAGCCAGCCGGATCAGGGTGGGATCCAGGTCAAAATACTCCGCGATGCCGCCGCAGACCCCGTCGATCATTTTCTGGCTGTTGGACTTATAAAGTCGTTTCTTCATAGTCATTTCTCCAATCTCATCAAAGCGTCCAGCAGGTTCTGCAAATCCTCCTGGCCGTAGAACTCCAGTTCAAAGCGGCCCTTACGCTTGCCGTTGACGATCTTGACGCCCCTGCCCAGGTGCTTGCTGAGATTCTTTTCACATTCGGCTACATAGTCCACGGCGAATACCGGCTTTTTCTCCTGAACCGGCTCCTTGTTCATGTTCTTGCACAGGGTTTCCGCCTGGCGCACGGACAGGGCCAGGGAGATGATCCGCTGAGCCGCCTCCTGCTGCCGCTTTTCGCCTTCCAGGGTCAGAATCGCCCGGGCGTGACCGGCAGTGATTTTTCCCTGACGCAGCAGCTCCAGCACCCCGGGACACAGGCCCAACAGCCGCAGGGCGTTTGCCACCGCGGGACGGGACTTCCCTACCTGCTTGGCCGCCTCCTCCTGGGTCAGGCCGTATTCCTGGATCAGCGACTGATAACCCAGGGCTTCTTCCACCGGGTTCAGATCCTGGCGCTGCAAATTCTCGATCAGAGCCAGCTCCATAGCCTTACGGTCGTCGGCGTCAATGACCACAGCGGGGATGTCGCTTAAATTGGCCAGTCTTGCCGCCCGCCACCGACGTTCACCGGCAATGATCTGATAGTAGCCGCTGGACAACTGCCGAACAGTCAGGGGCTGGATTACCCCGTGGGCGGTGATGGAGTCCGCCAGGGCTTGCAGCTCCTCCTGGTCGAAGTCCTGTCGGGGCTGGTCCGGGTTGGGTTCCACTTTATAAATGGGCAGAAGCCGGTAGCCGCCGGACTCCGCCGGTTCTTCGTTAAAATCGCCCAGCAGGGCGCCCAGGCCCTTGCCCAGGCCTTTGTTCGATGCCAAATTCCATCCTTCCTTTCCGTTATAGCTTGCGCCGGATTTCTTCGGCCATATCCCGGTAGGCCGCCGCTCCCCGGCTGCTTCGGTCGTAGGCCGTCACCGGCATGCCGTGGCTGGGAGCTTCCGCCAGCCGGATGTTCCGGGGAATCACCGTGGCGAAGGCTTTGCCGGGGAAATGCCGCCGAACCTCCTGGGCCACCTGGGCGGAGAAGTTGGTGCGGCCGTCGTACATCGTCAGGGCCACGCCGAAAATCTCCAGCCGGGGGTTCAGCCTGCGCTTGACCATGCGCAATGTGGACATGAGATCGCTCAGCCCCTCCAGGGCGAAGTATTCACACTGTACCGGCACCAAGATGGCGTCGGCGGCGCACAGGCCGTTCAGAGTGAGCAACTCCAGGGACGGCGGGCAGTCGATGAAGATCACGTCGTAGCGTTCCTTCGCCTTATGGAGCGCCTTGTCCAGCTGAAGCTCCCGGTGATCCCGGTTAATCAGTTCCACCGCGGCTCCCGCCAGATCCGCCGAGGACGGCAGCACGTCGCCGTAGGAGGTATGGATCACCGCCTGCTCCAGGGGAGTGCCGTTGATGGTCACATCGTAGGCGGAATATTTGATCTTCCGCTTGTCCACCCCCATGCCGGAGGTGGCGTTTGCCTGGGGATCGAAGTCGCACAGCAGCACCTTCACGCCCAGGTCATGGAGGGCGGCTGTCAGGTTCACCGCCGTGGTGGTTTTCCCCACGCCCCCCTTCTGGTTGACCACTGCAATTATCTTACCCATTTCTTCCTCCTGTCTATCTTCCGTTTGTTTCACGTGAAACAGCCCGGGCCGGGCCGGGAAGCTGTGTTTCACGTGAAACATCACTTGGCAGCGGTAGACTCCGCTGCCGTAGGCGTCGTTGTGGCAGCGGGCGTGGTAAAGGAGGAGTAGTTCTGGCCGGGGCGCAGCTGCGGGGAAGCGAAATGCTTCCACGCGGGATAGACCAGGGCCAGGGTCGTCGCAAGGAACAGGATCATCAGCGCCGCCAGAATTCTGCACCGCCGCCGCAGCACCCGCACCTGTTCCTCCAGGCTCAGAGGCCGGCGCTTGGCGGTTCGCTTTACCACCGTCGCCGGATCCCGCTTGGGAATCAGCACCGGCGTGCCCGGCTTCACGGGGCAGCGCTCCATATCCACCAGACAATCCTGGCAAAACGCGCCTTCCCCAGGCAATTCACGGCCGCATCTGAGGCAGACCATATCCACACCTCCTTCCCGGATCCGGGATGACAGGTATGATCCCAGCCCGCTTTCCCGCGCCGGTAAGGTTCGCCGCGGAAAAACAGGTTCGGATCACACCGGTCACCCATGTATGGTATGTATTGTACAACAATTTTCTACATTCGTAAAGAGGTAAAAACGAAAAAGCCGCGTCCTGCCCGCCGTTTCCGCTCCGGAGGCCGGCCTTCCCGGAGACTTAGGGAAGCTCTGAATCAATGGTCCACGGCTGAGGGTCGGATCAAAAATCCTATCCCAGCAGCTGAAAAAACGGGAAATCCATACAGGCTTCCGCCCCTTTTTGAAGGTTCGTCTGAGGCAAACTCTCTCGACGTCAACGCTTGCCGATTTCCTCAGAGCTTCCTAAAAGCAGTAGTTTCCTTTCCCTTTTAAAAAGTCTTATAATTCCTCTTGACAATCACGTAACCATATGATATTATCATATCACAAGGAAGGGCAAACAGCCCTACTCAAGCGAGAAAGGAGGTATCCCCATGCAGTGGATCATTCCCGGCACGACCCTGGAAGCGGCCCGGGAGGAAGCGGACTTGACGCAGCGGCTGTTTCGCTCCCTGTTTTTGGCAGGCGGGCTGACGCTGAGTCAGGTTTCCGGCATCACCGGTCTGGAGCCTTACACCATCCAGAACTGGGTGAAGCGAGGCTTTCTCTCCCCTCCCCGGGGCAAGCGCTATACCATGGAGCAGGTCTGCCGGATCATCAACATAAACATTCTCAAGGGCGCCATGCCCCTGGAACAGATCGTCCGGCTGATGACCTACCTCAACGGCGACCTGGCGGATGAAAGCGACGATCTGGTGGACGACGCGGTGCTGCTGTTCCGCTTTGTGGAGCTGGCGGCCAGGGAGCCGCTCCCCACCACCGAGGAAGATTGGGTCACGTGTCTGGACGCCGCCGTGGCCAGGGACATGCTCCCCCTTCCCGGCGCCCGGGAGAAGCTGATGCAGGTACTGCGGATCATGCTCACCGCCTGGCAGGCAAATTCCTTGAAAAACCAAGCCGCTCAGCTGATGGAACAGCTGACCCAAACGAAAGGAGAAACCCAACATGGATGACAACGGAACTTACCGCTGGCCCGGAAACCAGCCCGACCGGCGCAAGAAGCTGCCCAGCTTCCGATCCCTGGGCCGAGGGATCCTCATTGCGGCGGTGATACTGGTGGCGCTGGCCCTGGCCGCCACCTGCTTCTACACCGTAGACGATAAGCAGCAGGCCGTGGTGACCACCTTTGGCAAGGTCACCGACGTCACCGACGCCGGCGTCCATTTCAAGCTGCCCCTGGGGATCCAGCAGGTGCGCAAGGTGGACGTGAACGTTTACCAGCAGATCAAGCTGGGCTACGAGGATGTGGACGGGGGCTATTACGTAAACGAAAGCGAAAGCGCCATGATCACCGGCGACTACAACATCGTCAACGTGGACTTCTTTGTGGAGTACAAGATCTCCGATCCGGTGCAGTATCTGTATTCCTCCGACCAGCCGGAGCTGATCCTGCGCAACCTGATCCAGAGCCAGGTGCGTAACGTGGTTGGCTCCTCCACGGTGGACGCGGTGCTCACCGACGGCAAGGAGGACATCCAGCGCCAGGTGAAGGATCTGGTGACGCAGATCCTGGAGCAGTACCAAATCGGTCTGACCCTGGTGGATGTGAAGATCCAGGACGCGGAGCCGCCCACCCAGGAGGTCATCGAGGCCTTCAAGGCGGTGGAAACCGCCAAGCAGCAGGCCGAGACGGTGATCAACGACGCCAAGGCCTACCAGAACGCCCAGCTGCCCCAGGCTCAGGCGGAGGCGGACAAGCTGATCCAGAACGCGGAGTATTTGAAGCAGAAGCGCATCAACGAAGCCCAGGAGCAGGTGGCCATGTTCCAGGCGATGTACTCCGAGTACGCCCAGAATCCGGCCATCACCCGTTCCCGGATGTATTATGAAGCCATTTCCCAGGTGCTTCCCGGAGTGAAGCTGTACATCAACACCGGCAGCGGCAGCTCCGATGTGCAGATGCTCCTGCCCCTGGAGGATCTGGCCACCGTCAATGGAGGACAGTAACCATGAAAAAAGGAAAGATCCTGCTTATTGCGGCCCTGGTGCTGGCCGCCTTGCTGGTCGCCAACAGCACCTTCACCGTCCGGGAGAACGAATACGCCTGCGTGGTGCGGTTCTCCAAGATCATCGATACCAAGGATGCCGCGGGTCTGCATTTCAAAATCCCCTTTTTGGACAGTGTGAAGTATTTTTCCAAAGCCACCAGGCTCTATGACATCCCCCCTTCCGAAGTGCTCACCTCGGACAAGCAGAACATGACCGTGGACTGCTATGTGCTCTGGTCCGTGTCCGATCCCAAGCTGTTCTACCAGACCCTTGGCTCCACAGCCGTAGCGGAGCAGCGGCTGGACGCTCTGACCTATAACCAGTTGAAGACCGTCATGGGCACTTTGGCCCAGTCGGACATCATCAACATGGACGACGGCTCCAAGCGCAACGACATCTACGAATCCATCGCCACCGACGTCAACGCCCTGGCCGCCGTCTACGGCATCCGGGTTGAGGATGTGAAGATCAAGCAGTTCGATCTGCCGGAGAGCAATCTGAACGCGGTGTACAGCCGGATGATCTCCGAGCGCAACCAGATCGCCGAGAAGTACACCGCCGACGGCAACTATGAGGCCTCCATCATCCGCAACGATGTGGACAAGCAGGTGAACATCCTGGTGTCCAACGCCCAGGCGGAGGCGGCCAAGCTGGAGGCCGAAGGCGAGCAGGAATACATGCGCCTGCTGGCGGAAGCCTACAACACCCCGGACAAACAGGAATTCTACGAATTCACCCAGGCCCTGGAGGCCCTGAAGGCCAGCCTGACCGGCGACGAAAAATCCGTCATTCTCGACGGCAATTCCGAACTGGCCCGGATCCTCATGGGCGCCCAGAACTGACTCCCGCGGCCCCGGCGTTTGCCGGGGCCGCGTATTCCGACGCCCCTCCCCCAGCGGAAAAATGCCGGAAGGCCGGGGATCATCCCCTGCCTTCCGGCATTTTCACGCGGTGATCATTCTCCGGCACAGGTCAGGAAGGTGTCCCGGCGGAGGACGGCGCTGCGGCATTTTTCACACAGGTAATCCTCCTGAAGCAGGCTGGTGGTCACGCCCTCGGGCTGTCCGCAGCGGCTGCAGGCGGGAACCGCAGTAACCTTGTACTCAAAGATCCAGTAGCCCTTGTCATCGGCAGTGATGCTGGACCATTCATGGCTGTCCTGCATATGCCGCTCCAGACGGCCGTAGTTATACAGGTTGGAGTCCCGCACCTGAATGGTGCCGTCTTCGTTGTACTTTTCCAGAGCCAGGAAGTGGCCGCCCTGGGTCCAGTATCCGGCGCTTTGCAGGGAGATCACCACATGCCCTTCCTTCAGCGCCTCCAGGGCTCTGTCGGCTTTATAGGTATACTCCTTCAAATAGAAGCCCAGCACCGGCGGCTCCCGGATGAACATCACGTTGTCGCTGCCGTGCTCCGTGCTGTACCGGCCGTACAGGGCGCACATTTCCGGGGGCGTCAGCTCATCGTCTACCATGTAGCTGGCAACCATGGCCAGGGTGGTAATGCCGCAGCCGTGGGTGCGGATGCGGTAGCTGCCGTACATGGTGTCCGGATAGTCCTGCTGTAAGTACAGGGGGATCTCCGGGAAGCGCTCATGGGCCACATCGGGATAGAGCAGATCCCCGGCGCTGACCGTGGGTTCCCCGGCGCCTAAGGTGATGGCGGAATAGTCCACCTCCATGGGATAGGCCTCCCGGGCGGCGGTAATCAAACCGGTCTGCTCCCGGGCAGTGAGGGCGTCCTCCGCCTCAGCGTACCAGATCTCCTGGCTGCCGGAGAAATATACCACATGATAGCCGTAGGGGGAGCGCACAACGGCAGTGTCCCCTTCCTCGCGGCTCTGGTCAAAGCTCCAGCTGTCCAGCTCTTGGATCAGCTGCCCTTGGCGGATCCGGGTATAGGCGCCGCCGTCGGAAGCGGTGCCGGGATCGGCGGAATTGTGGTAGGCAAAATCCCCAAAAAACCCTTCGTTCACGCCGTAGTGGTTGGACTTCCACTTTTGCAGCAGCTTCTCGGCCCTGTCCTCACAGGCGGCCCAGGATTCCTCGGAGCAGGTCACAGTGCCGTCCTCAGCCACGCTGACAGATCCGGCGCCCTCCGGATCGTCCTGCGGCACCAGGAGAATTTGGCGGATGCTCACATACCGGCTGCCGTCCCGGGTGACGCCCCGGGCGGCAAATTCCGCCTCCTGCTCGGCGAAATAGGCCTCCACAGCCTCCTGCTCCGGCTGGATGTAGTAGCTTAGGTTGGTAAAGTACATGTAGGCCCAGTTGTAGCTCAGGGTGAAGGACTTCAGAGCGTCCACCGAACAGCCAAAGGCCCGGCTTGCCAGCTCCTCCATTCCGGAATAGCCCTGCTCCCCGGCCAGCTCCGCCAGCAAATCGTCCATGCCGTCCAGATAGGCCTGGTGCATGGTGTTGGGAGAATAGCTCTGGGTATACCGGTACAGATATTGGTTGGCGGGCACCTTGGTCACATTGTATTCCTCGTACAGCTCCCGATTGGGCTGAAAGGCCTCCTCCACAGGAAGGCCCTCCTCCAGGCCCTGACAAATCAGCGCCTGGGCAGTGTGCCAACTGTTCAAGGCCCGCTTCAGGAAATACTGCTGCCAGGTGAGCGCCTCACCCTCCAGGGGACATTCCTGCACCGACAGATCCAGGGAAAGATCCGGCGCCGGAGCGTTCCCCGACTGGCAGTAATCCGCCACCTCGGCCCAATACCAGGCTTGCAGTTCCCCGGCGGTAAGCTCCGCCTGGGAGGCACGGGCCACCACCACATCGGCCTGAACCTGGCCGGTGTAGCTTCCCTTGCAGGTGACGTCATCGGGATTGCCGTCCGGGGGCGCGGTCGGCGCGCTCTGGGTGGTCTCCACCGGCCCCGTAGGGACGGTGGGCGCGGAGGTTTCCGGCGGCAGCTCCACGCCGCATCCGAACAATGTGATAAGCATAGCGGCAGCGAGGAGGCAGAGGATGGGCTTTTTCATAGGCGTGGCACCTTTCTCTTTGTTGTTATTCATCATCATACCACAGCTTTTCGGGATTGTACAGGCGATAAACCTTAAAATATTCTTTACAACCGGCGGAAATTTTGCTAAGTTTAGTACAGATACGGCAGAGGGAACCAAGGGAACCTTTGATGAACTCGGCGACACAGCCGAAAAAGGGAATCCTGCATGGATTCCCTTTGGAAAGGCGGCGATGTGCCCTGAAAATAAGAACCATCACCCGGCTGGCCCTGCTCACGGCCATTGCCCTGACCATATTCCTGCTGGAGGCCCAGCTGCCCCCCCTTGTTCCCCTGCCCGGGGTAAAGCTGGGGCTGGCCAATATTGTAACGGTGTATACCGTCTTCGCCCTGGGGCCTAAGGAGGGGGCGGCGGTGCTGAGCTGCCGGGTCTTCCTGGGGGCGGTGTTCGCCGGGAATTTTTCCTCAGTGTTCTATTCCGCCGCCGGGGGCCTGTGCGCCATCGCGGTGACCATCGCCCTGCGCTGGATCCTGAAAAAGAGCCAGCTGTGGGTCGCCGGATGCCTGGGGGCGGTGGCCCACGGGGTGGGCCAGGTGGCCATGGCGGCGCTGATCACCGGCACCCCCGGGGTGCTGGCCTATCTGCCTGCCCTGACGGCGGCGGGGATCGTGACAGGACTGTTTACCGGGCTGTGCGCCCAATTTTTGGTTAATCGAGGGAATTTATGGACAACTACTTTCAAATGAATCTGACCAAGGGGCAGATCGACGCCATATCCAACTTAGGCCTGGCCCACATGGGCGACTGCGTCTTTGAGATTCTCTGCCGGGCCTACCTGTGCGCCCGGGGCGGAAAAAATGTGGGAAAGCTCCACCGGGACACCATTGCGCTGGTGAAGGCCCCTTCCCAGGCGAAATTTGCCGACCGGATCCTGCCCATGCTCACCGAGGAGGAGCTGGCCTACTACCGCCGGGGGAAGAACGCCCACGTCCACGGGGTTCCCCGATCCGCTACGCCTCAGGAGTACGCCAAGGCCACGGGGCTGGAGGCCCTGTTCGGGGCGCTGTACCTGGGGGGAAAAACGGAGCGGCTGAACGAGCTTTTCAAGGCTGTTATGGAGGAGGAACCATGCTGACAAAAGGCAGTGTCTATGAATGCCAAATCACCGACTACACAGCCGAGGGCCAGGGCATTGCCCACATCGACGGCTGCGCCGTATTCATTCCCAACGCCATCGCCGGGGAGCGGGTGCTGGTGCGCATTGAAAAAGCCCGGAAGACCTGGGCGGCGGGGAAAATGACCCGGATTCTGGAGTCCTCCCCCCACCGGGTGAACCGGGAATGCCCCGTGGCGAAGCTCTGCGGCGGCTGCGACTTCTGGCACATGGACTACGCGGAGGAAACCCGGCTGAAGGCACAGCGGGTGAAGACCTGCCTGAACCGGCTGGCCGGGGAGGAACTGTCAGAGGTGCCCATCCTGGCCGCTCCCACCTGCCTGGGCTACCGGAACAAGGCCCAGTACCCGGTGGCGGCGGAAAAGGGCCGGGCCTACGCCGGATTCTTCCGGGCGGGCACCCACCAGGTGGTGCAGATCCCCCGGTGCCGAATCCTTCCGGAGCAGACGGATCAGGTGAAGACGCTGGTGATAGATTATGTAAACCAATGCCGGATTCCCGTCTACGACGAAACCGCCCACACCGGTCTGCTGCGGCATATCTACGTCCGACGGGGGGCGGTAAGCGGCCAGATCCTGGTATGTCTGGTGATCAACGGCCAGGCCATTCCCAAGCCGGAGGAGCTGATCCGGCGGCTGAAGACGGTGCCGGGATTCACCACCTTAGTGCTTTCGGTGAACCGGAAGAAGGGCAACGTGGTACTGGGGGAGGAATTCATCCCCCTGTGCGGCCCGGGATTCATAGAGGATACCCTGTGCGGTCTGACCTTCCGGCTGTCCGCCCGATCCTTCTACCAGGTCAACCACCACCAGGCCCAGCGGCTGTACGAGACGGCCATTTCCCTGGCGGAAACCGGGAAGGAGGATACGGTACTGGATCTGTACTGCGGCGTAGGTACCATCACCCTGGCCATGGCCGGAGCCGCCGGGAAGGTCATCGGCGTGGAGGTGATCCCCCAGGCGGTGGAGGACGCCCGGGAGAACGCCAAGCGCAACGGCATTGCCAACGCGGAATTTTTCTGCGCCGACGCGGGCCAGGCGGCATTGCGCCTGGAGGCGGAGGGCATCCGTCCCGATGTGGTGGTGGTGGATCCGCCCCGGAAGGGCCTGAACGCCGATACCATAGAAGCCCTGGGCCGCATGGCCCCCCAGCGGCTGGTCTACGTCTCCTGCGACCCCGCCACCCTGGCCCGGGACGTAGCGGCGCTGAAAGAAAAAGGCTACAGCCTGAAAACCGTCCAAGCCGCAGACCTGTTCCCAAGATGTGCTCATGTGGAGACGGT
>CALWXQ010000038.1 GCA_944385545.1 uncultured Oscillospiraceae bacterium | reverse complement strand
TTTGTTCTCCTGCTGACGAACAGTCAGCCGATTACCGGCCTTCCCGATTCTTTCACAGCCATCGCTAGAGGTTATATTTTCGACACAATACCGATTGCGGGTGTTATTCTGATTGTTGCAGTTTTAATCGGTGCGTTTGTGCTCAAATATTTACCATTTGGACGTAGCGTGATTATTGTCGGCGAAAATCCACAGGCAGCCCGCTTGAGCGGCATCAGTGTTCCGCTGATAAAAATTGCGGCCTTTGCAGTGGCAGGTGGCTGTAGTGCCATCGGCGGTATCATTTTAGCCTCCCGCCTTGGCTCCGGTCAGCCCTCCTCCGGCTCGGATGTTTCGCTGATGGCTTTGGCTTCAGTGTACGTCGGTGGCGCAAGCAAGGGCAGCGTTTTCAATACCTTTGCTGGTACACTGATTATCGGCATGATAAACAATGGCTTGAATCAGCTTGGCATTTCTCCTGCTTGGAAAAATATTACCCTCGGCTTCATCATCATAGTCGCTGTCATTTTGGATGTTTGTCGTTCCCACAAGGACAATAAATAATGTATACCAAACAACAGCCGTTGCTTGTCAATGGCTTTCCGGTTGATTTTGGCGGTGTGCTTTCTTTCTCCAACGGTTGTCTTTCCGCAGGCGCATCCCCATTAGCTGCTGAAAACCCGACAGACTGATCAGCCTGTTGTTATACTTGTACATAGCCGCCCCTCAAAGTGCAAGGTATTTAACCGTTTTTTGCCGATTACTTTGCACGTATTGTAGCATTAAAAGTCAGAAAAGCCTTGCGTAGCAAGCTGTATTTTTACATTGACTATGAAGAAGGCATTGAACTCCCCGACAACTGCTTGTACTTCCACGCTCAATGGCGGCGTGATTGCCCTACAAACGGCATTGATGAGCACGAACGCAAATGCCATACACAATGGGTGTTCGGCGACGAGCAGGATAAGAATGTCTCCGGCAAAGAAAATTACATAATTTTGGAAGCCAAAGGGCAGGGCCACTATGTCGGCTGCAACCTGAACATTCACAATCTGAATGGTTCGACTGAATGGGATTGGCTTGGCGAGGGTGACGACATGATTTTTGTTGATGGTGAAAGCTGGCCGCCTAAGATACATGGGACCGGGACCGAGGATTATTTTAATCTTGCTTGGTCCCCCACACAAGAGCAGTGCGCACCGTGGCATGGCACCATTTTGGCGGGCGAACAGAATTACAAAGGGAAATACACCTTTTATCGCTATCACGTGCAGGATCCTGTAATGTTTGAAAAATCCATCCGCGTCACCATTGAGCACGGCCACAATAATTTAAGAAGTGATGACTATTCCAGCACAGCCTATTATTATCAGCTTGAGCCACATATGGATCAACCGCTCATGCCCCTGGTAGAGCAGCGCCTTCCTATTGACGCGCACGCACTTTTGTGGACCGGGCAAGTGAAAAATGTTGAAAATACCGACAGGTTCCTCTAGGGAACCTCTGAATAAATCGTCTTCGGCTGAATGCCGGATCTTTTGCCCCATCCGTACAGTTCAAAAAGTGGGAAATACATACAGTATTCCTCCACTTTTTGAACTTTCGGCTGTGCCAAAATCTCTCGACATCAGCTCTTGTCGATTTAGTCAGAGGTTCCCTAGAGCGTATCTGAAAACTGTCTGAGCTTGTATCATTTCAACAAAATACAAATTGCCCCAGAGAAATAATGACCACCGAGCAGCTCCGACCTTATATTTTCTGAAAATAGTATTTGACAAATGAAGAAAAAGCCTATATAATGTTTAGGCATGACTGTGAGAAGGAGGGAAAGTATGCTGTTAGGGCTCTCCAAGATACTTGATTGCCCCGGCGCGTCCGTCTCTTTTTCCACCGATGTCGATCTGAGCGATCTTTGTTATGGCGTGACCCATCCCGTGTCCGAGGCTGTGAAGGCCCAGGGTACGGTACGGAACACCGCGGGCGTTCTGGTGATGTCAGGGCAGATCACCACCTGCATCCACGGCGTCTGCGACCGCTGCGCCAGCGCCTTTGACCGGCAGATCCGCTTCCCTCTGGATGTGGTTCTGGTCACGGAAATGGCCGACGAAGAAAACGAGGACGAACGGGTATTCCCTCTGGAGGGAGACAGCGCCGACCTGGATGACATTGTACGGACGGTTTTCGTCCTGAACCTGGACTCCAAGCTGCTGTGCAAGGAAGACTGTCAGGGATTGTGCTGCCGCTGCGGGAAAAACCTCAACGACGGCCCCTGCGATTGCCAGAAGGAGCTCGATCCCCGATTTGCTGCTTTAAGGCAGCTTCTTGAGAAGTAAATCCACATTGATGCTGCCCGAAAGCAGTTTGACCAAGGAGGTGTCACCATGGCTGTCCCCAAGTGTAAAGTGTCCAAGGCTCGCCGCGATAAGCGCCGTGGCTCCAACTGGAAGCTGTCCGCTCCCAGCGTGACGGTTTGCCCCAAGTGCGGTGAACCCGTCATGCCCCACAGAGCTTGCAAGGCATGCGGTAGCTACAACGGCCGCCAGGTTCTGGCTGTCGAAGCTGAGTAAGGCAAAAGCGGAAATGCAGAGGAAGGCGTTTGCGTCTTCCTCTTTTTCCTTGCCTGCCGGCGGCCGGCAAGGTGTGAAACTTCTGTGAAAAACCTCTGCCGCCATTGCTTTTGCGGCAAAGATGTGCCATAATAGGGAAAGCAGAATCATTGCTTGCCAATTACAGAACCCATCGTTTTTATGGATATATCCGCATCATAAGAAGAAAGGAAGTGGTTGCTATGGCTAAGCCTTTGGTCGCCATTGTGGGCCGTCCCAACGTAGGCAAGTCCATGCTGTTCAACAAGCTCACCGGCCGCCGCACCTCCATCGTCGAGGATACCCCCGGCGTCACCCGGGACAGAATCTACGGCGACTGTGAATGGTGTGGCCGCACCTTCTCCCTGGTGGATACCGGCGGCATCGAGCCCAGCACGGAAAACGACATGCTGAAATTCATGCGCCGCCAAGCCCAGATCGGCATTGAACTGGCCGACGCCATCGTAATGGTGGTGGATGTCCGCAGCGGCGTCACCGCGGCGGATCAGGACGTGGCCACCATGCTACGCAAATCCGGCAAGCCCATCGCCCTGGCGGTGAACAAGTGTGACTCCGTCGGCGCGGTCAACCCGGATGTTTATGAGTTCTATTCCCTGGGCATTGGGGATTTGTTTGAAACCTCCGCCATTCACGGCCACGGTACCGGCGACCTTCTGGACTGGGTCCTGGAGAACATCCCCGCGCAGGAGCAGACCCAGGAGGACGAAGACCTGATCCGGGTGGCCATTGTGGGCAAGCCCAATGTGGGCAAGTCCAGCCTGCTCAATCAAATCCTGGGAGAGGAACGGGTCATCGTCTCCGACGTGGCCGGCACCACCCGGGACGCCATCGACTCCTATTTTGAAAATGAAACCGGGAAATACTGCTTCATCGATACCGCCGGTATGCGCCGGAAAAGCAAGATCGACGACATTATTGAGAAGTATTCCAACATGCGCTCCATCAGCGCCATCGACCGGGCGGATGTGTGCCTGATCCTCATCGACGCCAACGACGGCGTCACCGAGCAGGATACAAAAATCGCCGGACTTGTCCACGAGGCCGGCAAAGCCGCCATCCTTGTGGTAAATAAATGGGACGCGGTGCAGGACAAGCAGACCAACACCATGCGGGACATGGAAGCCCAGATCCGCAACGGCCTGAGCTATATGCTCTACGCCCCGGTGCTGTTCCTGTCCGCCCTGACCGGTCAGCGGGTGGACAAGCTCTATCCCATGATCCAGGAAGTTTACGCCCAGAACACCAGTCGCATCACCACCGGCGCGCTGAACAGCGTTCTGGCCGACGCTACCGCCAGAGTCCAGCCCCCCACGGACAAGGGCCGGCGGCTGAAGATCTACTATATGACCCAGGCCGGCACCAAGCCCCCCCATTTTGTCATTTTCTGCAACGACGCCCGGCTGTTCCACTTCTCCTATCAGAGATACCTGGAAAATCAGATCCGGGAGGTCTTCGGTCTGCAGGGCACTCCTATCCGCATCACCATCCGTCAAAAAGGCGATAAGGAGGAAGACTGATGCTATACCCCATCCTGGTCACCATCCTTACCTGTTATCTGCTGGGCAACCTCAACGGCGCTGTCTGCGTCTCCTCCCTGCTCCATGACGACGTCCGAGCCCACGGCAGCGGCAACGCCGGTCTTACCAACTTCATCCGCAGCTACGGCTCCGGCAAAGCGCTGATGGTCATCGCCATCGACGGCGGTAAGGCCATCCTGGCCTGCCTCACCGGCAGCCTGATCCTTGGCCCCCTGGGCTATGGTCTGGAGGGAATGGTTCTGGGCGCCGTCAGCGTGATGCTGGGCCACGACTTCCCCGCTCTGCTGGGCTTCAAGGGGGGCAAGGGGATCCTCAGCGGGTTCTTCCTGGCCATGGTCATTGACTGGCGTATCGGCTTGGCGATCCTGGTGGTGTTCGCCGCGGTCTATCTGATCTGCGGCTATGTCTCCCTGGGCTCCGTCCTGGCGGCAGCCACCTTCGCCGTGTGCTTTGTCATCTTCCATCACCGCAACATTCCCGTCATGCTTGGCGGCGTGTTTATGGGCTTGCTCACCCTTTATATGCATCGGGGCAATATCGTCCGGCTGATAAGGGGCGAGGAACGAAAAACCAATCTTTTCGCGAAAGGAAGAAAACAATGAAAGCTACTGTCGTTGGCAGCGGCGCTTGGGGCACCGCCTTGGCAATCCGCCTGTGCCGGAACGGTCACGACGTGACCATGTGGACTTACGAAAAAGATCTGATCCCCCAGATGGAGAGCACCCGCCGCAATCCCCGCCTTCCCGGCGCAGTTCTGCCTCCGGAGCTGAAGATCAGCGGCGACTACAGCTGCATCGCCGGATGCAAGGTGGTGGTCATGGCCAGTCCGTCCTTTCCTCTGCGGAGTGTTTGCCGCGGCGCCGCTCCCTACATCGATCCGGACGCGGTGGTGGTATCCGTCACCAAGGGTCTGGAGCAGGGCACCCACCTTCGGATGAGCGAAGTGATCGCCCAGGAAACCGGGAAGCATGTGGTCGTCCTCACCGGCCCCAGCCATGCCGAAGAAGTCTCCATCAACATTCCCACCGGCCTGCTGGCAGCCAGCACCGACCAGTCTCTGGCGGAATTCGTTCAGGATGTGTTTATGGCGGATACGCTCCGGGTCTACACCTGCCCGGATCCTGTAGGCGCCGAGCTGGGCGCTGCCTTGAAGAACGTAATCGCCCTGTGCGCCGGCGTCACCGACGGCCTGGGCTTTGGGGATAACACCAAGGCCATGCTCATGACCCGAGGCTTGACCGAGACCGCCCGTCTGGGCGTTGCTCTGGGAGCCAGAACAGAGACCTTTGCCGGCCTGGCCGGTGTAGGCGACCTGATCGTCACCTGTACCTCCATGCACTCCCGGAACCGTCGGGCGGGCATCCTCATCGGCCAGGGTAAGGGCGTTCAGGAGGCCATGCAGGAGGTGGGCGCCGTGGTGGAAGGCTACTACGCCACCAGATCCGCCTACGAGCTGGGCCAGGCCAAGGGCATCGACATGCCCATCACCGAAGCGGCCTACCGTGTTCTCTACGAAGGCGCCGACGTCCGCAAGGAGATCCAGAATCTTCTCACCCGCCAGCGCAAATCCGAATCCGAAAACCCCGGCTGGCTGTAATATCCGTAAAAAGCCGCTCCCGCGGCGCCCGGAACGGGCGCCGCGGGAGCGGTTTTGTCAGGCGGACATAAAAACGCCGCCGTGGTTTACGGCGGCGTATTTATAGCCAGGCAAATCAGATGGCACGCTCGACCTTATTGGAGCGGAGGCATCTGGTACATGCGTACACATGGCAGGGAGTTCCGTTAACCACAGCCTTCACGCGCTTGACGTTGGGCTTCCATGTACGATTGGAACGTCTGTGGGAGTGGGAAACCTTAATACCGAAGGTTACGCCTTTGCCACAAAAATCACACTTAGCCATTTCCTTGCACCTCCCATCCGGATGATCTCAACAAACCGCGCCCTTCACAGGCGCTTAAATATGATACCAGACTTTCCCCAAAAAAGCAAGCATTATTTTCATTATTTTTAATTTCCTAAAATCTATTGATATTCCGCCGGGGCACAGGTATAATGTTTTTTAAGAAAACAGCATTCAGCGAGGTGTTCTCAATGTCCGAACTGTACAGCGTCTCTCTGGCAACGCTGGTTAAAGAGCTTCACCTGGAGGTCGTTTATGCCGCAACGGATTTCGCCTCCATCCGCATCACCGTGGATGACGTTGCCCGTCCCGGCCTTCAGCTGGCCGGGTATTTTGACCACTATGAGCCTATGCGTCTGCAAGTCATGGGGAATGTAGAAATGAGCTACGTCTCCAAGCTCCCCTCCCTGGATCGCCGGGCGATTTTCGACCGGCTGTTCTCCTATAAATTCCCCGCCCTGCTCATTGCCAGGGGCATCCCGGCCCATCCGGAGATGCTGGAGATGGCCCAAAAGCACAACGTCTCCGTCCTCAGTACTGAGGAGACCACCAGCGCCATCGTCTCCACCATCATCACCCACTTAAAAACCGCCCTGGCTCCCAGAATCACCCGGCACGGCGTTCTAGTGGAGGTCTACGGCGAAGGGATCCTGCTCACCGGCGACAGCGGCATCGGCAAAAGCGAGGCCGCTGTGGAACTGCTCAAGCGCGGTCACCGGCTCATTGCCGACGACGCGGTGGAGATCCGGAAGGTATCCACCAGCTCCCTGATCGGTACCGCGCCGCCCCTGATCCGCAACTACATCGAACTGCGGGGTATCGGCATCATCAACGTGGCCCAGCTGTACGGCATGGGCGCGGTGAAGCTGGAAAACGACATCAATCTGGTGGCCAATATCGTCCCCTGGAATACGCAGCACGCCTATGACCGGCTGGGGCTGGAGGATCAATACACCGAGATCCTGGGGGTAAAGATTCCTATGTACACCATCCCCATCACCCCGGGCCGAAACCTGGCTGTGATCCTGGAGGTGGCCGCCATGAATAACCGCCAGAAGAAAATGGGTTATAACGCCGCCGTGGAATTCACGGAGCAGATTAACCGTCACTTTGACGAGACGCAAGGAAAAAACCTATGAAAGAACTTACCATCGGCCCCAACGATGCCGGGCAGCGCCTGGATCGATTCCTGGCAAAGGCCGTTCCCCTGCTCCCCGCCTCTCTGGCCCAGAAGTACATCCGTCTGAAGCGGATCAAGCGCAACGGACAGCGGGCCCAGCGGGACGACCGGCTGGAAGCCGGAGACCGATTGCAGTTATACATCAACGACGAGTTTTTTGACCAGCCCCGGCAGGACAATGCCTTTCTCACCGTAGCCGCCCCCAGGTTGACCATTGTCTACGAGGACGAACACATTCTCCTGGTGGATAAGCGCCCCGGCCTGGCGGTGCACCCCCACGACGGGGCGGAATACGGCCGCACCCTGATCGACCATATCCAGGCATACCTGTACCAGAAGGGGGAATGGCGGCCACGGGAGGAAAACGCCTTCACCCCCGCCCTGTGCAACCGCATCGACCGCAACACCGGCGGCATCGTCATTGCCGCAAAGACTGCCGAGGCGCTGCGGGTCATGAATCAGAAGATCAAGGATCGGGAACTGGACAAGCGCTACCTTGCCATTGTGGAGGGAACACTCAAGCCCCGGGAGGGCAGCCTGAAAGGCTATTTGTTCAAAGACGCGAAAAAAAACCGGGTCTTTGTTACCGACGTCCCCCGGCCCGGCGCCAAAACCTGCCAGACCAATTATCAAACCCTGGCTTCGAAGAACGGTCTTTCCCTGGTGGAGTGTGCGCTGATTACCGGCCGCACCCATCAGATCCGCGCCCAATTCGCTCACGCGGGGCATCCCCTGCTGGGAGACGGGAAATACGGCAAGCTGGACAAGCGTTTTGATCGCAGCTATCAGGCCCTGTATTCCTATAAGCTGACCTTTTCCTTTACCACCGAGGCCGGTTCCCTGGAACATCTGCGCGGGAAGACCTTCCGGGTGGACAATGTGGACTTCGTGACGGAGTATTTCCCCGGCACGGAGCTTACCTGAAATAACAATACTTTTCTTGAGGTGACCCTATGACGCTGTTTGTTACCAGCAGCCCCTTTGTAGTTAACGCGGATGGTCCTCTATTGAGCAACGCTAACGGCTTCCTTGACTGCATGGAGCAGACGCTGGCGCCCCACGGCAGGCTCTTGTTCGTCTGCTCCGACCCTTGGCGGCGGGATCTGACCTGCCGGTTTGCCACGGATCTGGTCTGTGCCTTCGCCGCGTCCGGGATCTTCTTCAGTCAGTTCCGGATCCTGGACGGCGAAAACGCGGATCAGGCCCGGGAACTGGTGGCGGATAGCGACTTGATCGTCCTGGCCGGCGGCCATGTACCCACCCAGAACGCGTTCTTCCAGAGCATCGGCCTGGGGGAGCTGCTGACCGCGTTCCCCGGCGTGGTCATGGGCATCAGCGCCGGCTCCATGAACTGCGCCGACAGGGTCTACGCCCAGCCGGAAGAGCCGGGCGAGTCCGATCCCGCCTTTCCCCGATTCCTCCCCGGCCTGGGGCTTACCGAGGTGAACATTCTACCCCACTACCAGCAGGTCAGAGACAATATTCTGGACGGCAGGCGGCTGTTTGAGGACATTACCTACCCGGACAGCTTCGGGAACATCTTCTTCGCTCTGCCTGACGGCAGCTACTTCTATCAGGACGAAACCTGCCTCCTTCTCTTTGGCGAAGCCTACTGCATCCGCGACGGCGCCATGGAGCCGCTTTTGCGCCATGGCGAGGTGCTGGATATGGCCTCCTTCCGCTGATCCCCGATCCCAAAAAGCAACGGGTTTGCCCCAGGGCAAACCCGTTCTTGATTGTTGTGACTGCGCTTACTTCAGAGCCTCCATCGCCGCCTGGATCTGGGGATCCTCCCGGGCGGGCAGCGTGCCGTAATAAATCGCTGTGGCAGTATCTTCATCCACCGTCACTTCCACGTCCGGGGTGATGCCTACCCCCTCCAGGTTCTCGCCGCTGGGGGTATAATACTTGCCCACAGACAGGGACACCGCCGAGCCGTCGCTGAGGCGGAAGGTATTCTGGAAATTCCCCTTGCCGGAGGTTTGGGTGCCAACCACCACAGCCGCGTCATACTCCCTCAGGGCCACGGCAAAGAACTCCGCCGCGGAGTAGGAGCTTTCGTTGACCAGCACCGCCATGGGCAGCTCCAGGCAATCGGCGTCGGAATAGTCGATATCCTCCTTGCCGTCATAGGAAACGGTGTGGAAGACCTCTCCTTCCGGCAGCAGATAGTCCAGCACCTCCACCAATTCGCTGGCATACCCGCCGGGGTTATTGCGCACATCAAAGATCAGCTTCTTCGCCCCGCTGTCCAGCAGGGCCTCAATGGCCGCAATGGTTTCGTCGGCGCACCTGGCATCGAAGTTGTATATGGTGACCAGGCCGATATCCGCGGTAAGCATTTCATGATCCGCCACCGGCGTCTGGACATTGCGCCGCTCAACAGAGAAGTTTACCCGCTCCCCCTGGCGCAGCACCGTCAGGGAAACGACGGTGCCCACCTTGCCCCGCACCAGATCCCGCACCTGGGAGGTGGTCATGGTTCGAACATCCTGGCCGTCCACCATAATCAGCATATCCTCCAGCTGCATGCCGGCTTCCTCCGCAGGGCCGCCGGGGGTGACGCCCACGATCAGGAAGCCCTGCTGCTCCTGCTGCTGTTCAATGGTGATCCCCACGCCTACGTAGGCGTTGGCCGTCTGCTCCTCGTAGGCCTGGTACTCGCCGGCGGGAATATAGTAGCTCCAGCGATCTCCCGTAGCGCTGACCATAGCGTGGGCCGCCGCATCCAGCAGGGCTTCGTTGTCCGTCTCGCCTACAAATTTCTCGCTGATCAGCGCTTCCAGCTCCTCCAGCTTGCAGGAACCCTCCTGCTGTCGGGTCAGCGCCAGAGTCACGCCCACCGCCAATGCCGCAACCAGCAGATACGATCCCAGTTGCAGAATTCTCTTTCTCACGAAAACCACCTCGTATCGTTTTCCGCGGCCGGAGCGTAGTCGCTTTCGCCGCCGTGTTTCCTTTGCAGCCATGGCTGCTCGTTCAGGTTCGCACAAGCTCCACAGCACCCGCAGGCGCTGTGGAGCCATGGTCTATTTTCAGAAAATATACTCGCTGGGATTGACGTAAATGCCGTTGTGGGTAATGCTGAAGTGGAGATGGTCGCCGGTGGTAATGCCGGTGGCGCCTACCTCGCCAATGGACTGACCGCCGCCCACCACCTGTCCGGTAGACACATTATAGTTGTTCAGATGCATGTAGATGGAGGAATACCCATCTCCATGGTCGATCTTCACATAGTTGCCGGCGGCGTTTGTATGTCCCGCCTCCACAACCACCCCGGGACGGGAAGCAATTACTGTGGTTCCCGTGGTGGAGTCTAAGTCAATGCCCAAATGATTGGAAGACGCGCCCGCGGTGGGGGACGTCCGGTTGCCAAAGGGACTGGTGATGGAGGAATAGTTGCAGGGTATCCGCCAGCCTTGACTGCTGGTGGTTCCGCCGGTTCCGCCGGAGGTAAGACCGCCGGAGTTGCCCGATGTGGCCGGCGGCACAGAGGTGGCAATGAACGCCAGCCATTCCGCCCGCTTGGCAGCGGTGAATTCCACTTCCTTCTTGGCAATCTCCTCCAGGAAGGCGGCCTCCATAGCCTCGTACTCCGCCTGAAGAGCCTCCAGATCGTCAGCCTTGGTCAGCAGTTCCTGGAACAGCGCCACCGCTTCCTCCCGCTTGGCATCCATTTCCGCCTGGGTAGCGTCCAGCTCCTCATGCATGGTTTCCAGTTCGTCCTTCTCCGCCTCCAGCTCCGACTGGGCATTCTCTACCTCCTGGGCAGCTTCTCCCAACTCCGTCAGACGGCGGTTATCCGCGCTGGCAATCTCCTCCACCATGCTCAACCGGTCCAGAAGATCCGAGAAGCTGTTGGCCTTGAACAGAACCTCCCAATAGGACAGCTCGCCTTCTTCCTCCATGGTGCGGATCCGAAGCTGGGTCTGCTCACTCATAGCGTCATATCGGCTCTGGGCATTGTCTAGCTCATCCTGCTTATCCGCAATGAGAGTATTATAGGCAGCTATCTGCTCATTGATATTTGCGATCTCCGTTGAAAGCAGTTGAACCTCCTGATCGATGACATTTTTGCGGGCAATGATATCCTCGATCTCGTCTTCATTCTTCTCGTACTGGGCCTGAACCTCGTCAATCTGGTTCCGGATCTCCTGCTTCTCCGCCTTCAGCGCGTTAATCTGTCTGCGGATCTCGCTGGAGGAAGCCGCGTCTGCTCCCGTGGGGAGCAGGCCCAGGATCAGGGTCAGCAGCATTGCCGCCGCCAGAAGCCCGGCAATGAAGGATGTCATACGCTTGCGATTCTTCATCATACCACTCCTGTTTCATAATGGGTGCGGCTTCGGGCCTGACGGCCCTATGCTCCGGTTTGCCGCATCAATGAAGGTTTACATAATTACAAGGATTCACATAGACGCCGTTATAGGCGATGCCGAAGTGCAAGTGGTCGCCGGTGGAAACGCCGGTGGAACCGGTGGCGCCGATCATTTCACCGGCACTGACCACCTGTCCGGCGGAAACGGTATAATAGGACAAGTGCATGTAGATGGATGTAAAGCCGTCCCGATGGTCAATGACCACATAGTTGCCGGCCGCGTTGCCCCAGCCCGCGAAGGTCACCACGCCGGCCCGGGTAGCGCCCACCCGATCGCCGGTTCCGGTATCCAGGTCAACACCCTGGTGGTAAGTAGACGCGCCGGTGGTAGGAGACGTGCGGTAGCCGAAGGGGCTGGTGATGGAGGTGTAGCTGCAAGGAACCAGCCAGCCGCCGCTGCTGCCGCCGCTGGAACTACCGGAACTGCCGGAACTGCCGGAGCTGCTGGAACTGCCGGAAGATTCCGTGGTGGGCGGCACAGAAGTGGCAATGAACGCCAGCCATTCGGCCTGCTTTGCCTCGGAATACTCCACTTCTTTTTGGGCGATCTCGTTGAGGAATTCCTCCTCCATGGCCTCATACTCCGCCTCCAGGGCCTCCAGGTCATCGGCCTTGGTCAAAAGCTCCTGGAGCAGCGCGTACGCCTCCTCCCGCTTGGCGTCCATTTCCACCTGGGTGGCGTCCAGCTCCAGCTTGGTGTCCTCCAGCTCCGCCTTTTCAGTCTCCAGCTCTACCTGGGCGTTCTCCACCGCCTCCGCGGCTTCAGCCAGCTCCGTCAGGCGGCGGTTATCCGATTCGGCAATCTCCTCTACCATGCTGACCCGATCCAGCAGATCCGAGAAGCTGTTGGCCTTGAACAGCACCTCCCAGTAAGAGACGGTGCCTTCTTCCTCCATGGTGCGAACACGGAGCTTGTTCTCCTCGCTCAGGTCGTCATAGCGGGTCTGGGCGTTGTCCAGCTCATCCTGCTTGTCCGCGATCAGGGTATTGTACGCGGAGATCTGCTCATTGATGTTGGTGATCTGCGTAGACAGCAGCTGAATCTCCTGATCGATAACGTTTTTCCGGGCAATGATGTCCGCGATCTCGTCTTCGTTTTCTTGGTACTGGGCCTGAACCTCAGCAATCTGCTTGGAAATTTCCTCCTTTTCCTCCTTCAGCGCGTTGATCTGCTTGCGGATCTCGCTGGAGGACGCCGCGCTGGCGTCACCGGGAATCAGTCCCAGAAACAGGGTCAGCAGCATTACGGCGGCCAAAACCCCGGCCAGGACAGAGGTCAGTTTTTTGCGTTGCTTCATGATTTACTCCTTTGCGTTGGTCGTGATACCGGTACTTCCGAAAGACACACGCCAAAACGCGTGTCTTTATGAAAATAGCGGCACCTTTGCTTTGCGAACCCGGAAAGCTCTCCGGGTGGGCCTGTCAATAAATGTATGCCAAGGGATTTACATACGTACCGGCATAGGATATGCCGAAATGCAAATGCGGCCCGGTGGAAATGCCGGTGCTGCCCACATATCCGATCAGCTGCCCCTGGGACACCGTCTCACCGGCAGATACCACATAATGGGTCATGTGCATATAGATGGAGGCAAAGCCGTCCAAATGGTTGATGCTTACATAGTTGCCGGCGCCGCCTGCCTGATAGGCGGCCACAGTAACCTTCCCGGCCCGGGTGGCATAGATCGGCGTCCCCTGGGCGCAGCCCATATCGATGCCGTTATGCATCCGGTAATAGCCCAGTACAGGGTGCAACCGCATGCCGAAGGGGCTGGTCAGGGTATAGCCGGAAACCGGACTAATCCAGCTGGCGCTGGAAGGCGGATTCTCACCCTGCAAAGCCAGCTTCGCCAGATATTCATCATACTTGGCTTCCTTCAGCTCCTTCTCCTTGGCGGCGATGTCCAGCATCAGCTCATCCTGAAGGGCCTCGGATTCCGCCAGCAGCAGCTCGTATTCTTCTGTCTCCTTCTCTAACTCCCGGAGTAGCTCGTCCGCTTCAGACCGCTTCTCCTCCAGGGTCTCCTCATCCGCGGCCAACTGGATTCGGGTCTGCTCCAGATCCTTCTTTTCCCGCTCCAGACACAGCTGGTTGGCTGCCACAATGTCCGAAGCAATGCGCATTTGCTCCATCCGGCGGTTATCCGCCGCGGCAATCTCCTCAACCATGGTAATCCGATCCAGCAGATCCGTAAAGCTGCTGGCTTCAAAAATGACCTCCCAATAGGACAGCGTCCCTTGCTCCTCCATGGCCCGGATGCGCTCCTGGTGCTGCTGACTCAGCAGCTCTAGCTCGTTCTGCGCCAGATCCAGGTCATCCTGAATGTTGGCGATCAGCTGGTTATAGGCCGCGATCTGCTCGTTGGTGGTTTCGATCTTCGTACTCAGCAGGGTCATTTCCTGGTCAATGGCGGCTTTCTGCTCCGCCACGGACTTCATATTGTTATAGCTGGCATTGTACTGGCTCTGGATGGCGTCGATCTGTTCCTGGATCTGGGCGTTTTGTTCCTCCAGAGTATCCAGCTCCTTCTGGATCTCAGTGGAACTGGCGGCTCTGGCCCGCTCCGGCAAAACGCCGGTCATCAGCGCTAGCGTCAGCATCAGGCAGATCAGGGACAGAGCTTTTCTCTTTCTATGGGCGCTCCTACTCATGGTTATACATTCATAAACTTCCGGATAGAAGTCCAGCTGCCCACGATGCCGACGAACATACCGGCAGCGCAGAAGACAGCCACCATGGGAATCAGCAGTTCCTGGAACGGCACAAAGGTGAATAGCTGCAACGCGTCCACCTCATTGATCCGCTCAACCATGGCGTCATAGCCCAGCCACTCCAGGCCGAAGGCCAGACACGCACCCAGCATACCCAGGGTGAAGCCCTCCACCACGAAGGGCAGGCGGATAAAGCCGTTGGTGGCGCCCACCATTTTCATAATGGCGATCTCGTCCTTACGGTCGTACATGGCCAGCTTAACCGTGTTGGAAATAATCAGCAGAGAAACCACCAGCAGCACTGCGATGATGGCCAGGGATACCATATGCAGCACGTTCTGAATGGTGGTAAAGCCTTCCGCCATTTCATAAGCTGCGTTGGTCTCCGCCACGCCGGGCAGCTCCTGGAGCTGCTCGTCAGTCTGCTTCATTTTGGTGTTGTCCTCCAGGGTCACCACATAGCGGTGACGCAGATAGGAGGCCTGGATGCCGTTGAGAGCGCTGTCGCCGTCGTGGTCTTCAATGAAGTCCGCCAGCGCTTCCTCCCGGGATACGAAGGTCGCCTGGAGCACATTGTCCAGCAGATTGATCTTCGTGCCCACGCTCTTGGCTTCCGCGTCGGACAGCTCGCTGTCTATGTAGACCATGATCTCACTGGTCTGGTTCAGCTCCTCCACCATGATATCCAGGTTGTAGGCCAGAATGGAGAAGCTGCCCACGATCACAAGGCACGCCACCGTGACGCATACAGCGGCGAAGGACATAAATCCATGGAGAAAGATGCCGCGAAAACCCTCTTTCAGAAGATATCCAATATTATTCAGCCGCATGTTCGCTTTCCTCCTCTCCGTCTCTGACCACCAGGCCGTCGTCAATGGCGATGACCCGCTTGCCGAAAAGCTCCACCAGGTTCTGGGCATGGGTGACCACCAGCACAGTGGTGCCCAGATTGTTGATCTCCTGGAGCAGCGCCATGATTTCAAAGGAGCGCTCCGGATCCAGGTTACCGGTTGGCTCGTCGGCGATGATGGTGGACGGATTGTTCACCAGCGCTCTGGCGATGGCAAGTCTCTGCTGCTCGCCGCCGGACATTTCGTTGGGATGGCGGTTCATTTTATTCTCCAGACCCACCAGTTCCAGCACATAGGGAACCCGTTCCTTGATCTCCTTTTCCCGGGCGCCTACCACGCGCATGGCAAAGGCCACGTTTTCATAAACGGTCATTTTATCGATCAGCCGGAAATCCTGGAACACCACGCCCACGGTACGCCGCAGGTAGGGGATCTCCCGCTTGCGAATCCGTTCCAGCGAATAGCCGTTGACGTGAACCGCACCGGAGGTGGGCTTCAGCTCGCCGGTAATCAGCTTGATAATGGTGGACTTGCCGGAACCCGAAGGGCCCACCAGGAAGCAAAACTCCCCATCCTCGATCTGCATGGAGACACCGTTGAGCGCATTGTTTCCCTGTTCATAAGTTTTCACCACATCGGTAAATTGTATCATACAAATTATCTCCTGTTATATGGGCAATCCGGAACGTTCCATTTTGCCCGCAGTGTAACCGAATTGTAACACATTGCGATGGAATTGTCAATCGCATTCGGCGAGAAAGTTGGATTGTCCAATAAATTAACAAAAAATCCACATTTTTTCTGAAAGAAAATTGAAATTCTATGAATGGAAAAATTTGACGTTTCGGGAATTTGACTCATCCAAACCTTCAAAAACGAGAGAAACCCCGTATGGATTTCCCGCTTGTTTCATCTGCGCGGACGGGGCAAATGGGTTCCGCTGCCAATTGCGTCAGAGGTTCCCTATCCGCGCTAAAAGGCGGAGCTGCCAAAGGCAGCTCCGCGGGCGTTACCAAGGATCATCTGGTCTCTCTGGAGGACAGATACTTGCGAACCATCAGCGCCACCTTGAACACAATGGCGTGGTCAAACTGACGCAGATCCAGACCGGTCAGCTTCTTGATCTTCTCCAGGCGGTAAACCAGGGTATTGCGGTGGACGAACAGCTTCCGGGAAGTCTCGGAAACGTTTAGGTTGTTCTCAAAGAACTTGTTGATGGTGAACAGGGTCTCCTGATCCAGAGAATCAATGGAATTGCGCTTGAATACCTCACTGAGGAAGATCTCGCACAGGGTGGTGGGGAGCTGATAGATCAGCCGGCCAATGCCCAGATTCTCATAATTGATGATGCTCTTTTCCGTATCGAAGACCTTGCCCACATCGATGGCGGTCTGGGCTTCCTTATACGAGTCGGCCAACTCCCGCAGGCGGTTGGCCACGGTGCCGATGCCGATCACGGTCTTGATCCGCAGCTCGTTCTTCAGGGTGTCCTCCATGGACTGGGCCAGCTTCTCCAGCTCCTCCCCGGTGGTATTGGGGCTGATCTGCTTGACCACGGCAATGTCCATTTCATTGATGGACAGCACAAAGTCCTGCAGCTTGTCCGGGAACAGGCCCGACAGCACATCCACCGTGGCCACGTCCCCATGGCCTACCTGACGGATCAGGAATACCGCTCTGGGGGAGTCGGTGGCAAAATGCAGCTCCTTGGCCCGGATATAAATATCCCCGGGCAGAATGTTGTCCATAATGATATTCTTGACGAAGGTGCCCCGGTCGTGCTTCTCCTCATAAAAGCACTTGGCGTCATTCAAGGCGATGTAAGCCATCTGGCAGAAGCTGCGCGCCAGTTCATCATCGCCGGAGCAGAACACCGCGTACTCAAAATAGTTGGAGTTGCCCACAATGGCCTTAAAGGTCTTCTGTTCGTAGGCGAGAATGCTGTCATTGGCGCTGCCCACCTTCACGGCGGCGCCTGCCCAACGCTCTCCCAGAACAGACATATCGGTGCTGGATACAACACACCCCTCCGCGTCAATCACGCCGAAGGTGCGATCAGAAATTTCTTTCAATTGGACGATCACGCTCTGAAAAACACTATTGGACATGTTCGTGTCACTCCTTAGTATCTTGCATAAATGCGCATTTCACAAAATTGCATTCTCATTATACACAGCTTTTGCGCACTTTGCAAGTACCTTTTGACATTTTATTGCAAAAAGTCTGATACTTTTTATGTAATATTCCAGAAGCGCCTCCTGGATATGGAAAAATCCCCCTGATTATTCCAGCAAATTGACCGTATTGCCGGAATCCGGGCAGCTTTCCCCCCGGTCAAGGCTTTGGATCTCCTCCTCGGTCAGCTCCCGCACCTGTCCCCGAGGCAGATCTCCCAGGGTAAGGCTTCCCTCCTTCCACCGCTCCAGGTAGGTCACCGGCAGACCCCGGCTGGCCATCATCCGCCGGACCTGGTGATATTTGCCCTCCCGGACGGTAATCAGGCTCTGCCCCTCTCCCATAGGCTCCAGCAGAGCGGGCAGGCAAACCGTGCCGTCCCCCAGAACCAGTCCTCCGGCGAAGGCTTCCACATCTTCCTCAGCGGCCCGGCCTTCATGCCGGGCGTAATAGACCTTGGGAACCTCCTTCTTCGGAGAGATCACCCGGTGCAGCAGCTCCCCGTCGTTGGTAAGCAGCAGCAGACCCTCGGTGGCCTTATCCAGCCGGCCGATGGGCTTCAGCTCCAGATGCTTCATCTGCGGCGGCAGAAGATCCATCACCGTGGCCTGATCGTCGTCCCGGGTGGCCGTGACGTAGCCCGCAGGCTTGTTCATCATCACCACCGTCCGGCGTCTGCCTCCCAGGACGGCGCCGTCCAGGGCCACCTGCTGGGTGTCCGGGTTAATCCGGCTGCCGCCGTCTTTGCACACCCGGCCGTCCACCGTGACCCGCCCTGCCTTGAGCAGAAGCTTGACCTGGCTCCTGGTGCCCGCGCCGCTGTCACACAGGTGTTTGTCCAATCTGAGCATAGTACCTCCGTTCTAATCCGTCTCCCGGAGGCATAGGCTATAGCACCAATTCATCGGGAGGGATCCACTATGATGGTTATGACCGCAAAGGTCGATATGAAAAAAACGATGCTGGCCCTGGCCGCCGTGGCCGCGCTGATCGTGTCGCTGATTCTGCTGCTGGGCGGCGGAACCGGGGCTGAGGAAACCGGCGCGCCCGCGGTTTCCGACAACGACGCCCGGGTCAAATTCCTGACGGATTTCGGCTGGGATGTGACAACATCGCCAAAAGAGTCCAGCCAGGTAAAGATCCCGGAGGACGCCGGTCAGGTCTTCCAGCGCTACAACGCCCTGCAAAAAAGCCAGGGCTATGATCTGAGCCAGTTCGCCGGGAAGAAGGTCATGCGCTACGTCTACCAGATCAACAACTATCCCGGAGCCACAGCGCCGGTTTATGCCACGCTGCTGGTGTACAAGAATCAGGTCATTGGCGGAGACATAACGGATACCGCTGCCAAGGGACGCATCCAGGGCTTCCAAATGCCCCAGGGCTCCTCCGTTACCCAAAGCACCACCCCGCCCTCAAGCACCGCCGCCGCAACGCAGAGCACCGTCCCGCCTCAGGCAACCCAATAAGCTCCGCTTCATTGATTAGTGTAAAATATTAATTGGCAAAAAAGAGGCAGGGCAAAACAGCCCTACCTCTTGCAACCAAGTGATATC
>CALWXQ010000037.1 GCA_944385545.1 uncultured Oscillospiraceae bacterium | reverse complement strand
CGGCTTTGGAAAACTCCAAAGCCGTTTGTTTTCAGGAGGAAAACTATGGACGAGCAATTTATCCGTACGGAAATGCTGCTGGGAAAAGAAGGCCTGGAACGGCTCAAGCGCGCCCATGTGGCGGTGTTCGGTTTGGGCGGCGTGGGCGGCTACGCGGCAGAGGCCCTGGCGCGCAGCGGCATCGGAAAGCTGGATCTGGTAGATCACGATACCCTGAGCCTGTCCAACCTGAACCGGCAGCTCCTGGCTCTGCACTCTACCCTGGGAATGTACAAGGCGGAGGCGGCAAAGGCCAGGGTGCTGGACATCAATCCGGACTGTGTGGTCAACGCCCGGCGGGTGTTCTACACCCCCGAGACGGCGGCGCAGTTTGATTTTTCCCAATATGACTATGTGGTGGATGCCATCGACACGGTGACGGGGAAGTTGGCCCTGGCGGAAGCCGCGGCGGCGGCAGGAATCCCCATCATCAGCTGCATGGGTACCGGCAACAAGCTCCGGGCGGATGCCCTGGAGGTGGCGGACATTTCCAAGACCTCCATGTGTCCCCTGGCCCGGGTGATGCGCAAGGAGCTGGGTAAGCGAGGCATCCGCCATCTGAAGGTAGTCTACTCCCGGGAGGAGGCCATGACCCCCACCGGCGGGGAGGCGGAGGCGGCTGCTCTGGGCAAGCGGCAGATTCCGGGAAGTTTGGCCTTCGTGCCGGGCGCGGCAGGACTGATTCTGGCAGGAGAAGTGGTCAAAGACATTGCTCTGGGATAAAGCAATACCCCCTGACACCGTCCAAACGGGTCAGGGGGATTCTGTTTGCAGGCGCTGGCGCAGAGAGAGATTCCGGCACAGCCGAAGGAGGAATGCTGTATGGATTTTCCCCTTTTTCAGCCGCGGGAAATTGATTCAGAGGTTCCTTAAGCGTCAGTATTTCCGGGACAGCCGGGCTTCGGCTTCCTCCCGGGTGATCTGGCCGGAGTTGCACCTGGCCATGATCTGCACATCCTTATCGTTGAGCTTGTAGCCTAAGTAGCAAACCGCCGAGATCATCAGGCCGATCACCGGAACCAGGGCATACACTGCCCAAAGACCTGCCAGAGCCTGGGGGCTTTGCTGAACATTCAGAGCGGCCAGGGCCTCAAAGCTCTCCGCCTCCACGCTGATCCAGCTGAACAGTCCCAGCAGAGCCAGGGCCAGGGAGGAGGATACCGCTGCGGTGACCTTTACGGAGAAGGTCTGGACGGCGAAGGTGATGCCCTTGGCGCTGATGCCGGAGGCGTACTGGCCGTATTCGGCGCAGTCCGGGGTAAACATGAAGGCCAGAATCCCCACTACGCTCATAGGAATGGTTCGAATGCAGGTGAGCGTCAAAAACAGCGCCCGGTTCTCATAGCCCAGGAAGTAGATTGCCAGGCCCAGAACGATGTTGATGAGGTTACACCAGACCAGGGTGCGGAACTTATCAAAGCGCTTGAGCAGGGCGGGCATTGCCACGGCCGCCAGCACCCCCGGCACCATGTTCAGAACGTTCAGCAAAATGGCGTACAGGGAGCTGCCGAACAGGTAGAAGGAGGCCAGCAGGGTCACCGCGTTGGCGGTTTTCAGGGCGTCGGTGGCACAGTAGCCGGCGTAGTAGATGAGCAGATATTTGTTCTTGCCCAGGTAGCGCAGCATCTGCCGGGGGGTGAAGTCCCCGCTTTCCTCCTGGGGCTTATAGTTGCGCTCCTTGCAGTTGACCGACAGGGGGATCATGGTCAAGGCGCTGAACACGGACAAGATGGCCACCGCCGGCCCTATGCCCATGCCCACCCGTTCGCTGATGAGCAGGGGCAGAACCACGCCGTAGATCAGAACTCCCGCTCCGGAGAATACCCGGTTAACCGACAGCAGGGTGTTCCGCTCGTTGAGGTTGTCGGTCATGGTATTGAGCATGGCGTAGGCGGGGACGTCCGTCAGAGTGTAAATCGTGTCCCAGAGCACATAGGCCACGCCGAACCAGACCAGCTTCCCGGTTTGGGAAAGGCCCGAGGGGATGGAGAACAGGAGAATGGTCACAATGGGGATCAGCGCCGTGGACACCCGCAGCCATGGCAGGCTCTTTTGTCCGCTTTTGAATTTGATCTTGTCAAAGAGGAAACCGAAAATGGGGTCGTTCACCGCGTCCCAGATCTTCACCGCCAGCAGCACCGCCGCTACCTTGGTCAGGTCAACTCCCTGCATGGCAAGATAGGTGGAGATGAAGGCGGCGGTGAGGTTATAGTAGACGTTCTGTCCGATGAAGAAGCTCCAGTAGCTGAGCCGTTCTTTTAAGGTGGTCATGTATCCCTTGACGCCGGTTTCCATGGTAAGCCCTCCTGGTGTTTTGATATATGCTGTTCAAAATATGCAAAAGACAAGTGCCGCGTGAAACGATCATGGCGGATATTCAGTGGTCATAGGGCAGCGCGTCCTTATGAGTTGCTGCCTTAGAAGACAGGTGATCCTGTGGAGCGTATTCAGCTTTCTTCCAGAGACAGGATCTGAGGGGCATGTCCAATGGCCGGGAGAATTTTCTCCGTCAGATCCCGGGTGCGCAGCCGCAGGCTGGAGGTGTTGATGCAGGGGTGGCAGCCGAAGAACTCCCCTTTGAGCACATCCTCGTCCAGCAACAGCTGCACATGGTTTTCCTTGTCGTTCATCAGCCCCAGAACGCTGACAGAGCCGGGGGTGATGTCCAGGTAAGCCTCCATGTCCTCCGCCGGGGCGAAGGAGAGCCGGGAAGAACCGATGCGTTTGCTCAATACGCTGGTTCGGAAGCTCTTATCCCCGGGGAGCATCAAAAGATAAAAGGCGGTGCGCTGACGATTGCACAGCAGCAGGTTCTTGCAGATAACGGCGTCCAGGGCCAGGTCGATGGCCTGGCAGGCCTCCATGGTCATGGCGGCTTCGTGATCCACCCGCTGGTAGCAGATTCCCAGCTTGTCCAGCAGATCGTAGCAGCGGATCTCTTTGTCCAGCCGTCCGGCGCAATCGGCGGGACGGCCGTTTTCCAGGGTCAGGGGCATATTCAGTCTCCTCCTTATGGGTTTTTCAGCTGCCAAAAGGCGACGGCGCTGGCGGCGGCCACGTTCAGGGAGTCCACCCCATGATACATGGGGATCTTGACCGTGTAGTCGCACCGGGCGATGGTGGCGTCGGTCAGGCCGTCTCCTTCGCTGCCCAGGACGATGGCAAGCTTGTCCACGGCGGCAAGCCGGGGATCGTCAACGGCATAGGAATCATCCTTCAGGGCCATGGCGGCGGTTTGGAAGCCCAGGGCCTTCAGAGCGGCCATGCCCTCCTCCGGCCAGGGCGGGGTAAACGTCCAGGGGATCTGGAAGACCGTGCCCATACTCACCCGGGCGCTGCGGCGATACAGCGGATCGCTGCACCCCGGGGTGAGCAGCACCGCGTCCATCCCCAGGGCGGCGGCGGAGCGGAAAATGGCCCCCACGTTGGTGGGATTCATCACGTTTTCCAGCACCACAACTCGTCTGGCTTCGGCGCAGCTATCCTCCATCCGGGGCAGAGGGGGCCGGGACATGGCGCACAGCACGCCCCGGGTCAGGTGATAGCCGGTGAGATTGCACAGCAGCTCCTCGTCGGCGGTGTACACCGGTACGCCGGGGCATCGGGCGATGACCTCCCGGGCGGAGCCGTGGATGTCCTTGCGTTCCATGAGCAACGAGACGGGGCGGTAACCCGCGTCCAAGGCCCGGTGGATGACCTTGGGGCTTTCGGCAATAAACATGCCCTTGGCCGGTTCAAACCGGTTGAGCAGCTGGGCCTCGGTGAGCCGGGCGTATACGTCCAGCTCCGGGGCGGAAAAGTCGGTGATCTCGATTACCTGGGACATAGGCTTCCTCCGGACAGTTTTTCCCATTATACCATTGACGCCGGAAAAAATCTATGCTACACTGGAAAAAATATAACGGACGGGAGTTGAAAAGATGCGCGCTGTTTCTTGCTGATGATTTGGGCGAACCAAGGCGAAGGCGGTCGGATGACCGCTGGCTTTGCTATGCCCGTTGGCAGGAAAGCGCGTGATTTCACACCGCCCCGGTATGCCCGAAATGGGTGGATCTGGCTGTGGGAAGTTCCTTTCCTGCGGCCATTTTATCTTTCTGGAGGGCATATATGTCGATGATTCAAGTATCCGATCTGACCTTCGGCTACGAAGGCAGTTACGAAACCCTTTTTGACCATGTCAGCTTCCGGCTGGACACGGACTGGCGGCTGGGCTTTACCGGCCGAAACGGTCGGGGGAAAACCACCTTTCTGCGGCTGCTGCAAGGAATGTATGCGTATCAGGGGAGCATATCCGCCGGCGTGGCCTTTTCCTATTTTCCCTACCCGGCGGCGGAGCATCAGGCCCTGGCTGTGGAGGTGGTGGAGCAGATCCACCCGGACTGGGAATACTGGCGGCTGGCCCGGGAGATGCACGACCTGGAGCTTCCTGAGGAGCTGCTGTACCGGCGCTACGAGACCTTGTCCGGCGGGGAGAAAACCAAGCTGCAATTGGCGGTGCTGTTCTCCAAGGAGAACAATTTTTTGCTCATTGACGAGCCGACCAACCATCTGGACATGATGGGGCGGGAGAAACTGAGCCGGTATTTGCGCGGGAAGAAGGGCTTCATTCTAGTGTCCCACGACCGGGTCTTTCTGGACGGCTGCGTGGATCACATCCTGTCCATAAACAAGACGAATATAGAGGTTCAGCGGGGGAATTTTTCCTCCTGGTACGAAAACAAGCGGCGGCAGGACGCCTTTGAGGCGGCGGAAAACAAAAAGCTGAAAAAGGAGATCTCCCGGCTGGAGGAGACCGCCCGGGAAAAGGCCCGGTGGGCGGACACGGCGGAGAGACGCAAAATCGGCATCAATCCGCTGAAGGTGGACAATGTGAAAGGCTACAGACCCTATCAGGGAGCCAAGGCGGCGAAAGCCATGGCCCGCTCCAAGGCCATTGAAAAACGCCAAACCGCCGCCATTGAGGAAAAATCCAAGCTGCTGAAAAACATTGAGCGCTCTGACAGCCTGAAGATCTTCCAGACCCCGTTCCACCTGCCCCGGCTGGTCAGCCTTCAGCAGGTATCGGTCTGTTTTGACCGGCGGCCGGTGTGTGAAAACGTTACCTTTACCATAGAACAGGGGGATCGGGTGGCCCTGGTGGGGCCGAACGGCAGCGGCAAGTCCAGCCTGATCCGGCTGATCCTGGGCCGGGACGTCCCTTACACCGGTGAGGTCTGGCGGGGGAACGGCCTGGAGATCTCCTATGTTCCCCAGGACACCTCCGGCTTGCGGGGGAGGCTTTCCGATCTTGCCCGAAGCGGCGGGATTCGGGAGAGCCTGTTTCTGGCCCTTCTGGCCAAGCTGGATGTGGCAAAAGCGGAAATGGATCGGGATCTGGCGACCCTGAGCGAAGGACAGAAAAAGAAGGTGCTCCTGGCCAGAAGCCTGTGCCAGAGCGCCCATCTGCACATCTGGGACGAGCCTATGAACTATATCGACGTGCTGTCCCGGATACAGCTGGAGCAGCTGCTGCTGGAATACCGGCCCACCATTTTGTTCGTAGAGCACGACCGGGCCTTCTGCCAAAACGTGGCCACAAAGATTGTTTCCCTTCCCTAAGGTCAAAGCCCGCGCCGATGGTTGGCGCGGGCTGATTGATTATGCGGCACGGTCCAGAGCCTTTTTGGCAATGCGCAGCAGCTTCTGGAAGGCGCGGCGGGAGAAGTCCTTCAGCCAGAGCCAGCCGTAGCGAAGCTTGTACTGATACAGCAGCTTGTTGACCGGATCCAGACGCACTGCGTCCTTGCCGGGGCGCAGATGCTTTCGGAGCATCAGGTTCAGCTTCTCCTCCTCAAACAGGTAGACGGGCTTCATACAGTACCTGGTGGAGAAGTGGATCAGCTTTCCCTCCACCAGAGGATGCCAGTCGGTGGCGTAGCGGCATTTGCCGGTGAAGATATCCTGCTCCATGGAGGTCGCTTCCCAGGGGATGCCGTAGTTGGTAGGATCCGCTTCGGTGGCCCGCAGTCCCAGCACTGCCATGGCAAGGCACAGCACCGGCTCATCTGCCTTGGGGGCGCAATAGTCCGGCCAGCGGTAGGCGTCGTAATTGGCGATAATATCCTGGCACAGACGGTACAGGGCGGAACAGGTCGGCCCCTTGCGGATAAAGTACAGACCGCCGCAGATGTCCGGCTTCCAACGAACCCGATCTCCATATTCGCCGATATCGTTGATCTGAAACAGCCCCTTCTGGGAATTCAGAGGATAGTTGGTGCCGGAGCCGGAGAAGTCATCGGCCTGGGCAAAGTAATCCCAGTAGGCGTTTAGATCCTTGTAGGCCAGGCAGTCGGCGTCGATGAAGATGGCTTCGTCAAAGGGGGAGGTTTCAAAGAGCTGGAACTTGTCCCAAAAGCTGTTTTGGGGATCCTTCAGCAGAATCACTTGGTCAAACAGGGCAGTAACCGCGTTTTCCCGGTCGCAGGCGATGGCGAAGGGCATGGGATCGTCGGTATACAGCCGGTAGGACATGAGAAGATTTCTGGCAAAGCGGTAGTACTTTTCATCGCCGGTGGCCAATGTGATAAATCCGCGGGTCATACGCAGGGCACCTCCTGTTGAATGGTTCTCATGGTAGTCATATCGATTCCGGTTCCATGCCGCACTGGGCGATGCGCTTGCGCAGCCAGTTTCCCCGGAGGTAGGCAAGATAAAAGACCGCCGCGGCCAGCAGCCAGCTTAGCGGATAGCACACCGCCAGCAGCTCGATCCTGTGGATGTGCCGCACCACGGTGAAGATCCACACCACCCGGAACAGGCACACACAGGCACAGGTGATGGCGGTGGGAATCAGGGAGTATCCGGTGCCCCGCATGGTGCCGGCAAAGACCTCCACCGGCATGAACAGGAAGTTGAAGGGCACCGTCCAAAGCATCACATAGGCGCCCAGAGCGATGACCTGGGGGTCGGTGGTGTAGATGCCCAGGATGAAGCGGCGGGAGAGTACCATTACAGCGCTGAGCAGACCCACCAGGGATACGCTCATTCCCATGCACACCCAGACGCTTTTGCGGATCCGGGCATATTTCTGGGCGCCGAAATTCTGGCCCACAAAGGTGGTAATGGACACGCCGAAGGCGCCGGAGATCATCCACGTCAAGGCGTCGGTTTTGATGTAGGCCGTCCAGGCGGCGACGGTGATGTCCCCAAAGGAGTTGATGCCGGATTGCACCAGCAGATTTGCCAGGTCAAAGGTGATGAATTGCAGTCCCGCGGGAACACCGATATAGAGGATCCTGCCCAGGAGCCTTCCCTCCAGGCGGATCTGCCTGGGGCGCAGCCGGATATCCTGGGGAAGGCGCAGCAGAACCGCTCCCACCAGCAGCGCACTGATCACCTGGGAGGCCACCGTAGCCACAGCAGCTCCGGCCACGCCCATTTTCAGCACCACCACGCAGAACAGATCCATAACGATGTTGGTAAAGCAGGCGGCGATGAGGAACAGTGTGGGGCGCTTGGAATCTCCCATGGCCCGCAGGATTCCGGCGCCCATGTTGTAGATCATGGAGGCCATGGCACCGGAGAAATACAGCCGGGTGTAGAGCACCGCGTCCTCCAGGCAGGAGGCGGGGGTTTTCACAAGACGCAGCACCGGCTCCGCCGCGCCCATCCCCAGAGCTGTGACGGCCGCTCCCAGGATCAGCGCCAGGCCCATGCCGGTGTGCAGCGCCCGGCGGACGCCCTGTCGGTCGCTGGCTCCGTAAAACTGAGACAGCAGCACCGTGGCGCCGGTGCTCAGACCGACGAAAAAGCCGTTGATCAGATTGATTAGCGCGGCGGTGGAGCCAACCGCGGCCAGGGCCTGGGTGCCGACGAAGCGGCCGACAATGATGGTATCCACGGTGTTGTACATCTGCTGGAAGAAGGTTCCCAGCAGAATGGGGAAGAAGAAGGACAGTAGCTGTTTCCAGATCACGCCTTCGGTGATCCGGCGGCTGTTGGGCTGCATAAACGGCGCTCCTTTTGGAAATTTCCAGGGCATTTTAACATACCGGAAGGGAAATGTCTATGGGGCGGCAGGATTTTTCCATGACGAAGTTGGTAAGCCAGATTCCCCGGCGCTGCACCTGCTGCTGCCGCACCACCCGGTAGCCCCGGGCCAGGAAAAAGGGACGGGCGGTGATGGAAGCGTGGGTGGTGATATGTCCGGAGGGGACTGCCGCCTCCAGGCGGCGGCACAGGGCGGTGGCGACGCCCCGGCCCTGGTAATCCTTGTGGACGTAAAGCCGGTCCAGGTATCCCGCTTCCACATCCATGTCGCCAAAGCCCAGGATCAAATCTCCTTCCACAGCCACCAGGGTCATATGCGCGGTGAGGGAGGCATTCCAGACCGCCGGGTCTTCTTCTCCGGTGGCCCAGACGGCCAGCTGCTCCGGAGAATAATCGGCGGCGTTGACGCTGTGGACGGTATGGTAAAACAGCTTCAGGATCTGCCGGCAGTCCTGGGGACGATAAGCGCGAATGTCCATGGATACCTCCTGTTCAATCAGCGGCGGCGTGCCCCGCCGCTTTGGCAGTTCAGGCGTCAGCCGCCCTTAACCGGCTCGGCGCCCAGATATTCCTCCAGGCAAAGACCGGAGCCTTTCATATCCAAGGAGACTTCGGTACCCACGTACCGGAAGTGCCATGGCTCGTCAACGATGCCGGTGTAGTTCTCCTTTTCCGCGGTGTAGCGGCAGATGAAGCCGTAGTCCCAGCAGTGCTCCTGGAACCAGACGATGGCTTCCTCTCCCAAAAGATCCACCGCAAGCCCCAGGTGATGCTCACTGGTGCCGGGGAGAGCCACCGTCTCCAGGGCCTTTTCCCGGGCCTCCTCAAAGGTCATCTCATAGGTCTCTATATGCGCCTGGATGCGGTAATCCAGAATCAGGGTTTGCTCCGATACGGTGCGGTAGCCGGAGTTGAAGATGTACTCGATTCCCTGGCTTTCGCAGTCGGCCAGCATCTGCACCAGAGCGTCGTAGCAGCGCCGATCCACCATCTGGGTATCGGTAATGGAGACAAGGTCTGTTTCGTAGTAGCTGGGAACAGGGTTGCGGGCGTTGACCAGGATCACCTCAATGCCCTTGGGGGAGAAGTAATGGGTCTGCCCGTGAATTTCGGTGGGGCCTACCGCGGCGGAGCCGTCGCTGTGGAAGTAATAGCGGTATTCTCCCATGTCCATCCAGCCGGTTCTGGTAAGACCGTCTTCCCCAAAGTAATACAGCTCCCCGTCGATGGTATTCCAGCCCAGGGCCATGGGGCCGTCGGGCTGGTAATAGCGCCGGCCTTCCTCACAGTCTTCCCAGCCGGTGAACATGGAGCCGTCCTCCCGGAACAGGTATTGCCGATCCTCGATGACCCTGGAGCCGGTGCACACAATACCGTCTTCGTCGAGATAATACGTCTGGCCGTCGAGGGTCAGGAAACCCCGGGCCATGGAGCCGTCGTCGTGGAAGAAGCGGCGCGCACCGTCGATCTCCTGCCAGCCGGTGGCGAGACCTTCCGGGGTTAGATAGTAGCTGGCGCCGTCCTGCTCCAGCCAGCCCAGGTGCATGACGCCGTCGCTGCCGAAGTAGTAGGTACGGCCGTCGATCCGTTGCCAGCCCAAGGCCATGACGCCGCTGACGCCAAAGTAATAGGTGTTGCCGTGGAGCTGCTGCCAGTTCAGGCTGGGGATGCCGCCCTCCTGAAAATAATAGTAGCTTCCTTCGATCTCCTGCCAGCCCTGCACCGGATCGCCGTGGAAGTCCCGATAAATAAGAACGCCGTCGGATTCCTTCCAGCCGCTGCGGTCTACGTGGCTGTCATACAGCAGCCACAGGGCGTAGCCCAGGGAGCTGAACACAAGCCCGGCTACCAGGAGAAAAAGGATCAGCCGCAGTCCTGATTTTGTCTGTTTTTTCATTGCCGCCTCCTGCATTGCTTGATATTCATTGTATCACGGTGGATGGGAAAAAGCAAGGCGGCGGCGCCTTAGGAATTTCTTTGGATTTTTGGAAAAAAACCAAGAGAATCTTAAGAATTTTAACAGTAGATTTTTTCGGTTTTTCTGTTATAATGATAGTCGTTCCAATGCGCCATTTTTTGGGGCAGCCCAGCTGCCGAAACGGAGGGGTTTCATGCAGGCCCAGGCAAGCAGGCGTAAGATCCTGATTACAACGGATCTGTACGCCACCAACACCAACGGCGTGGTTACTTCGGTGCAGAATTTATTTGACGAATTGACCGCCAAAGGCCACGATGTGCGCATCCTTACCATTTCCGCGGATCTGCATTCCCATAAAGAGGGAGCGGTCTACTATGTTCGCTCTGTTCCGCTGGGAGTGGTCTATCCCGATGTGCGGATGCCTACCTCTTATCATAACCGCCTGATTCAGGAGATCATCGAGTGGAAGCCGGATGTGATCCACAGCCAGTGCGAATTTTTTACCTTCGAGTTCGCCACCCGGATCGCCAAGTACACCGGCGCGCCTATCATCCATACATACCACACCCTGTATGAGCAGTATATCACCTATCTGGTGCCCAGCAGACGGCTGGGCCGGAGTCTGGTCAGGATCCTGTCCCGGCAGCGGCTGAAGAAGGTCAGGACGTTGGTGGCCCCCACGACCAAGGCGGAGAAAGCCCTGCACAGCTACGGCATCCATAATCCCATCCGGGTGATTCCCAGCGGCATCAGCCTGGAGCAACACCATCGCCGGCTCACCCCGGAGCAGCGGCAGCAGAAGCGCCGGGAGCTGGGGATCCGGGAGGATCAGCAGGTGCTACTGAATCTGGGCCGCCTGGGCACGGAGAAGAACCTGGGGGAACTGATGGATCTGTTTGCCCAGGCCCTGGAGGAAAATCGGGATCTGATTTTTCTCATTGTCGGCGACGGCCCCGCCCGGGAGGATCTGGAGAACCAGGCGGACAAACTGGGGATTCGGGAGCATGTGATCTTCACCGGCATGGTGGAGCCGTCGGAGGTGCAGAACTACTACCAGCTGGCAGATGTATTTGTCAGCGCTTCCACCAGCGAGACCCAGGGACTGACCTATATCGAGGCCGCGGCCAACGGCCTGCCCCTGCTGTGCCGTCAGGACGACTGCCTGGCTGAGGTGCTTAAGGAAGGGGAAAACGGCTACGAATACACCAGCGCCCGGGAGTTTCTTCGTGCCATCGATATGGTGCTGGACGACCCGCAATGGCGCCAGGCCGCTGCCAGACGCAGTGAACAGATCGCTGCCGGATTTGATAAGAAGGCGTTTGGAGAGGCCATCGAGAGCATCTATGAGTCTGTGCTGTAGAGAAGACGGACAGTTTGCGGAAATAGGGCGTCTGCGCCGGTGTGGGAACCGCCGGAGGCGTTTTCTTACGTTTGCGTGGCAGCTGGGGAATCGCTGCCCGGAGGCTTGATTCGTAATATGAGGTGATAGAAACAGATGAAAATCACAAAGGTGCTTGCTTCCGTATTTGCCTGCCTGGGGGCGGTGCTTATGCTGGGGACAACGGCGCTGTGCCTGCTGTCCCTGGATGCCCAGCCAAAGATCCTGAATCTGCCCGACGGCGTGGTACAGTGTTCTGAGACACTGGTGCAGGCCCTGTCCCAGGGGGACTATGCCACGGCGGAAGGGCTGATTTACGGCCAACCGGATCTGGGCGTCCCGGAGCAGTGGGACAGCACGCTGGAGCAGCTGGCTTGGGAGACCTTCCAGGAGAGCCTGACTGTGTCCTTCGACGGGGACTTCTACCCCTCTGATACCGGATACCGGCGGGCGCTGACGGTGTCGGCCCTGGATGTTTCCGGGGCGGTGGCGGCTGTGTCCCAGCGGGCGGCAGCGCTGCTGTCCCAGCGGATGGAAGACGCGGAGAATCTGTCCGAAATCTACGATGAAAACAATGAATTCCGGGAGGATCTGATGGATCAGGTGCTCCGGGAAGCTCTGGAACAAGCGCTGGCAGAGGACGCGCAGTTGGTTACCAGCCAGTCTGTTCTGGAGCTGATTTACCGGGATGGCAGATGGTGGGCAGTGCCGGATCAGACGCTGCTGCAGGCCATTTCCGGAACCCCCGGCTAAGGAGGACAAACTGTGGGATATCAACCGAAATACGACAGAGACGCCAGAAAGAGCAACGGCTCCCCCCTGGCCGCGAAAAAGAAACCCTCCCTGGGGTTCATCCTGCTGGGTATCGTGGTGGTGCCGCTGTCTGTCGCCGTCACCTGCTGGCTGATGGGCCAGATGCTGTGCAATGTGGGACGTCCGAAGATCGCCCAGCCGCGGCAGATTTCGGACATGGCCATTGCCGAGCAGTTTCATGCCATGGTGGGCGATCCTCTCCAGGCAGTGCTGGAGGGCATGACCGCCTCCGGCGGCGCGGTAACTCCGGAGGAGCCTCCGGTGCGGAAGGTCTATTGGATTGAGGAAGGCGCGCAGGTGGCGCCGGAGCCGGATCAGAGCTGCTACGGCCAGACCACCGACCCGGCGGAGCTGGAGAAGGTCATTGAAGAAGCGGCCTACCTGCTGGACGGCCAGGAGCTGTACTTTTCCCCGGATGTGGAGCTGTTTGAAGGCAGTGCGGTGAATTACTACCTGGATGAGAGCATCTTCGCCGTCACCTGGAAGGAGGTTCGCGACGACGCGGTGTACACCTTCTCGGAGGTAAAGATCTCCCACCCGTCTCAGTTCCGCCGCCATTTGGCCGGTGGGGAATTCGGTTCAGAAATGCAGTACCACACCACGGAAATGGCCCAGAGCGTCAATGCGGTGGTGGCCTCCAGCGGCGACTTCTACCGGTTCCGGAAATTCGGCATCATGGTCTACGAGGGCCAGGTTCGCCGGGTCAACGGCACCTATGCCGAAACCTGCTACATCGACAGCAACGGCGACATGCACTTTACCTATGCCGGCGAGCTGGTGGACGGGGAATCGGCCCAGGCCTATGTGGATGAAAACGACATCCAGTTCAGCCTGGCCTTCGGCCCCATCCTGGTGGACAATTACCAGCTCGTGGAGCATGAGTGGTACGGCGTAGGCGAGATCCTGGATGAATATGCCCGGGCTGCCCTGTGCCAAATGGATGAGCTGCACTACATTGTCGTCACCGCCAACGGGGAAGGGACGCACTACAAGGTGCCCGATGTGGCGACCTTTGCCGAGCATATATCGGCTACCGGCTGTAAGATGGCCTACTGTCTGGACGGAGGTCAGACCGCTGCCATCGTTATGAACGATCAGCTGATCAACCGCCCGGTGTACGGCGAGCAGCGCAAGATCAGCGATATCATCTACTTTGCTACGGCAGTGCCGGATGGAGGTTAAGACAATGGACCAGATCGCATTGATCAGCGGAACCAACGTTCTATACTGGAATTCCATTATTCTGACCCTGGCCACGGCAACGGCCATCTGCTTCTTCCTGGCCTTTTATTTCGGCGTCAGCAGCAACGCCGTGGCGGGGTTCGGGGTGATCCCTGTGAGTTTGGTGCTGAGCCTGGTGCTGGCAAGATTCCTCCACTGGTACAGCAGCACGGACAGCTATGACAGCTTCCTGTCCGCCATGACCGACTATTCTTCCGGCGGCTACGCCCTGCTGGGTGTGTTTGCCGGATGCGCCCTGGCGGCGGCGCTGCTGCGGTTGCTGCACCTGCACCGGAATCTGCCCCAGATGCTGGACTGCATGTGCCTGGCGGCAGGGGCGGGGATCGCCGTGGGACGGCTGTCCTTCTTCTTCAATTCCTCTGACCGGGGCCAGGTTCTGGAGTCGGTGACTACCCTGCCCTGGGCCTATCCGGTGACCAACGCGGTCTCCGGGGCTACGGAGTACCGGCTGGCCACCTTCCTGATCCAGGCCATGGTGGCGCTGGTGCTGTTTGTGGCCCTGACCGTGTTCCATGGCCGCAGAAGCGCCAAGGGCCGCCGGGATGGGGATGTGTGCCTGATCTTTCTGATGTGTTACGGCGCCTCCCAGGTGGTGCTGGACAGCACCCGGTACGACTCCCTGTTCTTCCGCAGCAACGGCTTTGTCAGCGTTGTCCAGGTGATGGGCGCCCTGGGTCTGGCGCTGGCCATTGTGGTCTTCTCTGTGCGGATGGTCAAGGCGAGAGGCTTCCGCTTCTGGAATGTATTGCTGTGGCTGCTTATGGCGGCGGGGATCGGCTGCGCCGGCTTCATGGAGTACTACGTCCAGCGCCACGGCAATGAGGCGGTTTTCGCCTACAGCGTGATGAGCGCCTGCCTTGCCGGCGTGATTGCGCTGACCCTGCTGATCCGCCTCCTGGGACTTCGGACGAAAAAGCCCGCAGTGGAGTGGTAGCAAATCAGAAACGCCCGGCCAACGCCCTCGGCACCTTGCCGCGGGCGCTGCCGCAAGGAAAACAGCAAACGGGGCTTGCCTCAAAACCGTGGTTTTGAGGCAAGCCCCGTTTTGGTATGCCCGGGCGGGATCCCGCCCGGGCAATGGGATTTCCGCGATTACATCAGAGGCTCCATGGCCAGAACCGGATGGTTCTTCTCTGTCAGCCAGGACAGCAGCTCCTCGCAGTCGGTGGTGATGGTCTCATCGGCAATGTAGTCGGCGAAATTGTCTATGCCGTACAGTTCCTTGGCTGTGGCGTTGAGCCGCTCCGCCACATCGTCCTTCAGCTCCTTGGGCATCCAGACGATCCGCTCAATGCCGCCCTCGGCGGCGATGAACTTCTTGGAGGAGATGAAGTGGCGGCCGTGGCCCATGTAGCCGGGGGTTTGTACGCCGCCGCCGGTGCAGGAGGCCAGCTCGCCGAAGGTCATGCCCGCAGGGGTCATGCCCTTGAATTCCCGGTTGACCACAATGAAGCCGTTGGACATAGGCTCAATGCCGCAGATGCATTCGAAGCAGCCGCAGGAGGTCATGGGATCCTCCAAAATGGAGTACAGCGTCACAGACTCCACAGCGCCGTGGGTGGCGTCCTGAATGGCCTTGTCCACGGTCTCAAACCGGCCGGTGCGTTCGTCGGTGCAGTTCTCCTTAAAAATGGGTTGGCAGGGGCCGTTGGCGTTAAGCTCATGAGTGGCTTTGGCGTCCAGCCAACTTACCGCGCCGCACAGACCCAGCCGCTCGGGGGTGACCACGCAGCAGTGGGCGGGGGCGAAGGACTGACAGAGGATGCAGGTATAGTACCGATCCACCGCCTCGTCGGTCATGGAGGCCAGACGGTCGTCACGGGTGTTGTACCGGGGCATAGCCACCTCATCCCGGAAGGCGGCAGCCTGGGCCGGATCGGTGATCAGGGTGACCTGGCACTTATCCACCACCGCGTCGAACTCGTCCATGATCATCACATAGAGCACTTCGGCGAAGTCCTTCAGGGTCAAGCCTGCTTCAAAGGCGGCGTTGGAGACGCGGACACGAACCTGGTTGCGCTGGCCGGTGTGCATTACGCCTTCCATATAGTTGAACCAGGCGTGGAATTTCCGCTCGATGACAGACTCGAAGTCCACCTGCATCTTCTTGCCCGCGACTTCCACAAAGGTCACCAAGGCGGCCTCCTTGCCGTCTGCCAGGTCGGGGCCGATGATGGTGATCTTGTGATCCTCCACCTCGCTCAGCTCCCGCATCATTACCAGCTCGGCGGTGGGGTTCTTTCCGTAGAAGAATTCGTTGTGCATGTCCGCCTTGCGGATGATCTCGCCTTCGAAGGCGGCGGCGAAGGGCACGGGGATGGGCAGCTCCTTGACCTTGATCTTGATGCCCCGCAGCTCCAGGGACTTCTTCACGGTTTCGGCGTAATCGCAAACGGATTCCAGGGCGCCGGGAACCTGATTTTCGGCCAGGTCGATGTCCACCACCACCGGGAAGCCCAGGGCGATGGCGCCGGCGCCGGCGGAGACCACCACCGCGTCAATGGCGCCGAAGGTGTTGACAAAGGCGGGAACGCGATTCTTGGTATACTCCAGCAGGCCGGCCAGATCGCCGGGCTGGATGTTGCCGAAGATCAGCGCGGCGCGGATGGCTACGGTGACCACGTGGATCACAGAGGTTACGTCATGGCCCAGAGGGATTACCCGCAGCTCCAGGCCCATTTTTACGCCGCCCTGGATGCACTGCTCGATGACGTCGCCCACCAGGAAGGTCATCAGGCCCTTGGATTGGTAGTCCTTGACCACGCTGACTACATCCTTGGGATCTTCCGCCTTGCCCAGAACTACAGCCACGCCGGGAATGTCGCCGGTGACCAGGGGCACGCCCAGGGAGCGAATGATGGGATCGGGAACGAAGCCGATGCCGGAGTCGCTTTCATAGGGATCGGCATTGTCCACATATTTCAGACCCTCCAGGATCTCCGCGCCAACGGCGGTGGCAAGGCCGGCATTCAGCGCCTGGCCCAGATCCTCCTGGTTGGTGATCAGGCTCTTTAATACGCCTACGCAGGCGGTCAGATCACCCAGGGTCTTGACCTTTACACCGGTGGCAGCGTAAATGGTGGGGAAAAAGTAGGCAGTATCGGGGAAAGCAATTTCTTTGTCCGGGCCGTATTTGGCGATGGCGTCCTTGACAGCGCCTTCCGTCAGTCCGGCGACGGCATTGCTGCCGCCATAGATCAGGTCGATTAATACGCTCATACGATATCCTCCTTAACGTGTGGGGAAATTTCTGCCGTGGGGAATTGTAAAATCAGCGGCTCTCCCAGAAGGCGGTGCCGCGGGTTTTCTGACTTTGGTTCCGGGCGCTGGGATTGCTTATTTTTCCGGCCCTTTGCCGACGGCTTTTTTCGCCGGTTTCTTTTTCTTTGCCAGCTGGGCCTTCAGCCCTTTGACCAGGGGAACAAATTCGGGAGAGGCGCTGCGCAGGGTGTGCTCTGAATCGGCTTTTACAGTGACGCTGGCCATTTTGCCTGGGGAAGCGGTGGTCTTTCCGGTTTCGTCCACGCCGCGCAAGGATCGGATCTTTCGAAAGGGGATGGCGATGAATCCTTCTCCCGCCTCCAGCAGCAGACGGGTGGAAGTTAGCACCCACCGCCCCTGACGGCTGGGGCAGATCACCTTTACCGTTTCCTTAGGCAGAAGCAGGGTTTCCAGGCGGCGGGTAAAGTCCTGCTCCAAGCGCCGGCGGCGCTTGATCACAGCGAAACGAATCATTGGCAGCAAGATCGCCAATGGCGCCGCCATCAGCAGATATTGCCATAGTTTCATGGGGAGTCCTTCCTTTATCCAGGGATCATACGGATGCAGGCCGGGAGGGAGCGTCCCTCCCGGCCATCTATGCGGGAATATTCGCAATTATGCCATTACAGCTCCAGGTAGGAGTCGGAGTACAGAACGTGGTTCTTAAAGATGTCGCAGGACTTGATGGTCTCCATCAGGCGCAGGTCGCAGGGGTTGACGATGGCGGAGGTCAGACCCTGCATCATAGCCATGGCAACCAGGGTGGCGTCCATAATGGGCCGCAGAGACTTGGGCGCGCCGTTGGAGTTGTTGGACAGACCGCCGGTGGACTTCAGGCCCTCGTCGGCGAACATCTTGATGGCGTTGAGCACGTCCATCTGCTTGTCCTGCATGCCCTTGACAACCAGGAACAGGGGGTCGAACCACAGATCGTCGGAGGACATGCCCAGGGCCAGGCCCCGCTCCAGCATGTTGTGGCAGTGCTTCATACGCTCCTCGTTGTCCTTGGCAATGCCGTCGGCAGAGCACAGGGCGATACAAATGGCGTCGTTGGCAGCGGCCAGGTTGATGTTCTCGATCCGGGAGCCGGCATCGGCGGAGTTGACGATGGGCTTGCCGTTGGCACGGTTGTAGACCTTGATACCGGCTTCGATGGCCTTCTTGTTGGCGGTATCCAGAGCCAGAGGCACGTTGTTAAAGTTCTCCTGGAGGAGCTTAACAGCCCACATCATGCGCTCGGGGCCGTCCTTTTCGGCAGGTCCGATGTTCACGTCCAGGTAGGTGGCGCCGGCGGCGATCTGCTCAGCGGCACGCTTCAGAATGGGAGCAGGATCCCGCTCGTCCATGGCCTTGCGAATGGCGGGGGAGATGCAGTGGATCCGCTCGCCGATGGTGACGAAGGTCTTGGACTCGGGGTTGTGGCCCTTGTACTTGACGCCCATGTCCACCACTTCGATGGCGGGCACCTTGGTGGCCAGCAGCTCGTCGAAGGACAGCTCCTTGACCTCCTCGGCAGGAGCGGCGGCAGCCTTGGCAGCGGCCTCGGCAGCGGCGGCCTTGGCGGCGCCTTCGTACTCCTTGTCCTTCATGTACTTAGGCAGCTGGACAGCTTCCAGAGGGCCGACCACCACGTTCCAGCCGGGCAGCTTCTCCTGAATCTCGCCCTTCATCACGGCCACCTTGCCGGGGATGATCAGGGTACGGTTCTTAATCTTGTTCTCAATATCCAGCTCCTGGAAGGTCTTCTTCACAGTGGAGGAGGAGAACTTGCCCGCGGCCCAGGCGGTCAGAACGGACATACCGGAAGCGTCGGTGATGATCAGGTTCACGGGCTGGTTGGAGCGCTCCAACTCGCCGGAGACCAGGAAGTAGGTCAGGGCGAAGTCCACGGTCAGGGCGCAGGGGCTGTTCTCGTCGGCGCCGTTCAGGGGGTAGATCTTGGCTTCCACCTTCATGGGCTTCTGAGGATCGGTGTAAATGTTCTGACGCAGGCCGTACAGCGGCAGGGCCTGGGCGTAGGACATGTTCTCCATAACCACGATGGAACCGTACTTCTCCACGAACATGGAGGCGTAGGCGGTCTGGAGACGGTCGTCGCCGGCGGCGATCCGGGCCAGGTTGACGATGGAGGGATAGCCGAAGGAACGGTCGCCGTCCTTCAAAGCGGTGCGGCGCACCAGAACGGCGTTGGCCAGAGTTTCCTTGGCGGTCTTGCCGGTGACATCCAGCACCAGGTTCTTATTGCCGGCGCCTTCCAGCTTCTTGACGGTGTCGTACAGGTCGGACAGGCTCTCGCCGTACACGCCCAGCACCACGCCGGCCTGGGTGGCAACGGCGTTCATGGCTTCCCAGTTGGCGGCGGTGGCGCCGTCCAGGATCACGTTCTTGCCGGCTACGGCCAGAGCGGCCTTGGCGCATTCCACATCCCAGCACTCCAGAACCAGGCTGCGACCGGTGGCGGCAGCCTTCTGCACCAGAGCGGCATAGACGGCGGGGTCGGCCTGGGTGTTGGAGACGAACAGGAACTCCACATACATCCGCTCGCCGATGCGCTCGTAGTCCACTTTCTGGGCTTCCGCCAGCTTGGCGTCAACTTCCTCGGCGGTCATGGCGGTGCTGACGCTGACAGCGAACAGAGTCTTATTGACCAGGGTCTTCTCGTGGCGGTACAGGACGGTTTCGCCGCCCAGCTTGTGCTCGCCCACGGTGATGGTCTTCATGGGAGGCGCGGTCTGCTCGTTGAGCATTGCCTTGGCCTCGTCGGAGAAGTAGGGACACTTGTCGATGGACGCAGCGCCCTGGGCCACCTTCATGCAGAATGCCATACAGGTGGGGCTGCCGCACTCCTTACAGTTCTTCTTGGGAGACAGCTTAAAAATATCAAGACCTTTTAAAGCCATTGTATGTTCCTCCTTCCTCAGATCAGTTCTTCAATGAACTTCTTGATGGTGGCCACCGCGGCGGGATGACGCATGATCACAGCGTCGGCGCCGCCGGTGAGGTTGGCGGCGGCGGTGGAAACTTCCATCTCGATGGCCCGTTCTTCCCGGCTGCCCCAGGTGGGTTCATCTTCTTCGGTGGCGGAGGATTCCTTCACGCCCCAGGTGTCGGTGGACACGGGAGCGATGATGGGCATCTGCAGGTCGGCGTCGGACTGGGCCAGAGCGGCCAGACGGACACGATCCAGAGTGGAGGCGACGTACTCGTAGCCGTAGCCGACGGCGGCGGTGCCGATGTTCATCACAATGTTCTCCGGCTGGATGGACAGGCCCTTGAGCATGATGTTCAGCTGCTTTGCCAGGTTGATGTCGTCGGCGGTCTCAGCGCCCACCTTCTGCCCATAGGCCAGGGCAACGGAAGCGCCTACGGTCTTGTAGTCTTCGCTTCTGGCGGACAGAACCAGAATGTTCTTGCCCTGCAGAGCCTCGGCGATCTTGGAGAACAGCTCGCCGTCCTTCTCCAGGTTCTTGCAGCCCATAATCACGATGGGCATGGAAACAGCCTCGGCTACGGCCTTGGCGTCAGATACGCAGTCGGCAACGGAGCGGTTGGCGCCGTTGGGATCGGCGGACTCAAAGTGCAGGCACAGGAAGTCGGCGCCGGGCATGGACGCGGCCTTCTTGGCGTAGTCGGCCATGGTGGCGCATCCGGCATAGAACTCCTTCAAAGCGGGAGCGTCCCACTGGCAGGCGGCGTCGGAGATCTCCACACCGATCTTGGGCGCGTGTTCAATGGGTGCGTCGAAGGTGTAAAACGGCATCACGTTCTGGCCGCCGATGACAACTGCCTTGTCACCGGTGCCCAGGGTCACAGCGTTGATCTTGCCGCTGTAGGGAGCCGTCTTGGGAGTGAAAGCCATAGTAAATGA
>CALWXQ010000036.1 GCA_944385545.1 uncultured Oscillospiraceae bacterium | reverse complement strand
AAGCATCGTGCCACCGGCACGATGCATTGGATGGGTTCGAATCCCCTTCCGAGGCCAACAAAAAAGACCGCCTTGCGGCGGTCTTTTTTGTTGGCAGAGGATGAGGGATTCGAACCCCCGCGAACGGAGTCAGAGTCCGGTGTGCTACCGTTACACTAATCCTCTATAAGCGACCAGACTGCCAAGGGAACTTTCCTCAGCGCCGGTGCGCTTGGTGGAGACAACAGGACTCGAACCTGTGACCTCATGCGTGTGAAGCATGCGCTCTAACCAGCTGAGCTATGCCTCCATGTCGGAGCAGGGTTTATTATACCACAATTTCCCGGAAAGTCAACCGCAAATTCCGGAATTTTTTTCTTTATCTTTCGCCGTGGTTTCCGCTGGGGGTATTTCCGGGTTTACCCGGAACGGCGAAGGGAATCGGGCGGGGGGGCGTCCGGCCCTCCGCCCCCGGATACCGGCATATTTTCCTTGAATTTTATCACGGGGCTTGCGTTTCGCCTGATTATGCGGTAAACTATATATGACACTTCACCAAAAACCGAAAGGACGTGTTATCAAAAAATGATCAAAGTTGATATTTCCAATGTATGGGGGCAGCTGTCTCTGCCCGATCTTTTGGGTATGGAAAAGGAAGTCGCCGCCGCCCACGCTACCCTCACCGACGGGGACGGCCCCGGCAATGATTTCCTGGGCTGGCTGGATCTGCCCGTCCGGAAGCCTACCGAGGAGATCACCCGGATCCAGCAGGCTGCCGCCAAAATCCGCGGCGATTCCGACGTGTTCGTGGTCATCGGCATCGGCGGCTCCTACTTAGGCCCCCGGGCCGCCATTGAGCTGCTCCAAGGCCCCAACCACAACATCGGCAAGGGCAAGGGCAATCCCCAGATCTTCTTCGCCGGCAACGGCTTGAGCACCCGGCACTGGAACGAGCTGACCCGGCTGCTGGAGGACAAGGACTTCTCCATCGCCATCATCTCCAAGTCCGGCACCACCACCGAGCCTGCCATCGCCACCCGGGCCTTGCGCTGGATGCTGGAGCGCAAGTACGGCACCGACGGCGCCAAGGGCCGCATCTACGCCATCACCGACCCCTGCAAGGGCGCCCTGCGCCAAATGGCCACCGAGGAGGGCTGGGAAACCTTCGTAATCCCCCCCAACGTAGGCGGCCGGTACTCCGTGCTCACCGCGGTGGGTCTGCTGCCTCTGGCTGTGGCCGGCATTGACATCATGGAAATGATGAACGGCGCCGCCGACGCCAAGGAGCACTATGATCTGCGTTCTTTCGAAAACCCCGTCTGGCAGTATGCCGCGGTGCGGAACCTGCTGTACCGCAACGGCAAGGTGCTGGAGATCTTCGAGTCCTTCGAGCCGGGCTTTAAGATGTTCGGCGGCTGGTGGCAGCAGCTGTTCGGCGAGTCCGAGGGCAAGGACGGCAAGGGCATCTTCCCCGTCACCGCGGAGTTTACCGCCGACCTGCACTCCCTGGGCCAGATGATCCAGCAGGGCCAGCGGAACATCTTCGAGACCATGGTTCGCTTCGACGCCCCCGCCCAGACCTACACCATCGGCACCGACTGGAAGAATCTGGACGGCCTGAACTACCTGGAGGGCAAGGCCCTGGACTTCGTGGACGAGAAGGCATACTTAGGCACCGTGGCCGCCCACGTGGACGGCGGCGTGCCGGTGATTACCATTGACGCCGGCGAGCTGAACGACCGCAAGGTCGGCGAGCTGTTCTACTTCCTGGAGCTGTGCTGCGGCGTGTCCGCCTACATCCTGGGGGTCAACCCCTTCAACCAGCCCGGCGTGGAGCTGTACAAGCGGAACATGTTCCAGCTCCTGGGCAAGCCCGGCTACGAGAAATAACCGTCTTTTCCCCAACCTCCCGGTTTCGTCAGGCGAAACCGGGAGGTTTTTATTCTTCCCGGGGCGGGAAGGAGGAATACAGCTTCCCCGGCTGTAGGGACACCCCCCGTTTCCGGGCCAGCTGGGATACGGTGACGATCTCATACTCCTGCTCCAGCAGCACGTCCACAATGTCCAACGCCGCCTTCACCGAGGAGTCGGACATGTCGTGCAGCAGCACCACGTCCCCATCCTTCACCTGCTGGAGCACCTTCTTCTCCACCGGCGAAACGTCCCGGGTGGCCCAGTCCCTGGGATCCACCGACCAGCCCAGAATCGCCAGCTGCCGGGCCTTAGCCACCTGGCGCACCGGGTCGGAGCAGCAGCCGCCGGGAGGGCGCAGGAACCGGGGCCTGCACCCGGCGGGGAGGAGCTGCTCCATATCAATCAGCTCCGAGGCGATGTCCCGGCGGCTGAGCTGGGACATATTCTTGTGGGAATAGCCGTGGAAGCCGATTTCGTGGCCCTCGTCCACAATGCGCTGGGTGATGTCCGGATAATCCTTCACCCGGTAGCCGCACAGCAGGAAGGTGGCCTTCACCCCCCGGTCGTACAGGCCGTCCAGCAAGGCCCGGGTATACTTCCCCGAGGGGCCGTCGTCAAAGGTCAGCGCCACGTATTTTTCCGTTTCCGCCCCCCGGGCGGGCAGCGCCAGCACCACGGCGCACAGCAGCACAGCAATCGCTCGCCGCATGGACATCACAACCTTTCCGGGATCCCGGCAATTGTTCATTGACTGCCGGTGAAAAATGGGATATACTAAAGAGCGGAGAATACGCCCTTTGAAGCGAATTTGTCTGATTCGCCCGGAACAATTCCATGGACAGCCGGGGCAAAACCGCCGCGTCTTCCCTGTGTTCCGCCGCAATTAACTTGCCCGGGGACTTCGGGATTATGTCTGGAAAAATGTCGAATCCCTGAGTAATTTCCCCCATTTTGGAAGATACGGAGAATGTCTATGCTGAAACAGCTGCAAGCTGTCCAAAATAAATACGAAGAGCTTTGCGCCCGGTCGGAGCAGCCGGATTTTTACGCCGATCCCAACAAAGCCGCCAGGCTCCTGCGGGAGAAAAACGATCTGGAGCCGGTGGTGCAGACGTACCGGAGCTATCTCCGGGCCAAGCAGGACATGGCCGAGGCCCAGGAGCTGATGGCGGATCCGGAGCTGAAGGAGCTGTGCCAGCAGACCTTCGCCCAGGCCAAGACCCAGAGCGAGGCGCTGCTGGAGCGGCTGCGGATCCTGCTGCTGCCCAAGGATCCCAACGACGAAAAAAACGTCATCGTGGAGATCCGGGGCGGCGTAGGCGGGGAGGAGAGCGCCCTGTTCGCCCACAGCCTGTACCGGATGTACACCATGTACGCCGCCCGCCGGGGCTGGTCTGTGGAACTGATGAACTACTCCGAGACGGAGCTGGGCGGCGTGAAGGAGGCGGACTTCCTCATCACCGGCCGGGGGGCCTACTCCCGGATGAAATATGAGTCCGGAGTTCACCGGGTGCAGCGGGTGCCCCAGACGGAGTCCGGCGGCCGGGTGCACACCTCCACCGCCACGGTGGCGGTGCTGCCGGAGATGGAGGAAGTGGATGTGTCCATCAACCCCGGGGATATCGAAATGCAGGTCTACCGGGCCAGCGGCGCCGGGGGCCAGCACGTGAACAAGACCTCCTCCGCCGTGCGGCTGATTCACAAGCCCACGGGCTTGGTGGCCGCCTGCCAGGAGGAGCGCAGCCAGCTGCAAAACCGGGAGAAATGCATGCGGATGCTGGCCAGCAAGCTCTACCAGATGGAGCAGGAGAAGCTCAGCAGCCAGATTACCGGCATGCGCCGCAGCCAGGTAGGCACCGGCATGCGCAACGAGCGCATCCGCACCTACAACTTTCCCCAGGGCCGGGTCACCGACCACCGGATCAACCTGACGCTGTACCGCATCGACGCGGTGATGGACGGGGATCTGGACGAACTGATCGACGCCCTGGCCACTGCCGACCAGGCGGAAAAGCTGAAAAACAGCCAATAGCTTCTTTCCCTTGATTTGAGGTTTATGCATATGCAGTTTCAATCTGACGGGCCGGAGCGCACCGAGGCCATCGGGGCGGCTCTGGCAAGGGTTTTGTCCCCCGGAGCGGTGGTGGCCTACCGGGGAGATCTGGGAGCGGGGAAAACCGCCTTCACCCGGGGCCTTGCCCGGGGCCTGGGGTACCCGGATCCGGTGACCAGCCCCACCTACACCATTGTCAACGAATACTTAGGGGGCAGGCTCCCCCTGTTCCACTTTGATATGTACCGCTTAGGCTCCGCCGACGAGCTGTTCGACATCGGCTGGGAGGACTATCTGTGCCGGGGCGGGGTGTGCGCCGTGGAGTGGAGCGAAAACGTCTGGGACGCTCTGGAGGATCCCATCATCGTCGCCATAGAAAAGACCGGGCCGGAGTCCCGGCGGATCACCATAGAAGGAGGTGGGCCAATTGCGGATCTTAGCCTTTGAGACCAGCGCCAAGGCCGCGTCTGTGGCCCTGCTCCAGGACGGATGCCTTCTGGCCCAGAGCTACCACAACTCCGGCCTGACCCACAGCCAGACCCTGCTGGTCATGGCCCGGGATCTGCTGAGCCAGTGCGCTCTGGAGCCGGGCCAGGTTCAGGCCGTGGCCGTGGCCGCCGGCCCCGGCTCCTTCACCGGCGTGCGCATCGGCATGGCGGCAGCCAAGGGCTTTGCCTGGGGCAAGGAGATCCCCTGCTACGGCGTGTCCACCCTGGAGGCCATGGCCCTGTCCTTGGGAACCTGGCAGGGGTATGTATGTCCGGTGATGGACGCCCGGCGGAGCCAGGTATATAACGCCCTGTTCTCCGTGAGCCGGGGCGCTTGCCGCCGGATCCGGGAGGATCGGGCCGTTTCCCTGGAGGAGCTGGGCCGGGAGCTGACGGCTCTGGACGGCCCCGTTTATCTGGTGGGAGACGGAAGTCTGCTGACCTACCGCGCCTTGGGGGAAAGCCTGCCAAACCTGATCCTGCCCCCGGAGCACCGGATGCACCAGCAGGCGGTGGGCGTGGCCCTGGCGGCCCAGGCCCGGATTGCCGCGGGAGATCCCGGCGACGGCGGGGATCTGGTTCCCAACTACCTGCGGCTGAGCCAGGCCGAGCGGGAACGGCTGGAGCGGCAGGCCATCCGGTAGGGCGCCGTGTTTGTCCCCAAAGCCCCAGGCGGGCTTTTGCATAGATCCATGGATATACAATAGTAGGCGATTGTAAAAGTCAGAAAAAATGAAAATTGAATAGAAATTTTAGCGTCAATTCCCTCATTGAGGAGAGAATTTCTGTTGGCTACAAAAGGGAATTGTAAAACTCTTTTGACGATGACAAGGTGAGAAGTGCGGAGAAAAAGCCGCTACTGCTCATGGCGAAAGCACTTGATTTTCAAGGTTTTTTGAATTTTGCAAACGACTAATATACAATAGAAAAAGGAGATAGCATCGTCATGACAAAGGTACATGTTTTGGATCATCCTCTGATCCAGCACAAGCTGGCAATTCTGCGCAATGAGAAAACCCCGGTGAAGGAATTCCGGGAAGTGGTGGGCGAGATCGCCGGCCTGATGTGCTACGAGGCCACCCGGAACCTGCCCACCCGGGAGGTCACGGTTCGAACCCCCCTGGCCACCGCCACCTGCCGGATGCTCTCCGGCAAGAAGCTGGCCATTGTGCCGGTGCTCCGGGCGGGCCTGGGCATGGTGGAGGGCATGGTCTCCCTGATCCCCTCGGCCAAAATCGGCCACATCGGCCTGTACCGGGATCCTCAGACCCACAAGCCTGTGGAATACTACTGCAAGCTGCCTGAGGACATCGGCAGCCGGGTGGTGTTCCTGGTGGATCCCATGCTGGCCACCGGCGGCAGCGCCGTGGCCGCCATCAACTTCCTGAAGGCCCGGGGCTGCCGGAACATTGTGATGATGAACATCATCGGCTGTCCCGAGGGGATCAAGGCCGTCCAGGAGGCCCACCCCGACGTGGAGGTGTACCTGGCCGCCTGTGACGAGAAGCTCAACGAGCACGCCTACATCGTCCCCGGCCTGGGCGACGCCGGCGACCGGATCTTCGGCACCAAGTAAGGGCTCTCAACAGCCATAACCCATCACTCCCCCGGTGGGAGGATTCTCTTCGCCGGGGTACGCCCCGGCGTTTTTTCCGGGAGAACCGATAGATTGATTTAAGGAGGAAGCTATGCTTCAAAGTCTATGCGACCAATGGCAGTTCACCCCGGAATGGTCGGAGGCCTTTCTCCGGGGCCAGGGCCAGGGGGAAGCCGTCCGGCTGCCCCACACCGTTCGGGAGCTGCCCCTGCATTACGCCGACAGCGAAGATTACCAAATGATCTGCGGCTACCGCCGCCGCCTGTCCCTGGGGCAGGAACTGGCGGGGAAGCGGCTGTTCCTGCGCTTTGACGGCGCGGGCCATATCGCCACCGTCTATGTCAACGGCCGGGAGGTGGGCAGCCACCGCTGCGGCTACACCGGCTTCCGGGTGGAAATCACGGATCATGTGACCCTGGGCCAGGACAATCTGGTCTGCGTCAGGCTGGACACCCGGGAGAATCCGGAGGTTCCGCCCTTCGGCTATGTCATCGACTATCTGACCTACGGCGGTCTGTACCGGGAGGCCTGGCTGGATATCCGGGAGCAGACCTATCTGCAAGACCTGTACATCACCACTCCCACCCTGGACAAGCTGCGCCTGGAGGCCACGGTGGACGGGGAGGACGGCTGCTCCCTGGAGGTATCCGTAACCAAGGGCGGGCGGCTCATTGCCCGGGACACCTTCCCGGCAGGACAGCCGGCGCAGCTGCCCTGCCCCGGGGTAAAGCCCTGGGATACCCAGCATCCCGTCCGCTACACCTGCCAGGTTCGCCTTTTGAAGGACGGCCGGGAGCTGGACTGCCAGAAGGTGAAGACAGGCTTCCGGGTGATCCGGTTCCAGGCGGACGGCTTCTACCTCAACGGGAAGAAAACCTTCCTGCGGGGCCTGAACCGCCACCAGTGCTGGCCCTATGTGGGCTACGCCGTACCGGAGCGGCTCCAGCGGGAGGACGCCCGGATCCTGAAGGAGGAGCTGGGCTGCGTGGCGGTGCGCACCTCCCACTATCCCCAGAGCCACTATTTCATCGACCAGTGCGATAAGCTGGGTCTGCTGGTATTCACGGAGATCCCCGGCTGGCAGCACATCGGCGACGACGGGTGGAAGGATCAGGCGGTGGAAAACACCCGGGAAATGGTGCTGCAATACCGCAACCACCCCAGCATCATCCTCTGGGGCGTGCGGATCAACGAGAGCCAGGACGACGACGGGCTGTACCTGCGCACCAACGCCGCCGCCCGGGAGCTGGATCCCAGCCGTCCCACCTCCGGCGTCCGCTACATCGACAAAAGCAGCCTGTTGGAGGACGTATGCGCCTTCAACGACTTTTCCCACACCGGCGGCAACCCCGGCTGCCGCCCGAAAAAGGATCTCATCGCCGACAGGAGCAAGGCCCTGCTGATCTCGGAGCACAGCGGCCACATGTTCCCCACCAAAGCCTGGGATCCCTGGCAGCGGCGGCAGGATCACGCCCTGCGCCACGCCCGGGTGCTCAGCGATTCCGCCGCCGACGGCGAGCACGCCGGATGCTTCGGCTGGTGCATGTTCGACTATCCCACCCATAAGGACTTCGGCTCCGGGGATCGGGTTTGCTACCACGGCGTGCTGGACGCCTTCCGCAACCCCAAGCCCGCCGCCGCCCTCTACGCCAGCCAGGGGGATCACAGTCCGGTGCTGGCCCTGAGCGGCTGCATGGACATCGGCGATTATCCCGGGGGCCAGATCGGGGATTTGACGGTGTTCAGCAACGCCGACAGCGTTTCCCTGTACAAAAACGACCGCTTCGTCACCAAGCTGTCCAAGGCGGACTTCCCGGGGCTTCCCCATCCGCCGCTGAATCTGGACGATCCCATCGGCTGCCTGCTCCAGACCCAGGAGGGCTTCGATCATCAGAAGGCCGAGCTTCTGCGCCAGTGCCTGCTGGCCATCCGGAAGAAGGGGCTGAACGGCCTGGATCTGAAGGATCGGGCCAAAATCGGCTACGCCATGACCCGCTACCGCCTGAGCTTCCGCGATGCCATGGCCCTCTACGGTGCCTACGTGGGCAACTGGGGAGGCGCCGCCACGGTCTGGCGGCTGGAAGGCGAGAAGGACGGAGCGGTGGTCAGCACCCTGACCTTCCGGCCCAGCGCCCGGCTCCACCTGCAAGCCGTTCCCAGCCATACCCGGCTGGTGGAAGGCGCTTCCTACGATATGGCCGCGGTGCGCATCCGCCTGTTGGACGAGAACGGCAACCCCGCCCCCTACGCCCAGATCCCGGTGCGGCTGCGCCTGGAAGGCCCGGCGGTACTGGTAGGCCCGGATGTGGTCTGCGCCGAGGGCGGCATGACCGGCACCTATATCCGCACCTGCGCCCAGTCCGGCAGCGTACGGCTCACCATTTCCACAGACCAGACCCAGCCGGTGGCGCTTACCTTCCAGGTGGAAGCCCCGGCCGATTCCCATTGAACCATCAGGAGGCGCTTATGGGCTTTGTATACCGTGGCCTAGAGGCCACATTGGAGCGACACATCGTTACGCAAGAAGAAGTGGACAAGCAGCTGCAGCGGCTGCGGCAGCAGTCTCCCCGGATCCTGGCCGTCACCGACCGCCCCGCCCAACTGGGGGACGAGGTGGTTCTGGACTACGCCGGTTTCTGCCAAGGCCGTCCCTTCGCCGGAGGCACCGCCCAGAAGCAGACCCTGACCCTGGGCAGCGGCGCCTTCATCCCCGGCTTCGAGGAGCAGCTGGTGGATAAGGTGCCGGGAGAGGAGGTCACGGTTCACGTCACCTTCCCGGCGGACTACCACGCCGGGGAGCTGGCCGGCAAGCCGGCGGAATTTCGCTGCAAGCTCCACGAGATCCGGGTCAAGACCCCCTATGAGCTGGACGACGCCTTTGCCAAGGAGGTAGGCGGCTGCGAATCCCTGGAGCAGATGCGCCAAAAGCTGGCCCAAAGCCTTCAGGACTACACCGACCAGCGGGGAGAAATGGATTTGCAGGACCGGCTGCTGCGCCAGGCCGCCGCCAGTCTGGGCTTTACCCCCAGCGAAAGCCAGGTGCAGCGGCAGCTGGATGAGCAGATGGGGAATCTGGAGGCCCAGCTGAGCAGCCAGGGTCTGACGCTGGACATGTACTGCCGGTTTATGAACACCACCCGGGAACAGCTTCGGGAGGAGAGCCGGGCGGAGGCGGAAACCGCGGTTCGGCTCCAGGCGGCGGTGGAGCAGGTGGTGAGCATGGAGAACCTGGAGGCCACCAAGGAGGACATCGGCCAGGCGGTGGCCCTGATCTGCCGCCGGAACAACATGACCCTGGAGCAGCTCAAGCCCCACTACGACGCGGCCTTCGAAGCCGCCGTGGTGCGCAGCGTCCTGACCGCCAAGGCCATGCAGCTGATCCGGGACAACGCCCGGGTCACCGTAAAGACCCAATGAGCCGTTCCGGGACATGAAAATTGTGCACAAAAACCCCCGGAAAATCTTCCCATGAAAAAACCGGTTTTGGTCGATTTTTACGAAAAACAGCCCCACCCCGGGGTTTTCGGAAATTTGGTTGACGGATGAAAAAAAGGGTGATACAATTCGTTTGTACCGATAATTCATTATCGATATGGCGCCGGGTGTTGCTTCGGTTGGAAGCACGGGGCCGAAATCACACCATCTCCCACGGGTAGTTAAAGGCCCGGGGAGCATTCCTTAAGGAGGAAACAACACTATGGCAATTTCGTTCGTTGACGGCAAGTATGTAGACGAAAAGACCGGTCGCGTGACCCTGGATCCCACCGTCTACAAGGACTGGCAGATCGCTGAGGAAGCGGAAAAGGCCCTGCCTCCCGTGGACTATTTCCGGGAAAAGCTGGGACTTCTGCCGGATGAGATCATTCCCTACGGCAAGACCCCCAAGATCGACTTCATCAAGGTCATGAACCGTCTGAAGGACAAGCCCGATGGCAAGTTCATCGAAGTCACCGCCATTACCCCCACCCCCTTCGGCGAAGGGAAATCCACCGTTTCTCTGGGCCTGATCGAGGGTCTGGGCTACATCGGCAAGAACGTCGGCGGCGCTCTGCGTCAGCCCTCCGGCGGCCCCACCATGAACGTCAAGGGCACCGCCGCCGGCGGCGGCAACGCGCTGCTCATGCCCATGACCGAGTTCTCCCTGGGCCTCACCGGCGACATCAACGATATTATGAACGCCCACAACCTGGCCATGGTTGCTCTGACCGCCCGTATGCAGCACGAGCGCAACAACAACGACGAGTGGCTGGCCAAGCGGGGCCTGAAGCGTCTGGACATCGACCCCAAGCGGGTGGAGATGGGCTGGATCATCGACTTCTGCGCCCAGTCCCTGCGCAACATCATCATCGGCATCGGCGGCCGTCTGGACGGCTTTATGATGGAGTCCAAGTTCGGCATCGCCGTAGGCTCCGAGCTGATGGCCATTCTGGCCGTCGCCCGGGATCTGAAGGATCTGCGCCAGCGCATCGGCAAGATCGTTGTGGCCTACTCCCGCAGCGGCGAGCCTGTAACCTGTGAGGATCTGGATGTTGCCGGCGCCATGACCGCCTGGATGCGCAACACCATCAACCCCACCATGTGCTACAGCGTAGAGCATCAGCCCGTGCTGATCCACGCCGGCCCCTTCGCCAACATCGCCATCGGCCAGTCCTCCGTCATTGCCGACCGGCTGGCGCTGAAGCTGTTTGATTACCACGTCACCGAGTCCGGCTTCGCCGCCGACATCGGATTCGAGAAGTTCTGGAACGTCAAGACCCGTCTGTCCGGCCTGACCCCCAACGTTTCCGTGCTGGTGGCCACGGTGCGCGCCCTGAAGATGCACGGCGGCGGCCCCAAGGTCACCCCCGGCGCCCCCCTGCCCAAGGAGTACACCGAGGAGAACCTGGAACTGCTGGAGAAGGGCACCTGCAACCTGTTCCATCACGTCAACACCATTAAGAAGTCCGGCATCAACCCCGTGGTCTGCATCAACCGGTTCTACACCGATACCGACGCGGAGATCGCCCTGCTGAAGAAGCTGTGCGCCGAGAAGGGCGTCCGCTGCGCCGAGTCCAACCACTGGCGCTACGGCGGCGAGGGCGCCGTGGAGCTGGCCCAGGCCGTTGTGGAGGCCTGCGAGGAGCCGGTGAACCTGAAGTTCCTGTACGAGCTGGATATGCCCCTGCGTCAGCGGGTGGATCTGATCGCCAAGGAAGTCTACGGCGCCGACGGCGTTGACTGGGCCCCCCTGGCTGTGGAGAAGGCCAAGCGCTTCGAGTCCGATCCCAAGTACGCCGACTACTGCACCATGATGGTCAAGACCCATCTGTCCCTTTCCGACGATCCCACCAAGAAGGGCGTTCCCACCGGCTGGCGGCTGGCCATCCGGGACATCCTGGAGTACGGCGGCGCCAAGTTCCTGTGCCCCATGGCCGGCACCATCTCCATGATGCCCGGCACCGCCGCGGATCCCGCTTACCGCCGGGTAGACGTGGACACCGAAACCGGCAAGGTCTCCGGCCTGTTCTGATCCCCACCGAAGCCAAAAGCACAGGCGGCTCCCCGCCTGTGCTTTTTCCCCATGAAAGAAAGGAATTACGACTTATGGATATGACTATGGAATCCTGCCGCGCCTTTGTGGAGGTGCTGGCATCCAGCGCTCCCGCCCCCGGCGGCGGCGGCGCGGCCGCCCTGGTGGGCGCCATCGGCACCGCTCTGGGCAACATGGTAGGCTCTCTGACCGTGGGCAAGAAGAAGTACGCCGACGTGGAGGCGGAGATCATCGCCCTGAAGGCCAGCTGCGACGCCCTGCAAAAGCAGCTGCTGGATCAGGTGGAGGCGGACGAAGTGAACTTCCTGCCCCTGGCCAAGGCCTACGGCATTCCCAAGGACGACCCCAACCGGGACAAGGTCATGGAGGAAGCCACCATCATCGCCTGCGGCACCCCCATGAAGATCATGGAGCTGTGCTGCCAGGCCCTGGACTGCATCGCCGTCTTTGCCGCCAAGGGCAGCCGTCTGGCTGTCTCCGACGCCGGCTGCGGCGCGGTTTGCTGCAAGGCCGCCCTTCAGGCCGCTTCCCTGAACGTGTTCATCAACACCAAGAGCCTGAAGAACCGGGACACCGCCGAGGCCCTGAACGCCAAGGCCAACGCCATGCTCAGCAAATACTGCGCCATGGCCGACGAGATCTTCAACACAGTCAAAGCCGGTTTCGGTCAGTAACACAATCTATCATTTGGAGGAACAATACACATGGCAAAGCTGCTGCTGGGCAAGGAAGTTACCGACGCCCTGAACGCCGATCTGCAAAAGCGCACCGCCGCCCTGGTGGAAAAGGGCGTCGTCCCCACCCTGGGCATCATCCGGGTAGGCGAGGATCCTTCCGACCTGTCCTATGAAAAGGGCGCTACCAAGCGGGCCGAGCTGGTGGGCGTGAACGTCAAGAAGTTCACGCTGCCCGCCGACGCTTCCAAGGAGGCCGTGCTGGCCGTTATCGACCAGGTCAACGCCGACGAGACCATCCACGGCGTGCTCATGTTCCGGCCCCTGCCCAAGCATTTGAAAGCGGATCAGAACGAGATCTGCAACCGCCTGGATCCGAAGAAGGACGTGGACTGCATGACCCACATGTCCAACGCCGGCGTCTTCGAGGGCCTGTCCGACCTGGGCTACGCTCCCTGCACCCCCGCCGCCTGCATGGAGATCCTGGACTACTACGGCATTGACTGCAAGGGCAAAAACGCCGTGGTCATCGGCCGCTCCCTGGTGGTGGGCAAGCCCGCGGGAATGATGCTCATGGGCAAGAACGCCACCGTCACCACCTGCCACACCCGCACCGTCAATACTGCTCAGATCTGCCGGAACGCCGACATCATCGTCTCCGCCGCCGGCGTGCTCAACTCCCTCACCGCGGACTTCGTCCGTCCCGGCCAGGTGGTCATTGACGTATCCATCAACTGGGATCCGGAGAAAATCAACGCCAAGGGCGGCAAGGGCGGCATCGCCGGCGACGCCAAGTTCGACGAGGTGGAGCCAATCGTGGAAGCCATCACCCCCGTACCCGGCGGCGTAGGCTCCGTCACCACCTCCGTGCTGATGAAGCACGTGGTAGAGGCCGCGGAAAAAGCCTGATCCCAACCTCCGCCGGATTCACACCGCCAAAAAGCGGGGCGGCACAGCAAACGCTGTGCCGCCCCGCGTTTTCGCCCCCAATGCCCATTCTGAGCACCCCTTGCCTCGTCCCGTTGTGGCAGGCCCGCCCTCTCTGAGCGCCCCTGGGGGGTAAGAGCAGGGCAGCGGTCATTCCCCTTTGACGGCGGATGGGATCTGTGGTATACTGAAAAGGACGACCTCAGGATCACCGGGCGGTTATGCCTTTGACCGGATAGGAGCAGCTATGAACGATTGGATGGAACAGCCTGACCGGATCTTAAACGACCATATTACCGGCTTTCACCGCTACGTGCTGACGGAGCCAGCGGGCCTTTGCTTTGCCAGCCGTAACCTAGGGCGGATGCTGGGCCGCGAACCGGAAGACCTGGTCAGCCGGAGGGAGGACCGGTATCTGCCCCATGTGCATCCGGCCCACCGGCAGGCCTATTTGGCCGCCCTGGCCGCCCTGGCCCGGGAGCCGGGAACCAAAACCCTGTGCTACCGGCTGCTGACAGCGTCCGGGCGGGAGCTGTATGTCAATGACGATCTCACCTCCAGCCGTCTGTCCGACGGCACCATGGTATGCGATAGCGTCCTTACCGACATCACCCAGCTGAAAAGCGAAAGCCAGAACCTGCAATACCTCAACGACACCGCCCCCTGCGGCTTCCTGAAATACACCTGCGAGGCCCAGCCCCGGCTCACCTACATCAATCAGCAGATGAAGGCCATTCTGCGCCTGCCTCCGGAGGAGGACGGCGGCGCGGAGCCCAGCGCCCTGTACCAGGGGAGCCTGTATCTGATGATCCCGCCCCAGGAGCGGCAGCGGATGGCCGGTTATCTCAACCGGGTCTACCGCAAGGGCGCTCCCATTGCCGGGGAGATCACGGTGCTGCGCTGGGACGGAACCCAGGCCCATCTGTTCGGCTGGGTCACCAAAACCGTCAACGCCCAGGGCCGGGAGGAATTCCAGAGCGTGTGCATGGACGTCACCCACCGCCACCAGCAAAAGCTGCGGCAGCAGGCCCAGCGGTATCTGAAGGCCCTGACAGACGTCTACGACCTGATCTTCGCCTTTGACCGCTCCGCCGGCACCGTCAAATGCCTGTTCGCCGGGGACTCCCCGGTTTTCGCCTACCTGCTGAATCTTCCCATGCAGATGCGGGAGGGGGCCTACCGGTGGATCCGGGACACGGTATGCCGGGAGGATCAGAACCGGGTGGAGGCCTTCTTCCGGGAATTCTTCACCAGCGGCCAGGAGGAGGGCCAGCCGCCCCGGATTTCCTACACCGCCCTGAACCGCCAGGGCGTCCCCGTCCGGTACAACGGCGTCTTCCTGAAAATGGAGGATTCGGTGAGCTGGTTCTGCTGCCGCCGGGTTCCGGAGGCGGGTGAGGTGGATCAGCTGCGCAGCGAAAATTCCTCCCTGAAGGAGAATATGCAGGAGCTGATGCTCCGCTTCACCGACGGTCTGGCCGCCTTCGAGCTTCGCGGAGAGATGGTCACCCCCCTCTACGCCAGCGACAACGTCTGCCAATTCTTCGGCTACTCCCGGGAGCAGTGGCTGAAGCTGATGCGTCAGGGGGCGCCCATCCGGGACTTCGTGGCCCGCAGCGACGCCTCCTACAGCCAGTTCATGGCGCTGTTGGAAAACGGGGAAGGCGAATTCTCTTACTTTGACCTGAATACCGAGAGCGAACGCCGGATCAAGGCCATCTGTTCCCAGAAGTCCCCGGGAGATTCCCCGGTGCGCTACGTGATGCTCTACAGCCTGGAGCAGCCGGAAGGCCGGCCGGGTCAGGGGGAACCGGCCCAGGTGTATGTGCGGACCTTCGGCTACTTTGACGTATTCATCGGGGATAAGCCCATCGCCTTCCGGAATCAGAAATCCAAGGAGCTGCTGGCGCTGCTGGTGGATCGCCGGGGCGGCTTCATCACCTCCCAGGAGGCCATCAGCTTCCTGTGGGAGGACGAACCGGTGAGCCAGGTGACCCTGGCCCGATACCGCAAGGTGGCGCTGCGGCTGAAAAACATCCTGGAGGAATACGGCATCAGCCACATCGTCGAGACGGTGGACGGCAAGCGCCGGATCGTCCCGGAGCGGATCCGCTGCGATCTGTACGAATATCTGGCCGGAGGGGAAGGCTCCGCCCAATCCTTTAAGGGCAGCTATCTGACCAACTACAGCTGGGCGGAGGCCACCCTGGCCTCCCTCACCGGCAGCTACCTGAACTGACCCCGCCGGAACCGGCGGCGCCGCCCCCATTGACGGCCCTGTTCCCCACTGCCCAGCCCGGATCCCCGGGCTGGGCAGTGTTTATCTTCGGAGGTTTGCCCTGTGTCCGGCGGGCGTTTCCGCCTTTGAAAAAATTTTCCCGGTGATGAAACCTTTTCCGGGGCAGAAACGTATTCCTTATAGAAAGAAATTTTTGGATCTCCCGCAACCAACGCCGAGAAAAAGCGACTATATCAGTAAAGGGGCTAACAAACATCGCTTTTCACCGGCCCAATCGCCGGTTTTTCGATCCGTCCCAGACAGGAGGTATGCGCTATGACGAGTAACGCCAATGTACAATTTTCATTCCAGATACCGGCCCTGGGCCGGCGCGCTCTGGCCTTAATCCGAGAGCTGGGCTCCGGCATTCATAGCGCCATGGCCGCCGGGAGGAAGGAAGCCGCGGAGCTTCCGGAAGACCCGGGACTGCTCCGGCAGGTCTGGACGCTGGGAAGCGCCGAGGCAGGGATCGGCACGCTGTTTTACGGCCTGCCTCCCGGAGAACGCCAAATTTTCATCCGCAGGTACTTATACCTGGACACCACCCAGGAGATCGCCGACGCGTTGGGGCTGTCCCCCCGGAAGACCGCCGAGATCTTGCGGCGTCTGCGGCTGCAGGTACACAGTCGTCTGGAAGGCTGTCCCCTTCCGGACGGAAATTGAGAAGGGAGGATTGGCCATGGTCGCTCAGATGATGCTTACCGCCATGCTGCTGGTGACTGCAGTGGCGATGCTGTATTCCCGTTGACCCGGGCGCAGGCGCTTAAGCTGTTGAAAACCCCCTTCGGGGCTTTTCAGCAAAGGAGTTGCAGGTAAGCTGCGCGCACTCCTTGTGCGCCTACGGCGCACAACTCCCACAAAAAGCAGCCTGAGAGGTATTTTCCGCCAGGTACAGAAGGTGAATTGCCCCGAAGGGGCAAGACAGACCACCCTGGGGTGCGCCCCGGCAGAAAATGATTTTAAGGAACCTCTGAATAAATCGTCTTCGGCTGAATGCCGGATCTTTTGCCCCATCCGTACAGCTGACAAAAGTGGGAAATACATACAGTATTCCTCCACTTTTTGAACTTTCGGCTGTGCCAAAATCTCTCGACATCAGCTCTTGTCGATTTATTCAGAGGTTCCTTAACTTTTTTGCCGCTGCGGCGGCAAATTCTGCGAAGCTTCTTCGTCTAAGGCCGCCCCGAAATTCGGGGCGGCCATGTTTGTGGAGCGGCAGGCAAAAAAACGAGGCCGGAAGCCGGCCCCGTTTTTCGGTTGTGGCGATCAGCCGTTGGCCCGCATCTGGGCGAAGCACTCGCTGCAGAACACAGGACGGTCGGACTTGGGCTGGAAGGGCACCTTGGCCTCGCCGCCGCAGCGGGCGCAGGTGGCGGTAAAGAATTCACGGGGGCCGCGGGTGGCGTTCTTGCGAGCGTCACGGCAAGCCTTGCAGCGCTGGGGCTCGTTCTGGAAGCCGCGCTCCGCGTAAAATTCCTGCTCACCGGCGGTGAACACGAACTCATTGCCGCACTCTTTGCACACTAAAGTCTTGTCTTCGTACATTGGAAATACCTCTCTTCGGTTTGTTGTTGCCCCGTGAAACTCCACTTAGAAACATGTTATAACGCAGGGTTAATAATTATGTGGAAAACAATGCCACAAATCGGATTATACACAAGTAGACACAATTTGTCAATGGTTTATTAAAAATTTTTCCGATGACTTTCGCCGTTTGCGCAACTTTTTCAAGGGAAACAGCGGGGTTCCTCAAATGGAAAACCGGGCCTGTCCCTCATAGGGAATGTGCAGGTGCTCATAGGCCAGGGCGGTGACGCAGCGGCCTCTGGGCGTGCGGGTGAGAAAGCCCAGCTGCATCAGGTACGGCTCGTAGACGTCCTCCAGGGTCACCGCCTCCTCGCCGATGGTGGCCGCCAGAGTCTCCAGCCCCACAGGGCCGCCGGAATAGTTGCGGATAATGGCGGTGAGCATCCGCCGGTCGATGTTGTCCAGGCCCAGCTTGTCCACCTCCAGCCGCTTCAAGGCCAGATCGGCGGCCTCCCGGGTGATGGTGCCGTCGCCCATGACCTCGGCAAAGTCCCGGACACGGCGCAGGAAGCGGTTGGCGATCCGGGGCGTGCCCCGGCTCCGGGAGGCAATCTCCATAGCGCCCTCCGCCTCAATGGGCATGCCCAGAATGGCGGCGCTTCGGGTGACGATCCGGGCCAGTTCCTCCTTGGTGTACAGCTCCAGGCGCAGATTCACCCCGAAGCGGTCCCGCAGCGGCGCCGACAGCTGCCCCGCCCGGGTGGTGGCGCCCACCAGGGTGAACCTGGGCAGATCCAGGCGGATGGAGTTGGCGCTGGGGCCTTTGCCCACAATGATATCAATGGCGAAGTCCTCCATGGCCGGGTACAGGATCTCCTCCACCACCCGGTTAAGCCGGTGGATCTCGTCAATGAACAGGATGTCCCCGGGGTTCAGGTTGGTGAGCAGCGCCGCCAGATCCCCGGGCTTTTCAATGGCGGGGCCGGAGGTCACCCGGATGCTCACCCCCATTTCGTTGGCAATGACGCCGGCCAGGGTGGTCTTGCCCAGGCCGGGGGGGCCGTAGAGCAGGGTGTGATCCAGAGGCTCCTGCCGCCGCCGGGCGGCTTCGATATACACGGATAAATTGCTTTTGGCCTTCTCCTGGCCGGTGTAGTCCGCCAGCAGCTTCGGCCGCAGACCGATCTCCCCCGCGTCCTGGGGGGCGAAGGTGGGAGAAATGACAGGGCTGTCCAGCTCCCGGGAAAATTCAAGACTCATTGATGTGATCCTCCCCAATCCATGGTCCGGGTCAAAGCTTCATTACCATGGCCCGCAGGGCATGGCGCACCAGCTCCTCGGTGGAGGCGTTGGGATCCGCGCCCTTCAAAGCGGCGCTGATCTCCGCCGGGGCGTAGCCCAGCTCCTGCAGCGCCCCGTAGGCCAGGGCGGTATTGCTCCCCGTCTGGGGGGCCGCCGCCCCTGGGCCGGCGGAGAAGTCCAGCTCCGTCCCGCCGCCCAGCTTGTCCTTCAGCTCCAGGATGATCCGCTGGGCGATCTTCTTGCCCACGCCCTGGGCGGCGGTGAGCATCTTCTCGTCCCCGGTCATCACCGCCAGGGTGAAGTTCTGCGGCCCGCCGCTGGAAAGAATGGCCATGGCCGCCTTTGGCCCCACCCCGTTGACGCAGGTGAGCAGCTCATAGCAGCGCTGCTCCTCCCGGCTGATAAATCCGTACAGGTCGAAGGCGTCCTCCCGGACGCACTCGGTGATATAGAGCTTTGCCGGCTGGTTCAGCCTCAGCTGGCCGGCGGTATAGGCGGTGATCCGGCAGCCGTAGCCGACGCCGCCGCAGTCAATCACCGCCAGCCCCGGCTCCAGCACGGTCACAACGCCGGAAACATAGTATAGCATGGTACTTCCTCCCTAATCAAGCGTCCCCGGCGCGCAGCTGCCCCAGCAGAGATGTGCTGGAGCGGGCATGGCACAGGGCAATGGCGATGGCGTCCGCCGCGTCGTCGGGCTTGGGGATGGCGCTGAGGTTCAGCAGCCGCTTGGTCATGTCCTGAACCTGGTGCTTGGTGGCGTTGCCGTAGCCCACCACGGACTGCTTGACCTGCACGGGCTTATATTCCGCCACCGGCAGCCCCGCCTGGTGGATGGCCAGCAGAATCACCCCCCGGCTCTGGGCCACGCCGATGCCGGTGGTGGCGTTTTGGCCGAAGAACAGCTCCTCCACCGCCACCTGGTCGGGTTTGGCCTGCCGCAGCAGCTGGGCCATGTCCTGATAGATCACGCTCAGCCGCCAGGGAAAGTCCGTATTGGCAGGCGTGGTGATCACGCCGCTGCTGAGCAGCCGGTAGCGTCCCCGCTCCGCCTCGATGAGGCCGAAGCCTGTAATCCCGTAGCCGGGATCGATCCCCAGAATCCGCATTACATCCCACCCCGGATGATGGTGATCACCTGGGCGATCACAAATAAAACGGCAATCACCAGGCCCGCCCGGGCTGCCCATACCTGCCAGGCCGGCCGCGGCTCATAGCCCCCCTCCCGGGACTCCGGGCTTTGGTCGTTTCGATTTTCTTCCATATCGGTCACCTCTGGAACCTATCATAGCACATTTGTTTCCGTTTTCCTAGAGACATTTTTCAGCGGACGCCTGGAGATTTCTGCCCCGGCGGAAAAGGATTTCCCGGAAGCCTTGCCCCCCGGGGGATTTCGTGCTATAGTTATCGTATCCAACACAATTCGGAGGTGTGAAGCTATGAAAGTGCAATTCATCGGCGCCACCCATGAGGTCACGGGAAGCTGCACCCTGCTGGAGGTAGGCGGACGGTACTATCTGGTGGACTGCGGCATGGAGCAGGGCGTGGATGTGTTCCAGAACATTTCCCTGCCGGTGCCTGCCAACGCCATTGAAGCGGTCTTCCTCACCCACGCCCACATTGACCACTCCGGCATGCTGCCCAAGCTGTGCAAGGACGGCTTCTCCGGCCCGATTTACGCCACCGAAGCCACCTGCGATCTGTGCAACATTATGCTCCGGGACTCCGCCCACATCCAGGAATCCGAAGCCCAGTGGCGCAGCCGGAAGGCGGAGCGGGCCGGCGAGGAAAAGGTGGAGCCGGTCTACACCGTCAACGACGCCCTGGCAGCCATCCGGCTGTTCCGGCCCTGCCGGTATCGGGAGGCCATGCGGGTGGCCGAGGGGATCGTCCTGCGCATGACAGACATCGGTCACCTCTTAGGCTCCGCCGCCATTGAGCTGTGGCTGACCGAGGGGGATCAGACCCGGAAGATCGTCTTCAGCGGCGACGTGGGCAATACCAACCAGCCTCTGATCAAGGATCCCCAGCCTGTGGAGGAGGCGGACTATCTGGTCATCGAGTCCACCTACGGCAGCCGCCTCCACGAAACCTGCCGCCGGGACTCCGTGGCGGAGCTGGCCGGGTGCATCCAGCGGGCCTTGGATCGGGGCGGCAATCTGGTGATCCCCGCCTTCGCCGTGGGCCGTACCCAGGAGATGCTCTACGCCATCCGGGAGATCAAGCAGCGGGGCCTGGTCACCGGCCACGAGGGCTTTCCGGTGTATGTGGACTCCCCCCTGGCGGTGGAGGCCACGGGGATCTTCCTGCAATGCAATCCCGACAGCTTTGACGAGGCCACATTGGCCGTGCTGCGTCAGGGGGTCAACCCCATCTGGTCTGACGGCGTCCGCCTCAGCGTCTCCTCGGAGGAATCCAAGCTGATTAACGCCGACCCCACCCCCAAGGTGATCCTCTCCGCCAGCGGCATGTGCGAGGCCGGCCGGATCCGCCATCACTTAAAGCACAACCTGTGGCGCAAAGAGAGCATCATTTTGTTCGTAGGCTACCAGGCCGAGAACTCTCTGGGCCGGAAGCTCCAGGACGGGGCCGCCTCCGTGAAGCTCTTTGGGGAGGAAATCGCCGTCTGCGCCGAAATCGCCACCCTTCACGGCACCTCCGGCCACGCCGACCAGCAGGGCCTTCTGAACTGGCTGGACGCCTTCCAGCGCAAGCCCGGCACGGTCTTCGTCAACCACGGCGACGATGAAAGCTGCGAGGCCTTCCGGGCCATTCTGGACGGCCTTGGCTACCAGGCCCACGCCCCCTACAGCGGCACGGAGTACGACCTGCTCACCGGCCGCCTGACCCGGTACACCGAAGGGGTGAAGCTGGATCGCGCCGAAGCCTTCAAGGGCAGCCAGCGGGCCAGACAGGTCTACGGCGAGCTGCTGGCGGCGGCGGAGGATCTGCTGGCCCTGGTCAAGACCCGCCGGGGCAAGACCAACAAGGACAACGCCAAGCTCACCGCCCAGATCCGCAGCCTCATCAGCAAGTGGAAAGACTGATCCATACCAATTGACAACCGCCGGCCCCCATGGTAAAATAACGCTGCCGGGATCCGCCTGTGCTGCCGCGGGCGGATCCCCAAGCCCCTCCGCCGCGGCCCCCCGGCCGTGTAAACGCGGAGGGAAACAGAATACGCGGGCATGGTGGAATTGGTAGACTCGGTGGATTTAGGTTCCACTGCCAAAAGCGTGCAGGTTCGAGTCCTGTTGCCCGCACCATGGCGGGTGGTCTTACAGCATTGGAA
>CALWXQ010000035.1 GCA_944385545.1 uncultured Oscillospiraceae bacterium | reverse complement strand
TGTACAAAGCGTACAAGGCCATGAAAGGAAATTCGTTCATTGAAGAGATCTACCAGGAAGTAACATCCTGGGAAATTGTTACTTAAGGAGGAAAAGAACATGGAAATGATCGTGAATGCCCTGATTGAAAGCGGTGTTCAGGTTTTTGTTGCACTGGTAACTGCACTGATCGGCGTGGCGGGAACCTGGATCACCGTACAGATCGGCAAGGTCAAGCAGCTTCAGACGGTGCAGATTGCTGTGGATGAAGCCAAGAACGCAGCCATCACCACGGCCCTGGAATTGCAGCAGACGGTGGTGGATGACCTGAAGGCCGCCGCCGTGGACGGCAAACTGACCAAGGAGGAAATCGCCATGCTGAAGAATGACCTGCTGTCCATGTCCATGGCGAAGCTGTCCGATGCTTCCGTGAAGGTACTTACCGCCGCCGGCGTGGATATCTCCGCCATCATCACCGGCGCCGCCGAGGCCATGGTGGGGAACATTAAAACGAGGCAGAAGAAATAACCGCCGCAAATCTGTTAGCAATCTCGTTAGCAAAATGAGATTTTGACTGTGATTTGATGATTATAAAAGTAACCATATAAACACAGAGAAAAGCGTGAAAAAGCGAGAATACGCAATTAAAATGAAAATCCCCTGGATGACAAACATCCAGGGGATTACTTTTTTGGTGGAGCCGAGGGGAATCGAACCCCTGTCCGAAGGCAATTTGGAAGGAACTTCTCCGGGCGCAGTTTGTTATTTACATTCCCTCAACCCGGCGGGAACAAACACCCTACGGGAATCGGTAGCTTTATGATGCATGGTATGGGCAAAGCTTACCATACGCACGGTCTCCACTGAAATCACACCCGGGCCCGGCTCGTGGACTTTCCGGGGCGGATGGGCGCCTAATTAGGCAGCCAGTGCAACAGGATTGTTGTCAGTTAATTTGAAAAATGCCCGTTTTATCGTGGCCAGGCGCCACGGCCCGCTTATCCAGCCTCACTACCCCCGTCGAAACCAGTACGGCCCCGGATAGAAGGGGGGAGAGGAATCCATGACATCGGGGCGGGGGTGCCGCCCCGAATGGGATCCGCTCAGAATCTGCCGTAAGGATCCGGCAGCTTGTTTGGTTCGGGGTAAACTTCCCCGTGGGTGTCTACGGTGACGGAAGTGATCTTCTGCTCCTGAAGGGGACGGTCGGCCATGCCGGTCTTTGTCTTGGCGATGGCGTCCACCACATCCATGCCGGAGGTGACCTTTCCAAAGGCGGCGTACTGGCCGTCCAAGTGCTTGGCATCGGCATGCATGATGAAGAACTGACTGCCTGCGGAGTTGGGGGACTGGCTTCTGGCCATGCTCAGCACGCCTCGCTTATGGCGCAGGCTGTTTTGAAAGCCGTTGAAAAAGAACTCGCCCTTGATGCAGTAGCCGGGGCCGCCCATACCGGTGCCATCGGGACAGCCGCCCTGGATCATAAAGCCGGGGATAACCCGGTGGAAGATCAGGCCGTCATAGAACTTGCGGTTGACCAGATCGATGAAGTTGTACACACTCTGCGGGGCGATCTCGGGATACAGTTCCCCTTCGATCACACCGCCGTTTTCCATAGTAATTTGAAATGTAGGATTCATACGCGAAATCTCTCCTTCATGGCCCGGTCGATCTGACGCTTGGCGTCTCGCTCCGCCGCGGCCTGTCGTTTGTCATATAGCTTCTTACCTTTGCAAAGGCCTACTTTGACCTTGACCCGACTGCCTTTGAAGTACACCGACAAAGGGATCAGAGAGTACCCATCCTGCTTGACCTTGCCGTACAGCCGCATGATCTCCCTGCGGTGCATCAGCAGCCGCCGGGGGCGGCGGGGGTCGGGATTAAAGCGATTCCCGTGATCGTAAGGGGAAATGTGCATCTGGTTCAGGATCAGCTCGCCGTTTTTGATGCCGCACCAGGCATCCTTCAGATTCAAGGTTCCTTGGCGGATGGACTTTACTTCTGTGCCGCACAGTTCAATACCGGCCTCAAATTCTTCTTCCACAAAGTATTCGTGGTAGGCTTCCCGATTCCGGGCCATGACTTTTATGCTTTCCTTTTCCAGAGCTTCCACCTCCTCAGTCCGTATGTCTCACTGTCCAGTATACCATAACTGTCAAGAGGATGAAACCGAAAAATGGAGAAAGATCCGCGGATTTTCAGCCTTCAAAAAGAAAATGCTCCAGCTCCTCGGGGGAATCAAAGGAAAAATCGCACAGCGCCTTCATTTGCTCCGTAATTCGGGGATAATTCTTCCGGCCCCAGGCGGCGAAAGCGATGGGAACCCCGGCTTTGCTGGCCATTTCCCAGGCGGGCTTCATATCATCCACCACCAGGAGCTGCTCCGGCCGCAGATGGTATTTGGCCATGATATCCTCCAAAGGGTAGGTGCTGGGCTTGCGCTGTTCCTCGGGCAGATCCCAGCCGTAAATGGTGTCCGGCAAGGTTTGGAAATGCAGCCCATAGTCTCGGGTGATGTTCTGAATACAGGAATGGGACACCACGCAGATCCGTCCGCCCTCCGCCTGCTGCCGCCGGATGATCCGGTCGATTCCAGGGAAGGGGGCGGGGACATGGGTTTTGATATAGGTCTGCCAGCCCAGGTATTCCTCCTCCAGCTCCCGCTCCGTAAAGCCGTACCAATTCCGGCACATGTCCGCGAACCCCAGATCGCAGCAGCCCTGGACATACTGCGCCAGGGTGACGGTGGTTCCGGGCCGGAACTGCTCCAGGATCCGGCAGAAAAAGGGATAGTTTACGCTGGACTCACTTTGTACCACCGTATCGTCGTGGTCAAGCACCAAACAGGGATATTTCAGCATAGAGCACACCTCCGCCGCGAAACAATGGACAGCGTCGAATCCCGACGCCGTTTCTGTGATTATAGCAAAGCGCCGGCGGTTATGCAACCAGAAAAATCCTCTTGCCAAATTCGAACAAACGTGCTATAATATACAAAACAGACAGAGGGGGGAGCCATATGGAGCACGGGATTTATCCGGTGGATGTGATCTGCATGTGCAGCGCTTCCGGGGAGATCCGCCCTCTGCGGATGCGGCTGGAGGACGAGGATCGGAAGTTGCTCCGGGTGGATATCGACGAGGTGGTCAGTGTGAAGCAAATACAGTATGTGGGGATCGAGGCTGCCGTATTTCTGTGCCGGGCGACGGTGGAGGGCCGGAAATGGCTCTTTGAGCTGAAATACACCATCCGAACCCACACCTGGTGCTTCCTGAGAAAGGTGTACTGATATGGCGCGGCGGGTGATTTTCCATGTGGACGTCAATTCAGCGTTTTTGAGCTGGAGCGCGGCCTACCGGATCAAGGTTCTGGGGCAGACGGAGGATCTGCGGGAGATTCCCTCGGTGGTGGCGGGGGATCGGGAGTCCCGGCACAGCATCATTTTGGCAAAGTCCGTCCCGGCGAAGAAATACGGCATCCGAACCGGAGAGCCGCTGTTTCAGGCGCTGGAGAAATGCCCGGAGCTGAAGGTCATTGAGCCGGATTACGAGCTGTATGTGGAGGCTTCCCGGCATTTTGTGGCTTTGTTGCGGCAATTTTCCCCGGTGGTGGAGCAGTATTCCATTGATGAGGCCTGGGTGGACATGACCGGCACCCAGCGGCTCTGGGGGCCGCCCCGGCTGGCGGCGGAGCAAATGCGGCGGCAGATCATGGAGGAGCTGGGTTTTACGGTGAACGTGGGAATCTCCTCCAATAAGCTTTTGGCGAAAATGGCCGGGGACTTCGAAAAACCCAACAAGATCCACACCCTGTTCCCGGAGGAGGTGGAGGAAAAATTCTGGCCGCTTCCGGTGCGGGATCTGTTCCTGGTAGGTCCCGCCACCGAGGAGAAGCTGAAGCTGCTGGGGATCCGTACCATTGGGCAGCTGGCTCAGGCGGATGTAGCGATGCTGAAAAAGCGTTTGGGCAAGCATGGGGAAACCATCTGGCATTTTGCCAACGGCCGCAATGCCGACGCTGTGACCCCGGAGCCGACGGAAAACAAGGGCTACGGCAACGCCACTACCACGGCCCGGAACGTGGTTTCCCGGGAGGAAGGGCAGCAGGTACTGCTGAGCCTGTGCGAAACGGTAGCCATGCGGATGCGCCGGGATGGGAAATGCGGCAGCTGCGTGAGCATCCACTTGCGGACGGATCAGTTCCGGCATTTTTCTCACCAGAAGATGCTCCACGGCGCCACCAATATCACCACGGAGCTGTTTAGCGCCGCATGCCAGCTGTTTGACGAGGCTTGGGACGGAATGCCTCCCCTGCGGCAGCTGGGGGTGCAGGTGACCCGGCTGTCCCGGGAGCCTTACCAACAGTTCGACCTGTTCTGCGGCATGACCCCCGGCCAATTTGAACGAAAGCTCCGCCTGGACGAGACGGTGGATATCCTCCGGGACAAATATGGGGAGGATATTATCTGCCGGGGGCGATTTATCCGGACGTCTCAGAGCCATATGGCAGGCGGGCTGAGCCGGTTCCGGCGTACCGGCGTTACCAAGCCGGTGCCTGAGAAGTGAAGCCGGGTCACTGGCCGTACCGGGCGAACACCATCCACTTGCCGTCTATGCGCACTTCGATGGTATCCTCCGCGGCGTACTGGTAGCCATAGCCTGTGCCGAAATTGGACTGACCGTCAGCGGCGGGAATTTGGGAGGGATCTACGGTTGAGGAGATCTGCCCGTCCATCACACCACAGCGGCCGGTGACGGCGCTCTCTTTCCCGGTATGGTAATAAAGCGTTCTGTTGACCATGACCAGGGGAGGAGGCGCCGGCTCCGTTTCCTCCCGGGAAGGGGCAACGGGGAAATCGGGATCGTTCTGGAGGGCATACCATTGGCCGTTGACGTGGAGCCAGCCGCCCTGGGCCTGGTAATAATAAGAAAAGGTAACCGCTCCGTCATTGAGCCGGAAGGAAAATACTTCGCTGCCCTCGGCGTCTGCCGGGGTCTGACCTTCCGCAAAGCGTACCTGGGTTGTCTCCAAGGCGTCTGCCCAGGAAACCAGGGAATCGATCTGCTCCGGCTCCAATTCCCAGGTGACTATCCGGGCGTTGTGCAGGTAGGATACCTCCACTTGCCGGATCCTGTGGGGGAGTGGAGGAACCTGCGCTGACGGAGCACATCCGGCCAGTAGTACGCACAGGATCAGGGCCGGTATAATGGCTGTTTTTTTCACAAAATATCATCCTCCCGGATCGTTTGGGAGCTTCCCGGCGGCTTGGATAGAGCCGTGGGGAGGCTCTCTATTTATATTACTCGACAAATCACGGCAAAGGTTTCCGGGGATCCGGACAAGTCGTTGCCGCCGACGGGACAGTAGCTGCATTTGTTCTGGGAATAACTTCCAGAAGCGTCCGTAATTTGAAAGAAATCCGGTTGCATTTTTTGTCAAATTATGATAATATAATGAACAATAAGTTTACTGCGGGCATTGGGGGGGACATTATGGGCAAAGTGCGCATATTTACCAATTCGTCGTCGGACATTGCACCGAAGTGGGCGGAGGAGGAAGGGATCATCCTGATCCCGGACATGGTGCTGTTTGGGCCGGAGGAGCAATATCGGAACAATATCGATATCGATCCGCCTGCTATGTACAAGCGTCTGGAAACGGCGCAAACCCTACCGACCACGTCCCATCCCAATATCGCCCAGTATATGGAGGCATTCTCCACGGTGGAGGAGGAAGTGCTGTGCATCTGCATCACCAGCCGGATGTCCGGCGCATATAATACCGCCTGCACCGCCGCCAAGCTTCTGATGGAGCAGGGGAGGCCCAACCCTATTACGGTGGTGGACTCCCTTCAGGTTTCCTACGGCATGGCGCTGCTGGTGGTTGAGGCAGCCCGTATGGCTGCGGCGGGGGCGGATACTGCTCAGATTTGCCAGATGCTGGAAGAAAAGAAGCAGCGGGTAGGGGTTTACTTTGCAATGGAATCCCTCCAGAACGCCCGCAAGGGCGGACGGATAGGAGCCATCCGGGTGCTGGCGGCGGATATGCTGAATGTGAAGCCCCTGCTGATGTTCCGGGACGGCCTGGTTCGTGACTACGGCGTTGTACGGGGCTTCCATACGGCTGTGGATCGGGTGATTCAGCGCTGCTGTGACTGCGCTGTACCCGGCGGTGAGATTTATGTGTTCCATGCGGATCGGGAGGAACTGGCCGAATATGTCAAGTCCAGGCTACTGGCTCACGATCCCACCGTCCGGGTGCGGATCGGCTGGGTTGGCACGGCCATCGGCATCTATACGGGAGCGGGCTGTGTAGGCATGGCCTGTTTTGAGAAATGACTGGGCTGATCCTTGGCGTCGTAGCCTTCGCCGCTATGGCCACGTCGGATGGGATGAAGCTCACCGGGCGCCCCCGGGCAGGCTTTGTGTTTTACTGCGGCTGCGGTCTGCTGATCTTTGCCACGGGACTGTTGATCGCGGAGCAAGGGGGAGGGCGATGCGCTGCCCAGCCCTGGCGGTTTCTTCTGTTGCCGGTGGCCGGATTGGCTCTGGCGCTGCTGGTATACACGGTTTGTTTTGCCGTATCCGTGGCTGCGCCGGAGGAAAATGGTCTTTTGCCGCTGGTGGATCAGGGGATGTATGCCCTGTGCCGGCATCCGGGGGTAATTTGGCTGTCGGTGTTTTATCTGGCTTTGTTGGGGCTGCTGGGCGGCGGAGGGCTGTTGACGGCCTGGATCCTCTTTACCGGACTGGATCTGCTGTACGTGCTCTGGCAGGATCGGGATGTGTTCCCGAAGACCATACGCGATTACGCAGAGTACCGGAAGCGGACGCCGTTTCTGATTCCGAACGCTGACAGCCTCCGCCTGTGTGCGCAGCAGCTGCGCTCCCGGCTGTTCAGCGGGAAAAAACCTTGGAAAGGGTAAGAACTATGACCTTCGAAGAAAAGCTAAAGAAAACTGCCCACAGTGATGTCTGGGCAGAATATTGCGGCTTTCTGGACCTGACCATCCGGGAATATATGAATATCCAGGAGCGGCTGCTGATGGAGCAGATCGATCTCATGGCCCGGTGTGACCTGGGGAGGCGTCTCCTCGGGGAAAATGTTCCGAAAACGGTGGAGGATTTCCGATGCCAGGTGCCGTTGACCAGCTTTTCCGATTATGCCGATATCCTGCTGACCAAGCGGGAAGAAATGCTCCCGGCCAAGCCGGTGGTTTGGCTGAAGACCACCTGGGAAGGTGGGGACATGCCCGCCAAGTGGGCGCCCTATTCCGAGGCCATGCTGCAGACCTATAAGCGCAATATCTTGGGGGCCATGCTCCTTGCCACCAGTACCAGCAGGGGGAAGTTCAAGGTAAAGCCGGGGGCAAAGGTGCTCTACAGCCTGGCGCCCATGCCCTATGCCACCGGATTGTTCCCGGAGCTGATGGAAGGGGAGATCTCCCTGCAATTCCTGCCCTCTGTGCGGGAGGCCCGGAAGATGTCCTTTGGCCAGCAGGCGAAGAAGGGCTACCGGCTGGCAATGCAATCGGGGATGAACCTGTTTTTCGGCATGAGCAGCGTTCTTTACGGGACGACCCGGAATCTGGATCAGCTGTCCAATTCTTCCGGCAAGGGCGGCGGGTTGCGCTCTGTGATGGGTATGTCTCCGAAAATGATGTGGCGGACGGCCAGAGCTTTTTATCGGTGCCGGCGGGACGATGTGCCGCTGCGTCCGAAGGATCTGTTTTCTCTGGACGGATTCGTTTGTGTGGGAACGGACACCAATATCTACCGGGATGAGCTGACCGAGGCCTGGGGCCTTCGCCCCATGGAGCTGGCCGGCGGCACAGAGCCGTCCTGTATGGGGACGGAGACCTGGAGCAAGAACGGCTTGGTCTTTTTCCCGGACGCCTGCTTCTACGAGTTCATTCCGGAGCAGGAGATGCTGAAAAGCCTGATGGATCCTTCCTATCAGCCCCATACCTATCTGATGGATCAGGTGACCGCGGGACAAAAATACGAGCTGGTGATCACCGTACTGAAGGGCGGCGCGTTTATGCGCTATCGGGTGGGCGATGTGTATCGCTGCCTGCGGCTGAAGAACCAGCAGGATCAGCTGGATTTGCCTCAGTTTGAATATGTGGATCGGATTCCTACGGTGATAGATATTGCCGGCTTTACCCGGATCACCCAGCGGGAGATCCGCAAGGTCATCGAGCTGTCCTGCCTGCCGGTGGGGGATTGGGTGGCGGCCAAAGAGTATGACAAGACAGGACATTCCTATCTGCATATCTATCTGGAGCTTCTGCCTGAGGCTAAGCAGAGTCTGGTTTTGAGCCAGAAGCTGCTGCATGAGCATTTCTCCGCCTATTTCCGCTTTTATGACGGGGATTATGACGATCTGAAGCGTCTGCTGGGCATTGATCCACTGCAGGTCACCATGCTGCCTGCCGGCTCTATCCGGCGCTATGAAGAACAAAACGGTAAGATCCTTCCCGTGGGCGCGCCCAAGGAGACGATCCTGGATCTGCTGCGGATGTGCGGCATAGAGAGGGAGGGATAGTTCTTGGATCTGAATGAACGATTGTTTATCATTGTCCCCTTGATCTCCCTGCTGTGCAATGCCTTTTTGTTTGTGGCGGTTTTAGGGGCGAAAAAGAGCCGGTTGATTTATGCCTTTATGGCGATGCTGGTAACCTTCACCATTTGGTGCGCCGGATCGCTGTTTATGCGGATGACCCTGGCGCCGGGGCCGGATTTCTGGTATCAGGTGTCCATTGCCGGGATCTTCCTGGTACCGGTGATGCTGTATAATTTTATCTACTGCTTTGTGGACAGCCGGGGGCAGTTTGTCCGGGTGGCGCTGTTTGTGATCTGGATCCCCTTAACGCTGCTCAATCTGTTCAACGTCTTTATCACCAATCCCCACATGGTTGTGGAAAACGGGGAAAAGCGGTTTGCCTACGGCGTATCGCCGCTGATCATCATTCCGCTGATTTTGGCCGTGGCTACCCTTTGGGGAGCATGGCGCCTGGCTGTGCGGGCGGTGCGGGAAGGACGGGTCGCTCTGTCCAGCTTCCGGCCGCTGATGGTGGGTGTGGGGGTCATGTTCGCCGGCGCTTTGGCGGCTCTTCTGCCGCAAATGGTTTCCCTGCCGGTGGATACCTTCGTCTGCGGCATCAACGCTATCTGCCTGTATTACGCCCTGCACACGAAACGGCTGGTTCGCTTGCAGAATCTTGTGTCTAACGGGACAAGCTATCTGCTGGCCGTGGTGTTCAGCGTGCTGATCATACAGGTATTGTATAACCGGCTGGAACAGTTCTGCTACCAGTTGTTCCCCGACGGCGGGGCGTACTGGGGCATGATGTTCGCGCTGCTGTTCAGCGTAATGACTGTCTGCATTTTCTTGATCATCCGCCTGCTGATGGAGAATCTGTTTGTCAAGCCCCAGGAAAGCCGCCAGGATTGCCTTCGCCAATTTGGCGCGTCGGTAAACAAGAGCCTTGCTTTAAACGAGATCTTGCTGCTGTATCGGGATTTCCTCCAGGAGACTGTGCCGGAGAAAACCGCCAGAGTATTCCTCCTGGACAAGAAGCGGGGAGAATACCGCGCTGCGGTGAGCACCAATTCCTCCTTTGCCATGAGCGATGTTTTCACCCCGGACAATCCGGTGGTCATCCTGCTGAAACAGCGGGGGGCAGGGCTATTCTATTCCGACATTCAGCGTACCCGAATTTATCGATCCATGTGGGAGTCGGAAAAGCAGCACCTGCAGCAGATGCGGGTCAACTTCCTGCTTCCGGTGATCTGCGACGATGAGATGACTGCCATTACGGTCTTCTGCGATAATGGCCCGGCGGACAGGCAGTCCCAGCTGCGCACGGAACAGATCTCCTTCCTGGAGTCCGGCGTAGCCATGCTGTCTATGGCTCTGAAAAATGCCACATTGTATCAGGACATTCAGAACAAGGCGGAGCGGGACTCCATGACGGGGCTGTATAATCGTAGCTATTTCACGGAGCGCCTGCACCGGGACTTCCGGGCTTGCGCCCGTTCGGAGATCACACTGCTGCTGATCAGCTTTGATGATTTCAGCTTGTATAACGAACTGTACGGAATCGCGGAAGGGGACGCCGTTTTAAAGGAATTCGGCGGTCAGCTCCAGGCCCTGGTTGGATCCCGGGGCACGGCGGCCAGATACGGCGGGAAAGAATTCGCCGTCAGCTTCCCCCGCGGCACGACCATGGCGGCGGAAAACTGCGCAGCCGCCATGCGTGCCTGGTTGCAAAAAAGGCCCCTGGCAGGCAAAAGCCACACCCACAAGTACCTGACCTTCAGCGCGGGCATCAGCGCCTATCCCTACAGCGCGGCCACGGAGGAACAGCTGCTGAGTTATGCGAATATGGCCCTGTTCTCCGCCAAATCCACGGGAAAGAATAAGATTATCGTCTATACGCCGTCTTCTCCCGAGGACACATCTGTAAAAAATAGCCAGATGAGGCGGCAGCTGGCAGACAACTTCGCCGCCACCATCTACGCGTTGACCGCCGCCATTGACGCCAAAGATCACTATACCTTCAGCCATTCGGAAAACGTCGCTGCCTACGCCTCCGCCCTGGCCGCGGCCATTCCCCTGGATGCCGATCACATTGAAATCGTGCGCCAGGCGGGTCTGCTGCATGACATTGGAAAGATCAGTATTCCCGAGTCCATCCTTTCCAAAACCACGAAGCTGACCGCTGAGGAGTATGAGATCATGAAACAGCATGTGGAGGCATCCATTGCCATGATCAAATACCTGCCGTCTCTGGACTATGTCATTCCCAGCGCCATCGGCCATCACGAGCGCTGGGACGGGAAGGGATACCCCAGAGGCTTGGTTGGAGAGCAGAACCCCGTCGCCGCCCGCTGTCTGTGCATCGCTGACGCCTTCGACGCCATGACGTCCAAGCGCTCTTACCGGGACGCTATGAACGTAGAAGATGCCCTGGCAGAGATCCGCCGCAACTTGGGAACACAGTTCGACCCGAAGCTGGGAGCACTGTTCATTACCCTGGTGGAAAGCGGGAAGATCCAGCCTCAGAACGCGGCCAATTTAACGAGTTAAGCCGAAAAAGGTCGTCCGAAACTTGCCCGGACGACCTTTTTCGGCTTAACACCGAGGGAGCCTTGGATTCAATGGGCAAAATCTCTCGGCGTCAGCTCTTGCCGATTTCATCAGAGCTTCCCTCACTTTCTTTGCCTGAATTGCAATTTGCCGGATCGGGGCGTATAATGGAGAAAAAAGGCGGGAGGAAGGGTATGTCATACGTAACATTTTACCGTGGGGATCCAAAAAACGCGCCGAAGACCACTATGCCTGCCCACTTGGGGGCCAACGTTATTCTGACCTGGGAGGGAAGGCTGCTACTGGAGCGCCGGAGAGACTCGGATACCTGGGGATTGGTAGGCGGCGGCTGTAAAAAGTACGAGACGGGGCGGGAGGCCATTGCCCGGGAGGTCTACGAGGAGCTGGGTCTGCGGATCCCCAAGGAGCGCTTTAAGAAGCTGGCCGTCTATGATGACCCGGGGCGGATCGCCGCCTACCGGGACGGAAGCGTCTGGCGCATGGTGATCGTAGTCTACGGGCTTCAGCTGGAGCAGGAGCCACGGCTGCGGATCAGCCCGGAGTCCAAGGAGCTTCGTTTCTTCACCAGGCAGGAGCTGGCGTCGGTGCAAATCGCGGTGACCCACCAGGATATCGTGGAGGATCTGTTTTTGAATAAGTTGTAAAAAATATACAAATATTGAAAAAATACTTGTATATTCACAGAAAGTATGCTAATATATTTCCTGACGGTGCAGTATCCTAGTCGGGGTGTCCATTTTCCAGGAAGGGCCTAAAAATCCTTTGAAGGGCACATCGATGAAGTCCCTGGTGTCTGCTTTTTACGCCCAGTTTAGGGTGGATGCTGGGGGTTAAGGATCCAGGGCGCGCGCCAACGGCATGGCGCATACGACCCGGTTTCCGTGGAGACCTGAAGCTTGTGCGACGACGGCGAAAACCCCGGGAGGGGTCCGATCGCGTACGAATCAGGTATGAACCTGCAAGGCGGTGCACAGAATCGTGTGCTGCGTGCAGCGTAGCCTGCCTTGAGTGGGTATGCGGGAAAAGATGACAGACGTCTGGCTGTTATGGCCATAGCAGCTGACGTTATTGCTTCTGGAAACCATATCTGCAAAAGAGGCTAAGACTATGGAGCATCCCGCCGTGGAAAACACCTAGGCTGTCTTAACAGGGCAGACAGGGGATTACAGTACGGTCTAAGTGGCAATCGGGTACCCATTTTCCTGGCAACACTTGGGCGGACGGATTAAATGGAAACGGTCTGCGCGGCAACGGCAGGTTCTGTCCGGTGAAAAACAACCCGACCTAAGCCGTAAGATTTATCCTGTCTGCTACCGTCATTTTATTTTACATTTTCTGTAAACAGGAGAATTTTTGTGGGAAAGTCTGACCCCGAAGCTTCAAAACGAGAACGTAATAAGACGATCAAGTGGGTCGTCACCGTGTTTTTTGCAACGATCCTGATCTCCGGCACCATTTCTCTGGTCTCCGACGAGGTCATGGCCAACAGCAGTCTTGCGGTGGCGTTTTTTATTCTGCTGGTGATTGTGCTGCTGGGCATTGTCTTTGACATCGTGGGCATGGCGGTGGCCTCTGCTGACGAGAAGCCGTTTCATTCCATGGCCGCCCGGAAGGTGCCCGGTGCCCAGGAGGCCATCCGGCTGCTGCGCAACGCTGAGCGGGTCAGCTCGATCTGCAACGATGTGGTAGGGGACATCTGCGGCGTTGTCTCCGGCTCCGCTTCGGCGACGATTGCTACGCTGATCCTGAGCAATGCCGACGTCGCCTGGCCCAGGGGCGTCAGCCTGGTCATGTCCGCTCTGGTAGCGGGGCTGACCGTAGGCGGTAAGGCGGTGGGCAAGACCTTTGCCGTCAATTCCTGTACCCGGATCGTACATATGGTTGGGCGGGCGATTTTTACGGTAAAGCGCCTTGGCGCCAAAAAGAAAAAATAAAGTTAGGTTGTGTCATTGTGGGCATTTTAGAAAGCATCCATGGCCACGAGGATCTGCTTGCCCTGAGCAGCGGCGAACGGGCGGATCTATGTGCCGAGATCCGGCAATTCCTGATCTCTAACGTTTCCCGAACCGGCGGACATCTGGCCGGTAATTTGGGCGTGGTTGAACTGACGGTGGCCATCGAAACCGTTTTTAATACAATGGAAGACCGCCTGGTTTTTGACGTCGGTCATCAGTCTTATGTTCATAAGCTGCTGACAGGCCGCCAGGCGGATTTTGCACGTCTGCGGCAGTACGGAGGAATCTCCGGCTTCCCCAAGCCCCAGGAGAGCCCGTCGGATGCCTTCGTAGCAGGCCACGCCTCCAGCTCCGTTTCCATTGCCGTGGGCATGGCCCGAGCCAGAACGCTGTTGAACCAGTCCTATCATGTCGTCGCCCTCATTGGCGATGGCGCCTGCACCGGCGGAATGGCCTATGAGGGCTTGAACGACGCCGCGGTCAGCGGCGAACCGATGGTCATTATCCTCAACGACAATGAAATGTCCATCGGGAAAAATGTAGGCGGTCTGTCCCGGCATTTGTCCCGGCTGCGTTCCAGTGAGGATTATTTGGACGCGAAACGGGTATACCGTGAAATAATGAAAAAAATACCGGGAGGCAATGCCATCTACCGGATGAGCAGCCGCCTGAAGAACCGGCTGAAGCGGTTCCTGCTGCCTGCTACGCTGTTTGAGAACATGGGCTTCACTTACCTGGGACCTGCCGACGGCCATGATTTGCAGAGCCTGATTGCGTTGTTGACGGTGGCCCGGGATCTGCGGGAGCCGGTGGTGGTGCATGTGGTCACCAAAAAGGGCTGCGGCTTCTCCCTGGCGGAGGAGGATCCGGCCAGATACCACGGCATTGGCAGCTTCGATCCGGAAACGGGGAAAAAGCTGGCACCGAAGGTCAAAACATTTTCCGACACCTTCGGAGATACCATGATGGAACTGGCACAGGAAAATGAGAAGGTCTGCGCCATTACCGCGGCTATGCCCGGCGGTACGGGGCTGCTGAAATTCCAACAGCAGTTCCCCCGGCGCACCTTTGATGTGGGCATTGCGGAGGAACACGCGGTCTCCATGGCGGGAGGCCTGGCAAAGCAGGGGATGATCCCGGTGGTGGCGCTGTATTCCACCTTCCTCCAGCGGGGCTATGATCAGATCCTGCAGGATATCGGCCTGCTTCAGCTCCATGTGGTGCTGGCCATTGACCGGGCCGGCCTGGTGGGAGACGATGGCCCCACTCACCACGGGGTGTTTGACGTGGGATTCCTCCGCCAGGTGCCGCAAATGCGCATCCTGGCCCCGGTGAGCCTGGCCGAGCAGAAGGATATGCTGCGCTGGTCGGTGAACGTCTGCCAAGGCCCTGTGGCCATCCGTTATCCCCGGGGCGGGGAAGGCAGCTACACCGCTTCGGACTGGCACGGCGACGATGGCGACCAGATAAAATGCCACCGCCAAGGCAGGGATGTGACCCTGATCACCTATGGAACGCTTTTGGACAACGTTCTTCAGGCCGCAGAGCTTTTGTCGAAGCAGGGGATCGAAGCCACGGTTTTGCGGCTGCTGACGGTTTGTCCACTGCCGGTGGAGCAAATCCTGGAGAAGCTCAGTGAGAATCGCCGGATTCTGGTAGTGGAAGAAACCTGCACCCACTCCGGGATCCGGGAATCCCTGGCCTGGGAACTGGCGCGGGTGTGTCCCGACTGCCATACAGACGGCATTGACCTTGGGTGGCGGTTTGTTCCTCATGGCTCGCAACAGAAGCTCTATGAGCACTGCGGACTGGATGCTGCATCCATCGCCGCCTATACAAGGGAGGTTTTGGCCTAAGTGAAAGTGAAGAAGCGACTGGATGTGCTGCTGACGGAACTGGGATATGCGGACAGCCGGGCCAAGGCCCAAGCCATCATTATGAGCGGCGCCGTCTATGCCGACGGCCAAAAGGCGGATAAGCCCGGGGTCTGCTATGCGCCCACCGTGTCTTTGGAGGTTCGGGGGGCGGTATGCCCCTATGTCAGCCGGGGCGGCTTGAAGCTGGAGAAGGCCCTTAAGGACTTCGGCGTTGACCCGACCGGGTATGTTTGCAGTGATTCCGGCGCGTCCACCGGCGGCTTTACGGACTGCCTGCTTCAGCAGGGGGCGAAGAAGGTCTTTGCCATCGACGTTGGCTACGGCCAGCTGGACTGGAAGATCCGCTCGGACGACCGGGTGGTGGTGATGGAGCGAACGAATATCCGCTACGTTACCCCGGAGCAGCTGGGAGAACCGCTGGATCTTTCGGTAATCGACGTGAGCTTTATTTCCCTGAAGATCGTGCTGCCGGTGATCAAGACCCTGCTGAAGCCCACAGGCCAGGTGCTGTGCCTGATTAAGCCGCAGTTTGAGGCGGGGAAGGAAAAGGTCGGAAAAAAGGGTGTGGTGCGGGATCCGCAGACCCATCAGGAAGTTCTGGAGGAGTTCGTTGCCCTGGCGGACAGCCTGGATTTCCGGATCCGCGGACTGACATTCTCCCCGGTAAAAGGCCCTGAGGGAAATATTGAATTTCTGGCGCATTTGAGCCTGGCAGGGGAGAGGGGCCTCCGGCCGGATACCGGCGATGTGGTTCGCCAGGCCCACGCGTCCCTGGATAAGGGAGGGAGCCTATGAAAAACGTGATTCTGGCGTCAAACCCCTACCGGGATAAAAATTTCAAAACCGCCCGCAGCGCAATACAGATATTGAAGGACTGCGGCATTCAGCCCCGGCTTTGCCTACCCTTTGAAGTGGAGCGGGGATATGAGCTACCCCGGGATCTGCGTTTTACCCGGCTGGATCGGGAACTGCCCAATGCGGAGATGGTGATCTGCTTCGGCGGTGACGGAACCATTCTGCACATGGCCAAGGCTGCCACCAGACGGGGGATCCCCATCCTGGGGGTCAACATCGGCACCATGGGCTTCATGGCAGAGTTGGAGAGCACAGAGCTGGACAAGCTGGCGAAGCTGGCAGGGGGGGACTATACTCTGGACAGCCGCATGATGCTGGACGTCACAGTCCAGCGGGAACGGGATATTCTGTTCCATGATATTTGTCTGAACGATGTGGTAATCACCAAAGGCACCGTGGCCCGGATCGTCCACTTGGCTGTAAAATGCGATGGCGTGCTGGCCATGGAATGCAGCGGCGACGGTGTGATTCTGGCCACGCCTACCGGATCCACTGCCTATAGCCTGTCTGCCGGCGGCCCCATTGTGGAGCCGGAGGCCAGGAACATCCTGATTACCCCCATTTGTGCCCACGATGTGGGGAGCCGCTGCATCGTTGCTTCCGACCGGCGCACCATCACCGTAGAAACGGTGCATAATTCCCGCCGCAACGCGTTCCTCATCGTGGACGGGGGGAAGGCGGTGCGGTTATGTATGGGGGACGTGGCGACGATCAGGAAATCCAATTTGGAAACCAAGTTGGTTCGCTTGAAGAAAAACAGCTTCTATGACGTTGTGAACGCGAAATTCAAGAAAGTAAGAGGGGAAGCGCTTTGAAACCGAAAAGACAAGCGAAAATTCTTGAGATCATCTCCACCACCAATGTGGAGACCCAAGAGCAGCTTTTGCAGGAGTTGCAGCGTGCCGGATTTGCCAGCACACAAGCCACCATTTCCCGGGACATTAAGGAGTTGCGGATCGTGAAGGAACTGACCAGCTTCGGCACGTACCGGTATACCACCGCTACCAGAGAGGTTCCCAACTCCTTCCTGGATCGGCTCAATACCATTTTCCGGGAGAGTGTGACCAATTTTGACTATGCGCAGAACATTGTGGTGATCCACACCCTTCCTGGCCTTGCCAACGCTGCGGCGTCGGCCCTGGACGCTATGAACATGAGCGTGGTGCTGGGCACCCTGGCCGGGGACGATACGGTGTTTGTGGTTATGCGGGATTCCGCTGCAGCCGCGTCCTTCTGCGGCGAGATCAAAGGCCTGCTGGGCTGAGAACGGAGGGGATATCCTGTGCTGAGTTTGCTGCATATTGAGAACATCGCGGTCATTGAGAGCGCGGATATTTCCTTCGAGCCGGGGTTCAACGTTCTCACCGGTGAGACCGGCGCCGGTAAGTCCATTGTCATTGACGCCATCAGCGCCATACTGGGTGAGCGGGCATACCGGGACATGATCCGTACCGGAACGGCGAAGGCCTCTGTCCGGGCAGTGTTTACCGGAGTGCCTCAGCTGGACTGGTTCGGGGATAACGGGGTGGAGTACGACCCGGAAACGGTGATCCAGCGGGAGATCTATCTGGATGGGAAAAATGTCTGCCGGGTTAACGGCAGCCTGGTTTCCGTCACCATTCTGCGGAAATTGGGGATCCAGCTGATCAACATTCACGGCCAGCACGATTCGGCGTCCCTGTTTGACGAGGAGAATCACCTGGCCTTCCTGGACGCCTTTGGGGATCACCAGGCGTTGCGGGAAGAATATGCCCGGGACTATGGGGAAGCGGCAAAGCTGCGCCGGGAGATTGACGCACTGACCATGGACGAGAGCGAAAAGCTGCGCCGCATGGAGACGCTGAAGTACCAGATCGGGGAGATCGAAAAGGCCCGTCTGGAGCCGGGGGAGGACGAAGCCCTGGAGCAGCGTCGCAAGATCCTGCAAAACGCCGAGAAGCTGAGCAACGGCATGGAGGAGGCGGTGCAGTGTCTCTACGGCGGGGACGACAGCGACGGAGCCGCCGGCCTTCTTGCTCAGGCGGAGTACGCCCTGGGGCGGCTGCTGCGATTCAGCGACAGCTTCCAGACCCTCCACGACCGGGTGGCGGATCTGATGTATCAGGTTCAGGACGCGGCGGAGGAGGTGCGAGATGCCCGGGATGAGTTAAGCTACTCCGCCGATGAGCTGGAGCAGATCGAAAGCCGCCTGGATGTGATCCATCGCCTGCGCCGGAAGTACGGCGCTTCCTGCGAAGAGATTCTGGCCTACTTGGAGCGGGCGAAGACGGAGCTTGACGAGATGGAATTTGCTGACGATCACCTGGAGCGGCTGAAGGCCAAGCTGAACAAGGCGGAGAAGACCGCCTGGGATGCGGCCCTGGCTCTGCGCAAACGCCGTCAGACTGCGGCCCAGGCCCTGTCAGAACGGATCCTGTCGGAGCTGAGCCAGCTGGATATGCCCCGAGTGCAGTTTTCCTGCCGGTTCCAGGAGCTGGAACTGACCCCCAACGGCGCGGACGCTGTGGCATTTTACATGTCTGCCAACGCAGGCGAGGCGCTGAAGCCTATGAGCAAGGTGGCCTCCGGCGGTGAGCTGGCCCGGATCATGCTTGCGATGAAGAACGTTCTGGCAGAGAAGGATCAGGTCACTACCCTGATCTTTGACGAGGTGGATACCGGTGTTTCCGGACGGGCAGCCCAGAAGGTGGCCCAAAAGCTGCGCAGTGTGGCTGCCCATAAGCAGGTGCTGTGCGTGACCCACCTGCCTCAGCTGGCGGCACTGGCGGACACTCATCTGCTGATCGCCAAAAGCGAGCGGGAAGGCCGGACATATACCCGCGTAACGCCCCTGGATTTTGAGGGCAGAAAGCGGGAGCTGGCCCGGATCATCGGCGGCGCCAGCATTACCGAAACCACCTTGAAAAATGCCGAGGAAATGCTTCGGCAGTAGGGGCATTTTCCCGGGAAGTTTGGATTTTTCATTGGGTTTCCCTTGACAAATTGCGATCCTTTTGTTACTATACCTATTGTCACACGTTGAAGGGAAGAAGTAGGCGTATTGCTTCCTGTCAGAGAGCTGCCGGTTGGTGCAAGGCAGTGAGGAGTACCGCTGAAATACCTCCCGGAGTGGCCTGCCTGAACCGACAGTAGGGCGGGACGGGTTCGCCCGGTACAGCGAAAGGCGTTGATGGACGCCGTGAGGGCATTGACCGTAAGGCTTTGCCGAACAAGAGGTGGTACCGCGTAACTGACGCCCTCTATCCGTGTCGGATGGAGGGCGTTTTTGACTTGACAGGAAGGAGAATATGTATGCTTGATTGTCCTATGGATGTTCTTTCGGACTATCCGGTGCGAAAAAGCCGGGAACAAAAACGGAAATTCCGAGAAGCCGCCCAGTTGTATCTGACCGGGCTGGGGTATTCGGTTCATGAGGAAAAAGGAAGCTTTGGATGCAGGAATCTGGTGATCGGTGATCCAGAGGGGGCGGATTATTTGGTAACGGCCCACTACGATACCTGCGCCAGACTGCCTGTTCCCAATCTGCTCACCCCTTGTCATTTCTGGCCGTTCCTGCTGTATCAGCTGGGAATGGCGTCGGGGATGCTTCTGGTAACAGCCATGACGGGGATGCTGGTCTGGCTGCTGACCCGGGACGTCTCTGTCAGCGTGTGGGTGAGCTATGGCGTCCTTTGGGGCATAATCGTTCTGATGCTGGCCGGGCCGGCCAATCCCAGCAACGCCAATGACAATACCTCCGGTGTGGTCACGGTGCTGGAGATGGCCCGTACCATGCCGGAAAACCGCAGGGATAAGGTCTGCTTTGTGCTGTTTGATCTGGAGGAAGCGGGACTCATCGGATCATCCGCCTACCGCAAGGCCCATAAGAAGGACACCGACCGGCAGCTGGTGTTGAACTTAGACTGCGTCGGCGATGGAGACAGCTTGCGGATATTCCCCACCAAGAAGCTGAAGCGGGATCGGCAGAGGCTTTCCCCGCTGTATCAGGTTTGCGGAACCTTTGGCAAAAAGACTCTGCTGGTGCGGGACAAGGGCTTTGCGGTCTACCCCTCGGATCAGATGAATTTCCCTTACGCTGTGGGGATCTGCGCTCTGCGCAGCTCTAGGTTCGGCCTGTACCTGGGCCGCATTCATACACCCAGGGATACCGTCCTGGAGGAAACCAATGTCAATCTTCTGCGCTCGGCACTGACCAGCCTCATCTGCTGCGGCGCAGCCCAAATAGGAAAGGAAGACGTGAAAAATGAAAGTGTATGACGAACTGGTAGCCCGGGGTCTGATCGCCCAGGTAACGGACGAGACCGAGATCCGGGAAATGATCGACAACGGCAAGGCCACCTTCTACATCGGCTTTGATCCCACTGCTGATTCCCTCCACGTGGGCCACTTTATGGCACTGTGTCTGATGAAGCGGCTGCAAATGGCGGGCAACCGGCCCATCGCCCTGATCGGCGGCGGCACCGCCATGATCGGCGACCCTTCCGGGCGAACCGATATGCGCAGTATGATGACCCAGGAGACCATCCAGCATAACTGCGAATGCTTTAAAAAGCAGATGGAGCGGTTCATCGAGTTCGGCGAAGGCAAAGCCATGATGGTCAACAACGCCGACTGGCTGCTGAAGCTGAACTATGTGGACTTCATCCGGGAGATCGGCGGCTGCTTCTCCGTGAACAATATGCTTCGGGCCGAGTGCTTCAAGCAGCGGATGGAGAAGGGGCTGTCCTTCCTGGAGTTCAACTACATGCCCATGCAGTCTTACGACTTCTACTACCTGTTCCAGCACTACGGCTGCAACATGCAGTTCGGCGGCAACGACCAGTGGAGCAACATGCTGGGCGGCACCGAGCTGATCCGTAAGAAACTGGGCAAGGACGCTCATGCCATGACCATTACCCTGCTGTTAAACGCGGAGGGGAAGAAGATGGGCAAGACCGCCAAGGGCGCGGTCTGGCTGGATCCCAACAAGACCTCTCCCTTCGACTTCTACCAGTATTGGCGGAACGTGGAGGATGCGGATGTGATGAAGTGCATTCGGATGCTCACCTTCCTGCCTCTGGAGCAGATTGACGCCATGGCCGAATGGAAGGACGCGCAGCTGAATGTGGCCAAGGAGATCCTGGCCTACGAGCTGACCAAGCTGGTTCACGGCCAGGAGGAGGCGGATAAAGCCCAGGCTGCCGCCAAGGCCCTGTTTGCAGGCGGCGGTGATGATGCCAACATGCCCACCACGTCCATCCCGGCGGACAAGCTCACCGACGGCATGATCGGCATTCTGAACCTGATGGTGGCCTGCGGCCTGGCAGCCTCCAACAAGGAGGCCCGGCGCCTGGTGGAGCAGGGCGGCGTCTTCGTCGATGACGAGAAGGTGCCTGCCCCGACCTTCACGGTGACGGAGGAGCAACTGAAAGCAGGCGTGAAGATCCGCAAGGGTAAGAAGGTTTTCCACAAGGCCGTCCTGGCAGAGTAAACAATGCAGCAGCGGCTCCCGGTAAGCTTCGGGAGCCGCTGTTCTGATTATTTGGAAAATGCCTGAATTGCCCGGACGCAGGCCCGGACTTCCGTTTCATCGGTCTGCCAGATATCGTACTCGGAAAGGGAGGGCAGTCCCATGGAGACGGCAGGATTGCGATAGCGCATGGCGCTGTCAATGGTTCCCGTCCTGGCGGTGGCATGGAAGGCGGTGATCCCGGTCTGTGCGTGAATGGCGGGGATGTTGCCGCTCTTGACCCCGCTGCCGGCCATGATGTGGATCCTGCCGGCAGCCATCTCCCGGAGTCTGGCCAGCAGGGGAATGCCCAGAGGCGCGCTTTGGGCCTGGCCCGAGGTGAGGATGGTTTTGCAGCCCAGGGAGACGGCGTCCTCCAAGGCCTGGAAGGGATCCCGGGTCATATCGAAGGCCCGGTGCAGGGTTATGTCCATGGTTCCGGCCTTCTCCATCAGCAGGGCCATGCTCTGGGTGTCCAGATCCCCGTCGGGGGTGAGCACGCCGATGACCACGCCGTCCGCTCCCAGATCCCGGAACATGGCAATGCTGTCCGCCATTTCCTCCAGCTCCTGCCGGGTGTACAGGAAATCGCCGAACCGGGGGCGGATCAGAACGTTGATCTTCAGATTGCAGTCCCGGCGCGCCTGGCGGAACAAGCTACCGGAGGGGGTGGTGCCGCCGATGACCAGATTGGCGCACAGCTCGATGCGATGGGCGCCGCCCCGGCTTGCCGCCATGCAGGATTTATAGGAGGCGGAGCAGACTTCCAACAAAGGGTGATTCATGGTATTTCTCCTTCCGGAATGGATTGGAAAGTACGGCCAAAACCGGTGTTACAGACCGGATCTCCGCTTATGCGCGTCTATTTTACCATACCTGCCCCCGGCGGCGCAAGAGGCATTGCATATTTTCCAAAAAGCTTGATTTTTTTTCGATTGCCTGATATAATAGGAACGCTTCGTAGAGCCGTATCGAAGCGGTTATAACGGGGCTGAC
>CALWXQ010000034.1 GCA_944385545.1 uncultured Oscillospiraceae bacterium | reverse complement strand
CGACGGCGAGACCGGCAGCGGTCAGGGCGGCGACGGCGAGACCGGCAGCGGTCAGGGCGGCGACGGCGAGACCGGCATCGGTCAGGGCGGCGACGGCGAGACCGGTAGCGGTCAGGGCGGCGACGGTGAAACCGGCAGCGATCAGACAATTGCGGCAAACTCCCTCGGCGACGGCGGATCCGTCATGCGGCTGACTTCCCAAAATGGGAGTACGGATGATGCGCCGATCGGTCAGGACGACACGGTGGAGGCCTACGCCATTCCTGCCGGAAGCGCCTACATTTACGAGATCGGCCAGGACATTCAATACGTCAATGACGCGGAAAACAATGCCATCACCAACGCGGTGGCAGGGGCATTGACGTACATCAAGGGCCTCTACACCGATGACAGCGGTAGCCAGACGCCGCAGATCAAGGAAGCGACCATCGTTGTCTCCGACGGTATCTATCAGGGCAGCGTGGATGTTTCCAACAGCGGCGGCGGTACCAGCCTGATTGCCCAGCTGATCGCTGAGATCTTTGAAATGAATGAGGTGGATCCCAGCGAGCTGCGGCTGAATATTGTGGCCCAGGACGCCTTCACGGAAGAGGAGGACGGCAAGCTTACCTTCCATTCCGACGGCGCCGGCGGCGCTCAGGTGGAAGGGAACATCAACGTCAGTATGGGCGGAATCCATGTCCTCCTTGCCGGACTGTTCATGTCCACCCAGGGAGAAGTGACCATAGACGGGGCAAAGAGCCTGACCTACTACGGCACTGCCCAGGACGATGTGCTGAACATTGTGGTCAGCAACTTCAGCGGCAACATGGAAGTGGATTCCGGTGACGGCGATGACCGGGTGACCATTCGGGCAACGAAGAAACAGAATTTCCGCTTCGGCATCGGCATCGATCCCAATCACCAGGGCGCATTTGAAGGAATCAATCCGGATGAACCCTTCGGCAGTCAGCTTCCCGATGCCCTTAAAACGATCCTGCAGGATTTGATGGACAAGATCACCAATTTGGATCTTGCCGCCAACGACACCCATCTGCAAATGGGCATCCATCTGGGCAAGGGCAATGACATCCTGGATTTCACTCTGGTGGATTCCACGGATCTGAAGCTGGGGATGCTCACCGGGGACGAGGTGATCGGGGATGGAACCTCTACGCTCACCTACGGCTTCGGCATCGACACGGGAGCCGCGGATGTGATCGTCAACGGCCAGGAGGGCAATGACAGCATCACCATCTCCGGCGCGCGGTCGTTTACCATGGGACAGAACATCGTCCAGTTCCTGGCAGACAGAGTCGCGGGGCAAACAGATTTCCAAGAGACCACCTTTACCATCGACGGCGGCGCCGGGGACGATGTGATTACCGTGAACACCACCGCCCCCTTCTCCACCATCGGCGGCATTGCGACCAACATTGCCGGAAGCGACGGCTTTGACCGCCTCCACATCACCGGCAAGCTGAACAAGAACGTCGAAGAAGCAGACCGGATTGCCGCGAAGGTACTGGTTGACGCCACCGAGATCATCATTCAGGCGCTGGCGGAAATGACCTTCCTGGGAACCATTGCCGGAGAGGTTCTGACCCTGGCGTTTGAAAAGCAATTTTCGATTTTGTCTAACGGTATTGACGCCTTTACCGATGAACTGGAAAACAAGCGCACCGTCCAACTGACAGGCGACGCTCATACCGGTCAGGCGCTCAGCTATACCGATTACATATATACCGATTATCAAGCAGAGGATGAGGTTGCCCATGTGAACTTCACCTCCCGGCTCACCATTCCTGAAAGCGGCCTGTTCTTCACCAACATCGTCATCGCTCCCGAAGACTATGACACCGTGCAGATCGACCACCTTTCGGCGGAAGGTTTGAACGTATTGGTCGCTTCCAAGCATATCCGGGTGGAAGGCGATATTACCGGTAAGAACATCCTACTCTACTCCATCGGCAGCGACGAACCCGTCTATAACGCGGACGTTGCGATTGTTGAGGATGATCTGGGCGAAGACATGGGAATGGATTTTAGCTTGTATGAGGCGGCAACCAGCAATACCATCACCATTGGCGCAAATGCCAAAGTGACCGCCGCGCAGGCAGTGGACATCCTGGCCAGTCTTCTGATGGAGAAGGGGTATCTGCCCGAATTTGACCAGATTCCCCTGGAGTTCCAACCCTTTGTTTATAAGAACGGCACTGCCAAGGTGACCATTCTGGGCGCAGTTACCGCCGGCGGTTTCCTTCGGGCAGGCAGCGAGTTGAACGTGACCATTGACACGGCCAACAAACTGATCAAGGTAATTCCTTTTGCGGTGGCGGCGTTGAAGGGCGAGTCCACTGTTACCGTGGGTGGGAACGCCGTCCTTACCAGCGGCTCCGCAACCCAGCTTGGCGCTTACGCCAACGCTCTGCTTCTGGCAGACGCCATGGGCGGCGCGACCAAATGCTCCTTCGGCGTTGTGGTGGCAGTCCTGGATACCCATGTGGCGGTTCAGGGGAACGCTTCCGTAACGGCTCAGGAGGATGTGGATATCACTGCCAACACCGCTGTGATTGCCAAGGCGTACGCCACAGGCAAAAAGGCCGTTGATATCTCCGTCAAACCCAAGTCCGGCATGTTTGTTGCCGTAATGGTGGTACAGAACAATACCACCGCCCAGATCCGGGAGAATGCCTCCGTGACCGCTCTGGCAGGAAATGTGCGGGTGGCTTCCACTTCCCGCGTCCGTACCGATGCCGTCAGCATTGCGATTCCCAGCAATGAGGGAGAGGAAACCCGGTACACTTCCAAGGAAACCAAGCAGTTTGTCGCCAAGCTGCTGGGCTTTGAGTATGGCGGCTTCACCGGTGCCATCAGTGGCGTGATCACCGGAAATAACGGCATCATGTCCGCGTTGGAAGGCGCCATCAAGCCTTTGGACGGAAAGCCCAGCAGTCAGTTCCTGGGTTCTCTGGTGGTGGGCTACATTGCCAACACCAACACGGCCCGGATCGACACCACCGGCACTGTAACCGCTGCCGGAGACCTTCTGGTTCTGGCCAAAGGTGTGACCTTCGCCCAGCAGCGGGCGGACGCATCGCTGTACAAGACGCCTCCTATATTCGATTTGGGATTTGGCAATTTTTCTGCCGAGGATGACCCCAGCAAGGCCATCGGCGCTGCTGTGGGCGTGACCATTTTCAAGCATCAGAATCTGGCCCAGATTTTGGGCGGGAACATCACGGCGGCAGAATTCGTGGTGGACGCGAATATGGGTTATACCGGCAGCGAGACCATTGTTAAGGCTGGCCACGTTCCCGCTAAGGAAAATACGACCTTCGGTCTGGCCGGCGCGATCAGCGTTCAGGTGGCTTCCGCCGAGAACGAAGCCCGGATCGGCAGGAATGGTATCTACGCCGTTTCTGAAGGAGGCAGCGTCCTGGTGGAATCCACCGGCACCGGCAGATATACTACCGTAGCCGACGCTTCCGGAAAGCGCAGCCGCAGGAGCTTTACCATCGGCTTCATAACCATTCCCTTTGAGCCTGCCTATCAGTCCGCGAAAAATTCTACTGGCGTCGGCGCCGGTGTGGCGGTTGGCCTGGTGGGTGTGGACGTTTTGGCCATCGTAGAAGACGGCGTCAACTTCGGCCCCAATTCTCTGAGAGATTTGAAGGTCAACGCCTCTTATGACGGCACCGAGTATCTGGAAGCCGCGGCAGGGGCTTCAGGCGGCACCTCCATCGTTCCCGTATTTGCGGTGGCTGTGGGCGGCGTGAACACCCAGGCGTACGTAGGCTCCGGCGAGCAGGTCACCGCCACCGGCGATGTGACGGTGAAGACCGCTTCCCAGGTGGAGCGCACTGTCCAGGTGGACGCCAAGGCTGTGGGTTCCGGCGTCAGCGTCGGCGGCGCCTTCGGCATCACCGTGGTCAACGATTCCGCCAATGCCGCTTTGGAGCGGAGCGTAACCGTCGGCAATGTTACGGTTGACGCTATCTCCGTCAGCCGGATGGCTCAGGAAGTTCTGGCCAGCTCCAAGGGAGCCAAGCCCCCGGCCCAGTCCGGTCAGAACTATGGCTCCTCCGGAACCCAGAGCGAATATGATTCTGTGGTCGGCGGCGGCACTACCGGCAGCGCCACGGACAATACCACATACAAAGCCGGCCAGCCGGATCAGATGATGAATAAGGGCCTGCTGGGGATTCTGACCATGGCGGGTATACTGGGTTCCAGGAATGTCAATACCCAGACCATGGAGCAGGTGACCGCGAATCCTCCCAAGGCCCAGACCAGCGAGGGCAGCATTCAGGTTGCCGCCTCTCTGGCGCTGAACATCCATAAGAACACCGCCTCTGCCCGCGTTGGCGACGGTGTGCGGATCCAGGCGGACGGGGACGTCCTGGTCTCCAGCCGTATCGACACCGACAGCGTCATCCGCGCCAATTCCAGCGCCGTCAGCTCCAACACGGCAGTGGGCGTAGGCGTCGCGCTGAACAAGCTGACCTATACCAACACCGCCTATGTGGGAGCGAAATACCTGAAGGCCAACAGCCTGACCATCCGTGCGGACATTCTGGAAGCGGAAGAAAAGCGCACGGTGGAGGAAATCTTCGCGGATCTGCTGACCTATCTGGGGGACACGGAAGGATCCGGTATGCTCCTGGAGGCCCTGTATTCGGCTAAGGGCTATGAGAACCTGGAAGACATGCTGACAAAGGATGAAGCCTTCCGGGAGCAGTATGAAGCCCTGCCGGAAGAGGATCCCGAGGCCCTGGAGGCGCTGATCATCGACATGCTGACGGCGCAGTTCAAGGGAGAACCTATGGACACGGCCGGGGAAATTCTGGAAGAGTTTGCCCAGGCGGTGGTGCAGAACTTCGTCAAACAATTTAAAAATCCCCAGTTCCTGCTGAGCATCCTCACCGGCGGCCTTCAGAGCAAGATGGATGAGCTGCTGAATAAGTATGCCCAGACAGCCGACATTTCGATCCAGCGAATCTACGATTTGCTGACGGCGCACCTGAGCACCAAGTTTGGCAACCCCGGCGAGCTAGACGGCGTAGGCAATCTGATCTCCACTTCCGCCATCTCCGGACTGGGCGCTGCCAACGTGGGCGTGGCCGGTTCCGCCGCCATTGCCCTGGTGGATGCCGAAACCAGCGCCATCCTGGCCGGTGCCGATACCCTGCCCTCCACGGAGGATATTCTGGTCAAGGAAACCATTACAATCTACAGCCAGGGCGCTCAGAAGGTATACACCACGGCTAGCGCTGCCGCGGATCTGAACGGCCTGCCGGAGAAGAACAAGGACGGTACGGGCAATACCGAAGGCAAGTCTGTGGGCGTCGGCGCCTCTGTGGCAGTGACCGAGCTGGACGCCGCTTCCGAAGCCAAGCTGGGAAGCAACCGCAACGTTCAGGCCAAAGGCTTAAGCTTTGTGTCGGAGATCCGCAATGACATCGATACCATCTCCGTAGCGGGCAGCGATCCCATGGCCCGCCGGGATCAGATCGTCACGGAAGTTCCCGCTCTTGGAGATCCTGCGGATAACACCGGTATAGCTACCGGTGAGAAGGACATTGCTGTGGACGCCTCTGTGGCATTGTCCATGGTTGACAACCTGGTTCACGCCATTGTGGATACCGGCACGAAGCTGATCCTCAACGGCGGCAACCTGATCCAGACCGACGAGGCATTGTCCGAAAGCGTCATGGAAACCGTCAACCTCTGGATCCGCGCCTATCAGCGGGGCCAGACCTACAGCACCGCTTCCGGCTTTGCCGTGGGCGAAGGAAAGGCCGCCGTAGGCGCGGCAGTAGGCGTGAACATGGCCAATTCCGACGTACAGGCTGCGTTCAGCGGCGATGGCTCCGCCAAGGGTAAGGCAAAGGTGGAGGCCGTCACCTCCAACGAGGATGAGGCCGCCGGCCTTGCCACCGTAGTGGGCGCAAGCCTGGATCGGTATCTGGGCAAGATGCGGGAAGTTTTCAATACGCTGAGCTTCGGCGAGTCCGCTCCTACGCTGAACAACACCATCATGAATAAGATCAACGGCTATGCCAATCCCGCCATGACGAAGCTTGGCAATGCCGCGCAGGGAATGCCGGTTCTGCCTATGCTGCTGCAGGCGCTGAACATCTACCTTCCCACCAGCCCCACCACCGGTAATTCCTCTGTCAGCGGCGCGGTGAGCGAAGCCGGACAGCATGCCAGCGGCGCAGCCGGGCAAGAGCTGGATGAAACGGCGAAGCAGGAGCAGTCGTTCAACATTGCCGCGGCGGCAGGCGCGAACATTACCGAACACATCACCAAGGCGCTGATCACAGGAACGCTGAAGGCGGAATCTGTGGAAGTCAGCGCGGAGAACCTGGCCAACTTCCGCACCCTTGGTACCGGGGCGGCTGTGGTTCCTCAGGAGAACAGCAACAACGTGGCTATGGGTGTGGCGGTCTCCATCAACGGCAACCGGGCCAATGCCTCCCTGGGCGGGGATGTCACGGCACAGGGTACCGGCGACAATAACGGCGACGTGCTTGTCAGAGCGATCCTTACCCAGAATATGGACGGCAAATACCGTGGACTGCTGGGCGCCCAGGCTTTGGCCGGCAGCGTCTCCGGCAGCGGCGGGAAGCTCGGCTTTGCCGGCGCGGTATCCATTCTGAAAGCGGTAGCCAAGGCTGTGGCGCAGATCGATTCCGGCGCCGTGATCAACGGCGGGGACATCATTGTTCAGGCGCTGGATAAATCCAAGCTGGCCGTTCGGGCCGGCGGCGTCAGCGCCGGCGGCACCTCCGTGGGCATGGGCGCTTCCTTCGCTCTGATCTATGCCGAGAACACCCTCCAGGCATTGGTGGGTAACAACGCGCAGATCACAGCCGACAGCCTTGCCGTCAACGCTCAGAAGCTGAGCGTGGATTCCAGCGACTATGATTTCCCTCTGAGCACCAAGGACCTGTTTACCGTGGACGTTACGGAAGACAGCAAAAAGGGCTTAATCAATATTCAGCTTGCCAACGCGAAAAAAGGCATTGTGGGCATTGACATTGCCCTGGGCACCGACGATCTGCTGAAGATTGCGGATATGCTGAATTATCTGGCCAGCGTCAACTATTATGCCGAAGCCATCGCCGGATCCATTTCCGGCGGGGACGATGTCAAAGCGGCTTTGGCAGGATCCGTGGCTATGCTCTTTGCCAAGAGCGTTACCCAGGCCTGGATCGGAAGCGACGCGGAGATCATCCTGGATCAGGACGCAGAGGTCACCGCTTCCTCCAAGACCAACGGCCGGATGATTGGCGGATCCCTTGCCGTCACCACTGCCAGCACCGGCGTAGGCGTGAACATCGCTGCGGTTGACGACCGGGATCAGATCAGCGCTTTGGTGGATACCCAGACCCAGATCGCCGTCGATGGAGACGTGCTGGTGAAGGCAAGCGCTCACCGCAATCTGCTGAACGTCACTGTGGCGGCTTCCGTAGCCACCAACAGCTCCGACGGGGAAGGAACCGACGGCAGCACCGGCGGCACCGGGACAACTGCCGGTAAGTCCGGCGGCGCGTCTCTGGGCGGCAGCATCAATGTGATCTTCACCGGAAGCGACGTTCGGGCCTTTGTGGCGGAGAGCGCCGTGGTGGCGGCGAAGGGCGCAGTCACGGTGCAGGCGGACAACCTGTCCGACGTGACCTTGATCTCCACCTCCGTTGCCGGCAGCGGCGGCACCGCAGCGGGCGGTACCATGGCTCTGATCGTCACGGAAAACAACACTCTGGCCGAGGTGGGCCGGAATGTGAAGATCACTGCCGGACAGATCCGTCTCAACGCGGACAGCGAGGAAAAGCTGCTCAATGTCCTTGCCTCTCTTTCCGCCGCCGTCAGCTCCGGCTCCGACGAACCCTCGTCCACAAGCGTTGCGGCGACCTTGGGCGTGACCCTGACCAAATCCACGACCATTGCCCAGGCGTTGGACTACGCTGAGCTCACCGCGACCAACGGCCCGGTTTCCATCCTGGCCAACGGCGACGTGAAGCAGTATCTGGTTTTGGCGGCTGCCACGGCTGCTGCCGGCACCAATGCCAAAGCAGCCGCCGGCGCTACGGTGAACGTAAACATCTTCCGGCACACGGTTAAGGCTCTGACAGGCAGGAACACGGTTCTGATCGCGACGGGAAGCGGCGAAGGCTGTGACGTGATCCTTTCTGCCACCGGCAATTCCCAAGTGATCATCGTCACCATTGCCGGCAGCGCCTCCACTGGAAATCTGGCCCTCTCCGGCGCCATCCCCGTAGTCATCACCGACTCGGATATTTCGGCTGCCGTAGGAGAGGAATCCCGGCTGGAAGCTGACGACAGCATTTATGTCAATGCTGATCTCACCACCGGACTGTATAATATCGCGGGCGGCCTGGCGGGAGCCAAGGGAAGCGCTGTGGGCGCTACGATCAGCACCGGTGTCCTCAGCAGCCGGGTTACCGCCACCATCGGCAACAATGCCAGGCTGATCGCCCATGGCAAGTACGCTCATACCACCAACCGGAAAGAGCGCAGAGGCGTTACTGTCCGGGCCAATGCCGACAATACCATCCTCATGGCTTCTGTCAGCGGCGGCGCGTCGGGCAAGGTTACTGTGGTGGGTGTGGTCAATACCCTGGTGCTTAAAAACACGGTAAAAGCCCTGGTAGGGGAGTACGTCACCATTTCTGCGGGATATGATAACGACGGCAATGCGGTGCCGGACGGAGACGGAGACGTTTCCGTAGACGCCGACGATGACTCACACCTATATAATTTGGCAGGCTCCATCGGAGTCGGCGGAAACGCCGGAGCCGGTGCGACTGTAGTGGTCATGGTCTATGACAAGACTGTGGCTGCCTCGGTAGGAGCCAACAGCCTGATCAGCGCTAGAGGCGATGTATTTGTCACTGCCAACTCCAATGACGATGTGTATCTGGTGGCGGTGGGCTTTGCAGCCTCCGGCAGCGTGGGCGTAGCGGGCAATGTCGGCACTCTGGTCTTCCAGAACAAGACCCATGCCTATCTGGACGGCAGCGTAGTCGCAGCCCGGAACGTATCCGTGATCGCAAAGGCCAATTCGGAGCTGCTCAACATTGCCGGCGGTATGGCCGCTTCCGGCAACACGGCGGTGACTGCTGTGGCTGTGGTCACCTATTTCCAGAACGAGACCATCGCCCGGCTGGGCAGCGGCGCTGCCATCGGCAGCGAGGACGCTCCCATTTCCGGAGATCTGAACGTCGAAGCAATCTCCAAGGAGTTTGTGACCGCCGACGCTCTGGGTATTTCCGGTTCCGGCAACGCCAGTGTAGGCGGCACCTTGGACGTGATCGTCACCAGAATCGTCACCAAGGCCTACACGGGAGAGAACGTCAAGGTTTATGCCCACGGGGATATTTCCATCAAGGCGGAGGACGACTATGATCTGGTGGCTGCCGCGATGACCGTCTCCGCTTCCGGCGGCGCCGGTATCGGCGTTACAGCACTGGTCAGCGTGGGCTTCAATACCATCAGCGCTGTGGTTGGGGAAAACAACCGCCTTTCCGGCAAAAATGTTCAGGTTCTTGCCGCGGCAAACCGAGACGTTGTAGCGGTGACAAGCACCGTCGCCGCCGCCGGGGGCGCCGGGGTAGGCGTGTCTATCGCGGTTGTGGTCAACGGTAATAAAATGAGCCAGGATGCCCATGACGCCATTTATCAAACCGGAAAGACGGATGAAAATGGGAATCGGGCCAGTCTGGATCCTCAGACCCAGGTCAGCGGATCCTTCGCCGCCGCCCATCCCCAGGCCCAGGGCTACATGCCCCGGGAGAGCCTGGATGATCTGCTGGCGGGAGACGGACAGCATCACGGCAAGGAAAACTATAACAAGTACGGCCAGTCCGACAATGCCGACTACGCGGACGGTCAGGGGCCCCAGGCCGATCAGTTCGACGATGTCACTGAAATGCAGACGCAAAGCGCCCCCATCAAAGGCCTTTCCGACGCGGTCAGCGCCATAATCAGCACCGGCGCTCAGATCCAGGCCGAAGCGGACGTAAGCGTTATTGCCAAGGACGCGGTCAGTGCCATTATGATCACCGGCGGCGTCTCCGCAGGCGGCACCGGTGTGGGCATCGGACTGTCCGCTGCTACCTTCTTCTCCAATGTGCAGGCTCTGGTGAATGACGGGGCTACCCTGAATGCCGGCGGCAAAATTAACATTCTGGCCAACGCTGGTGCTCTTTCCAATGAAGCTGCCTTCCGCAAGGAAGAGGATCTGGGTATCAGCCAGACGCTGACCGGCCAGGGAATCGATCTGGGCGGCAACCCCGCTTTGCGGCTGATTTCCTTCAACGTAGCAGCCGGTTCCGTGGGCGTGGGCGTCAGCGCGGCGACGTTGCTGGTATTCAGCGAAGCTCGTGCCATCCTGGCGGGAGATGTGACTGGAGCAGCGAACCTGACTGTTCAGGCCAACATGGATATGGGCAACCCCCTCACCGTGGTCACCGGCCTCACTGCCGGAGCTGTGGGTGTGAATGTTGCGGCAGGCATCACCTACTTCAGTGGTAAGGTGGAAAGCGGCATCTACGGCGACGCACAAATTACCGGGGTGACCGCCGTTACGGTGCGCAGCACCGGCGTAACCAATGCCACCACCGCGGCGGCAACCCTGGCTGCGGGAGCCACCGCAGTGAATGCCGGCGTGGCACTGGCCTTCAACCAGACCCAGGTCAGAACCTATATCGGCCAGGGCGTCAGCGTCACGGCTGCCAATGTTCAGGTCAGCACAGACTTTGACGCCACTGCCAAGGTGTTCAACATCGCCCTCAGCGGCGGTACCGTGGCTGTTAACGGTTCTGTAGCCATTGCCGTCAACCTTCTGGACGCCGTGACCTATATCGGTACAGAGCCCGGTACGAGCAGCTCTGCCGACTGCGGCAATGTCTCGGCAAACAGCGTGACGGTTAAGAGCAATATCAGCAGCGGAACCCAAGTGACCGGCGTATCTGTAGCCGGCGGCGCTGTTGTCGTCAACGGCATGGTGGCCCTGGGATTCAACCGGGCCAGCGGGATTGCCGCTGTGAAGCAGATGAACATCACCGCAGATACCCTCACCGTTACCGCCCTCTCCGATGGCGACGTGCGGGTGGACGCCAGTTCTGTGATGGGCGGCGGCGTAGCCGTGGGCGCTACTGTGGCTGTGGGCCAGTTGAAGACGGTGAACAAAGCCCTGGTAGATACCGACAACGCGAAGATTGACTTATCCGGAGCTATTCGCATCTATGCCGGTACCCAGGAAAATCCCTACAATTCCGAGGCCATTGTCACTGTGATCACCGGCGCTGTGGGCGCCGTGGCAGGTGCGTTGAACTTCGCGGTGGCGCTCAACGAGTCGGAAAACATTGCCGAAATGTCCGGCAGCGGTACCGTCCAAGCCGGTAGCCTGAACGCGGAGGCCTGGGGCAATACCCATGCTTACGCTCTGATTGCCAACGGCGGCGGGGGAGCTGTTACCGCCAATGTATCTGTAGCCTACGCGGATATTTCCAGCGTGCAGAAGGCAGTGGCCGGAAGCGAGAACCTCACTCTTACGGGAGCTTTGAACGTCATTTCCAGACAGAATACCACTTTCTTGTCTGGCGATCTGACCCTGGAACAGGTGGGCGTCGAAGTGAATAAGACCGACATGGCCCAGGCGTGGATTTTCTCTGCCAGCGCGGGCATGGTTTCGGCCAGTGCCAACACTGCCATTGCCAGGGCTGGCGCCACCGGCATTGCCCAGGCCAGCCCCGACAACGGCTCGATCGACGGCTCCGTCACCGTGGACAATCAGGCAAGTGCCAAGGCCTCGGCCATCATAGATAACCTGAACCTGGGATTTGCTTCCGTGGGCGTCATGGTGGGCTATGCCTACGCGGCAGGCGACTTCGGCGCTATCCTGGAAGTGGACGGGGAACTCACGATCGGCGGCGATGTGAACGTCACCAACAATACCGCTTCCGTAGCGGATTCCACCACCAACCCTGCGATGGGCGGTGTCAACGCGTCTGTTGTCAGCAATAAGGTGAACGTGGGTTACGCGGAAGTGACCACTACATCCCAGGCAAAGATCCTGGGCAGCGGCAGCATCACAGCCAAGAACTTTAGCGTGACCGATACCAGCATGGTTACGGCCAATGCCCGGGTCAAGGGCTGTAGCTTCCAGGGATCGGGCATCAGCGTTGTCAGCAATGCGGTCACCGCTAAGCTCAGCGCCAAGCAGGAGGCCGGCGTGGAGGGCGTGCGCCTTACCGGCGACAGCCTCCGGGTGCTGGCTGTGTACAATGTGGATGAGGAATCGCTGAACAGCCAGATCCCTGCCCGGGCCGATGATACAGGAGCCATGGCCACGGTAGGGGCATGCTATGGGGAGGTAAGCGTTTATGGCGCCGCCGCCAATGTGGCAACGGCCCAATCGGATTCCAAGGTTTCGGCCTTTATGAAAGCTGCCGGCGCGAATATGACCGGGGCCATCGACGTGATCACCTTGGCCACCTCCTACGCCAACGCGGGCGTGGAGATCCCCACCGTATCGGCCAGCCTTGCCAATGTGGCGGTGGCAGTTCTCACCGCAGACGCGGCCGGGACATACAAAGCCTATCTGGAAACCGCTGCCGGTAAGACAATTACCGGAACTGAGATCCGGGTATATGTACGGCACAACACCGATGCCCAGGCGAGCATCGGCCCGCTGGGCGGTGCCGCTGTGGAAATCGGCGGTGTCAGCGTAAAAACAAATCTGGCGAAGGTCAATGCCAAAGCCAACACCCAGGCCTATATCACTGGCAACGGAGACCTGACCACCACGGCAGGAAACCTGCTGGTATTCGTCCATGGCCGGTCCAGGGCGGAAGGGACCCTCGCGGGGAATGACGCTTCCCTGACCATCGCAAACTTTGCCGCCAATGCGGTAGAGGCTACGGTTTCCACCACCCAGAAGGCGTACATGACGGTGGATGGGACGGTAACGGTTGCCGGGGAACTGAAGGTACTGGCCGACTATACCGAATCCACATCCGGCGCTCTGGCGACCTCCGGCCTGACCAAGAGCGGCAGCAAGGTTTCCGTTTCCCTGGTATCGGGTTCCGTGATTTCTGCCAAGGCTCGTTCCAGCCTGGTCAACAGCGCATTCATCTCCGGGCAGGGCGTTATCCATGTGGGTAAGAATGTGACGGTTCAGGCGGAAGCTGCCACTAAGGCACTGGCCGAGGTGAAGCAGGGAACCAATGTAACCCTTGCCTCCGGAAACGCCATGTTTGCCAGCGCCCAGACAGCGGATCGGATCCTGGCCAATCTGGAAGGCGTTACCCTGGTTTCCGGCGGCGATGTCACCGTGCTGGCCAGCGGCAAAACGCAATCTGACGCAAAGAGTATGACCGGCGTATCCGTTATCCTGATCAGCGGCGACGGCGGCAACGCGGAAGCCCTTATCGGCGGGCCGGGCAATGGGAATCAGCAGACTGTGACTGCTTCCATCGGAAGAAATGCCAAGGTCACAGCGGTCGGGAACATTCTGGTCAAAGCGGAGAACATTGGCGCTGCTACGGCGGCTATGACCTCGGGTTATTCCGTATCCGGCGCTTCGGTATCTTCCCAGATCGTTCCGACGGAGAGCTTCTACCAAACCACCGCGCTGATCGGAGACGATGCCCAGATCACCAGCACCGGCGGAAGCGTCACGATCCTGGCATGGGATCAGGCTGACGCGAATACCAGAGTGGATGGCGACAGTTTTGGCGTTGTTGCCAACATGGGCAGTAAGTATGCTAAGAACGAAGTGACGCAAACCGTATTGACGGGAATTTCCAATGGCGCTGCTATCTGGGCCCATGGCAATGTGCGCATCTGCGGGGCATCCGTCGCAAAGCTTCAGGCGGTTACCGTCAGCGAGAATACCAGCATTTTTGCCTCCGGCGGATGGCTCCAGGCCTATAACACCCTGAACCGGGATGTGGATGTCACTGTAGGAGACAATGTCAGCATCTTCTCTGATTTCGGCGCCATTGAGATCACTTCCCGATCCGGGGAACTGGACAGCAGCAATCAGGACAAGATCCTGACAAAAGCGGAAGCAACTTCCGGATCGGCGGTGGCGGTGGCAAATGCCAAAGCAATCACCAAATACGACGCTACCAGCGATGTCACGATCGGCGGAGGCGGAGACATTACCAATACCTTTGGGAGCATCCTGATTGCCGCCTATGCGTCTTCCGGTTCCATTCAGACGGTTGCGGATCTTGGGGCTTACGGACTTGGTTCTGACGGCACATCGCAAGGCGAGCTGGTGGACTCCGGTCGTTTGGATGAAACCTATGCCAACCTCAGCGCCAATGTCACATTGGCCAAGGAAAAAGCCAGCCTGACCGAGATCACCGGTAAGGATATCTCCATTATGGCGAAGCTTCGTAATCTGCACATCTACAACTATACCAATACCAGAGTCGGCGGATTCATGAACTTCGGCTATGCGTACAGTGATATCCACTTTATGCTGAATCTCGGTGTACAGGCGGATAAGGTTCATCTGCGTGCCTATGACAGCCTGCAGATCAAGGCGGACGCCTCTCCTGACAACACCCAGGAGAATCATCTGCACGCCAAGGCGCTTACGAAAATCACTGCCTTCGCCGGACGCGTGGAATCTCACGCGCGGATCTACGGCGAAGCTGACGCGGCAGTACAGATCCTTGCCAATGCGGTTTTGACCGGTGCGGATATCCGGATCGATCTGGCTAAGTTCAATGGCAATGTGGTTCTTCACGCGGAAGGCACCCGCCGGGCCATCGCCAGTGAGCGGGAGAACAAGGTCAATCGCTTCCTTGCTACCGGCGGTACCCAGGTGAACGAAAGCGCTGTGTTCCACATCGGAGACGCGGCTGCGGGTATTGCCATTGATGTGTATAAGCAGGACGGCACTGTCAGGATCCGCTCTGTGGGTACCCAGGGAGGCTTCACGCCGACGATCACTCCCGATCAAATCCGGTTCCCCACCATCGCCAATATCGCGCCGGGCAGACTGTCTGTGTTTGGACTGAACGAGGCTTTGCAGAGCGCGATTTACGGTCAGCAGTACATCCCTGAGTTGGTGATTACCAACCGGACGGATCTGGATCTGGTGTTTGACAGCATTGATCTGTACAATGAGTCCTTTACCCATGGCACGGTGAACGCCATGAGCACCTCCGGCAATGTGTACAATGCTCAGTGGATCAATGTCAGCGAGAACACCGCTCCTGCCATCTATGTGTATTCCAGAGACCGGGGTGACGTTATCTTCAAAGGACTGGTGAACAATGAACGCGGCTCACTGCATATTGAGTGGACGGAGAAAAACCGCCCTGACAGCTGGGATCCTGACGCTTCTTTCAATGGAAGCCTGTATACCAATCCTGTATTGGTCGGCTCGGTGGAGATTGCGCCGGTTTGGGCACATACGCTCACGGTAATCCATGCGGCCAACATCGGCTACGGTGAGGACGCACGTTTCCAGATTTACCTGACCGTACACGAAACCCAGGATCCTGTGATCCATGCCCAGGCCACCGGCAATGTTTGGCTGGAGTTGACGCTGACGGAAATCAAGCCTGTCCCGAACTTGTCCGGCGATCTTTCTGACCAGGCGCTTTCCGGCACCCTGGAGCTTAAGCACGTTGTCGCCGGCGGTGATTTGGATATCCTGCTTCCCGTCGCCATGCGGATGGCGTATCTGGCAGACGCACAGACGGCACAAATCGTGATCCCCGGTGTGATCCAGTTTACAACGGAGACCCTGGATCTGGGTGAGACTACCATTCGGGCATCCGACCTGGAGCGCTACATCATCGGCGGCGGCAGCGGAGAATATGAAGTCTATACGCTGCCAAACGGGATGCAGATGTATCTGGATGCGGCTACCAAGAAGGTGTACCGTATGATCACCCCGGACGGTCATTCCCTGGATACCAGCATGTACAGCTTCAACGGCACCGTGATCACCTTCCACGAGTATGGTGACGCCACGCTGGACATTGCTAACGGAACCTTTACCGCGGGAGAGGACGGGTTCGATCTTACCATTTGGGAGGATAAGCTCAAAGGCTGGTATACGGTTTCCGGCAAAGTCGTGGTGCAGGAGCATGCCGCGATCTACAACAAAACCAGTGACGGTAACTATGAAACCACCGAGATCAATTCCCTGACGATATGGCGGCAGAGCAACGGGTATACCTATTACTTCCTGGATCAGGCAAGCAGCACCAATCTCAACAATACCGGCTATGCCAACTACTTTGTTTTGGTGCTGGATGAAAAGCAATACCTGCGCGGCGTGTATTCCGGTGGTCGTAGCGATACGAAACTGGAGGATACAAACCCTGCGGGCACGCAGAGCGATTCCAATTACACCTACACCAAAACAGTTACTGTCGACGGTATGGAGATTACTGTAACTGTGACTCAGAAGGTCACCGTCCAGGAAGACAAAACCACTTACGGCACGCCCAGTGTTACCATTGCGTACGGCGGTAATTCGATTCAGAATGCCGGCAAAGGAACGACCCTCAGCGGCTGGCTCAGCGGCACTGTGATCAAGGAGCTTGATTTGACCACCGCAGAGGACGGCAACATACTGACGAAAGTGAACCTTGTCTTCAGCTCCATCAGTCTTCAGGCGAAGGCCTCGCAGGAAGTTACCATTACAGTGCCTGACGAGAGCGGTTCGGGCGAGAGTAAGGAAGAAACTGTGCAGGCGTACGTATTCGGGAACATTTACGTCTTCCCCAACACCGTGTATCTGTATCAGGAGGCTGGAAAAGAGGCTATTGAGCTGCAAGCCTATACGAATCAGCCGGTAACCTTTGAAAAGATCCAGAATTCCAGCTCGTTTATGGAGCTGCTCAGGATTTATCTGTCCACACAGGCGATTCTGCGGCTGGATGAGGGAGTCAGCGTTGTGCTTGAGGAGTTTATGCCTGTTGGAGATGACATCGAAGATCTTGTTTACCTGCTCAATGATTCTCTGATGGTTACGCGTACGGGCACCGTTATCCGGAAGCCTGCCGATGGTGTCAGATTCTGGTATAACGGCTCTGAAGTTTTGGCAGAAAGCGAAGGCACTTCCGCCCGTTACGACAGCGCCGGTTCGGTGATCCTCAACGGAAAGCAGTATTTGGCTCGCCTGAATGGGTCGGTAGCCATCGGCACGGATGGAATCTACTATTTCCTGGAAAATGGTGTCTGGGTGGAGGCGGATAGTCAGACCCAAAACGGCGTAACCACCATTCGTTATAAAAATGTGGTTCACATGACCATCCATTCCCAGGACGGCATTACCTATCATACGGAGTATGAAAACGGCAAGGCAAAGGTTCGGGTAGGCTCCGACGCAAGCGTTTTCTGGTTTGATACCCCGTCGGAGACTGTGAAGTTCCGAAGCATTTCCGGAACCGGGTACGAGATCTCTTATCTGGAAGGCGCCAATGTGAAGCTGAAAATGGAAGACGACGAAGGAAGCCTGCTGGATGGAGATAGGCTGAACAACAATCCGGATAATGCCGATATCGTGGCGACCGAAGGCGATATCACCATTTGGGCAAGATCCGCTGGCTCCATTGGAACGAAACTGGATCCTCTGGATATGTTCGCGCACGGCAGGGTGAACATTTTGGACCAGGATGGCGGCAAGATTATCGCCACCGATTCTTATGTGTATGTTCCCGCCGGGGAAGACGATTCCCAGGCAGACTATACCCTGGATCCCTATACCGTGATCGACGGTGCGGAGTTCGTGCTGGTTACCCAGAACGGAAGCATCATCGGCTATGATCTGTTGCTTACCAACGGCGGTAGCTTCGTTGCCATGACCAACCGCAATGAGGTCAGGGACGGCAGCGGAAACGTCACCGGATTTGATCCCAATCTCAACGCCGATTCCGAGGGCAACATTTTCTTCCACAACATTCGCGCAGAAAATAGCAGCAGCCTTGCCTTTGACGCCGCTGGAAGCATTCTGGTGGAGGAGGATCTGGACTGGTATCAGGATGCGCCCAACAGGCAAAATTGGATCACACCCATAGGCTTGGAATCGCAAAGTTCCGAGATAACCCTGGCAGCGGGAAAGGACATCACCATAAGCAACGGCCTTGCCAGCAAGGACAGCACCCACGCATACATCGCGAAAGGGACGATCCTGGTGGACAATACCGGCGCTGTGGACAGCCAGCTGACCTGGACGGCCGGAGGCGACATCCTGATCGACAGCATCATTGCCAAGGGCAGCGAAATTGCCCTGAGTGCCGCCGGTACCATTACCAAGTGGAGCGGAATCCAATGCGGCGAGTATGGCTCCCGTGCCTTCATCAAGTATGCCGATACGGATACGCACAGCAATTCCAAGCTGAGCCTCTCCGCCGGCAGCCTGGGTGTTCCCCAGAGCTGGTTCTTGGTGGACGTTCCGAAAACGGTTACTGTGGAACTGCCGAAGGTGGGGGATGTATATCTGGATTCCCTGGAGCTGATCCTTCAGATGGATACCGGAGACTTGGATGAATACGGGCAGACTGTCTATCAAACATTGCCTGTAGGCAGCGACCCGATTCTGACGGTAGACCATGTGACCCACCCTGACAATCCCAAGATCGACGAGTTCCTGGGCAAGATCTTCGATGAGCTGGGCGCGTCTGTGTACGACGGCGACTTCCTGCTGGCCCTGGAAAAGGTTCTGCAGAATGCGTCGCTGGACATGGAGAATCCGGAGGAACTGGCGGCCTGGATCATGGAACGGGCCGACCGGGATTCCTGGGTCAGCCAGTTGAACAGGGAAGCTATTCTGGAGATCCTGGGCAAGGATGAGAAGGAAGGCATTTCCGCGGCGTTCCTGGCGGGACTTCTGGGCAGCGACGACCTGTATCCGCTCCTGTCTCATGAGAATCAGGATAAGCTGCTCCAGTCCGGCAAGCAGCTCAACGGCAGTCAGATCAGCAAGCGAACGGATCCTGCGGAGATCGGCAGGGAACTGACAGATGAAAACTTGCTGCAGATCTTTGAAAACTTGACCGATGAACAGAAAGCACACTGTGGTTTGGACGTAAGCGCCGTGACCATCACCGGCGAGCAGGTAGCCCAACTCCTGGAAGACGGCAAAATGACCTATGGTCAAATCAAGGCCTATCTGCCGGCGGCGTTCCTGGCAAGACTCTCCCTGCGGGATGCCGACACGGCTGCGGCAATGGTCAAGACTCTGCTGCCGGAGGACGGGGAAGACCTCTACGAAGGCATCTTCGGCGCCAACGGCACAGTGGCAAGGAAAGACTCTGGAGCAACGGTGGACGAACAGGAAAAGGCGCCTGCCTCCGGCGGATATGCCATGGCCTATGAGACGGCCCACCAGGCTCTGACGAAGCTGCTGACCCATCTGAACAAGGACGGCCTGTGCTTCGTTGATATGGGCAAGTATCTGGGCAGCCTCCTGACGGATAAGGACATTCAGCAGCTGTACGATCAAGCTATGGAACAGGTACAGCGGCCTGAAGGCCAGACGAAAGACCCTGTTTCCAAGAGTCTGAACGTCCACATCGGTACATCCACCGGTAAGACCAATCTGTATAACGACGGAGACATCACGGTTGTGCAGGACAACGGAGATCTGACGGTGGACACCATCATCTCCCAGCGAGGTAGTGTGACGGTTCGGGTTCTGAATCAGGACGGGATGGATGGAAGCGGCAATGTGGTCGCCTACTATCCGCAGGACAGCCTGACCCACGATGGGCCCCATATCCATGGTACCGACATTACGATCGCTGCCTACGGCAGCGTCGGCAGCGAGGATCGTCTGCTCAAGCTGGAGCAGCGGACGGATGATCCGCTGGTGGTAACCTCTGTCTATGAGGATATGTACCGGGATGAGGATTACATTACGGATCTGGGCGCCATGAGGCCCGGCGACAAGCTGGATGATACCGCATTCCGTCCCACGCTGCCCCAGGTACAGTACGTACTGCGGCAGGATGAGAAGGGCAACTGGTATCTGGATGTGGCGGTTCGCCATGATCTGATCCGGGAGGATTACTCCGATCCTAACCCGCCTGCTACGCTGACGGTGACGGCTTCCAATGGGGGCGCGTATATCCAGGAGCTTACCGGCAGTGTCAGCGGTTCCATCACCGCCGACGGCGACGCTCGTTATGATGTTCTGGACGGCCAGGTGGGCACCTATGAAAAACCTGTGGTGACCCAGGTCGGTGGTACGCTTACCGTCAATGCCAAGGGGGATATCAACATATCCGAAATCGGTGACCTGGTGCTCGTCGCCAACAGCGAATCCGGGCAGGTCAATGCCAGGGCCAAGGCCAATGGCACTCAGAACGGCAGCCTCAAGCTGAGCAATTCCAACGGCAAGGATCTGCTGATCGGCGTGATCCACGGCGACGCTGACGTTTCCGTTCATGCCCAGGCCAGCTTGATCCCCGGTGACCGGCATGGAAAGGAAGCCAGCATCATTGGTAGGAGCATTGCTGTCGAGGCAGGAGGTACGGCAGGTACGGAAGCTGTGCCGCTGCTTATCGACACCGACGCCGTTCAGGGCGGCTCCCTGACGGTGAAGGCGGAAAGCGCCTGGATCCGGGAGATCACCGGCGATCTGAAGCTGGATACCGTCACCACCCAAGGCGATTTGCATCTGACGGCGTCCGGAAGCATTCTGGAAACCGGTACCGCCGGAGACGCCTATCAGGACGCACTGGAGGCGCTGGAGCAGGCAGCCAAAGCCGAGGCCGAGGCGAAGGGCGATCTGGCAGACAAGACCACCCAGGCCGCCCTGACCCAGCAGGCGCTGGATCAGGCGCTGGACGAGGAGGAAGCGCGTCAGGCTGTGGTAGACGCGCTGACGAAAGAGCTTGCCGAAACTGCGGACGACGATGAGAAGCAGGCTCTGCAAGAGGCGCTGGATTTGGCTGCGGAAGCGCTGAAAAAGGCGCAGGAACAGAAGGCGGCGGCTGAGCGGAAAAACACCGCTGCCCAGACCGCGAAGGCCGATGCGGAAACCGCATGGGACAACGCTGTGAAGGACAGGGAAGACGCCCAGCTTGCGCTGAATACCATCTCCGTACCCACCACTGTTGACACCGCCGGGGATCTGTACCTGGAGGCCGGCAATGCTGTGGGCGATCCGGAGCATCCGCTTACTGTGAAGGTCGGCGGCGGCGTCACGGCAGAGGCGCCGAACGGCGTGTTTATCGCCGGACAGGGCAATGTTCGCTTCGACAAGGTGCAAACCGTCGGCGATGCCTGGATCGGCGCTACCGGAGACCTGACCGGCGGCAGCATCCGCGCTGACAGTGTTGCGCTGGTTTCCGGAGGCAGCATCGGCAACGAAAAGGCCCCGTTGAAGCTGAACGTGAACAGCCTTTCCGGCCAGGCGGCAGAAGACTTCTTCGTATACAACGGAAAGAATCTGGAAGTCGGAGGCATCTATGCCGGAGACAAGCTGGTGCTGACGGTAGAAGGAAAGGTCACAGGCGCATCTTCCGATCCGGATCATGTCCCTGATATGGCAGCGCAGGATATCATCATCCATGCAGGCGGTAATATCGGTTCGGCAGAGCGTCCTTTGGAAACAGTGACGGACGGCTTCCATGGAACCGCCGATGAGATTTACATCTGCAACCATTCCGATGATCTGGAGCTGAGCGATACTGTTTCTGGTACGCTGAGCGTGGAAACCAGCGGCAACGTTTCCGGCAGCGGCAACACCGCCCATCACATCACCGTCCATGCCGGCGGCAATGTGGGCGCGTTGGAGGAACCCTTCTACTTCTGGGCGGGCGGTACGGTGAACATTACCGCCGACTATGAGATCCTGAACTACAGGAATCTGTACCGCGGTAAACTCAGCGCGCAGTCCGGCATCGGCCTGCACTGTCAGCAGATCTTCGTTCTGAAGCTGGACGTAGCGGTGGGCGGTCAGGAAAAGGCCCTGTATCTGCTGCTGACGGTGGATTCGGAAGGCAACCTGATCCTGCTGGCAATGGTTCTGGGCGAACGGGAGACCGACGCGGCCTTCTGGCAGCAGGTTATGCGGATGCTGCGCGGGAAGCTGGGAATTTCCAAGGTCGAGCAGTTTGTTGCCGGCGACTACCGAGGCTTCGGGGAAGCCGTTCAGGCGGAATACCCCAGCAGCAGTCTGGAGACGCTGGATCAGATGGATCCCGGGACAAAGGAACAGCTGGATGATGTTCTGGAGACGTTGGACAACGTTCTGGAGCGGCTGCCCCGGGATTGCACCGAGGAGGAGCTACTGGAAAGCTGCGCCGAAGAACTGGAAGACCGGCTGGGGGAGACCTTTCGACGGGTTCCCTTTGAGGACGGGATCTGGGCAGTGCTCCGCTGCTGAGCGACAGAGACCAAGGGGCCGGGCGGACGCCCGTCCGGCCCCGGAGGGATTTCCCCGCAGGCGCTGTAGCAAAACAGACCGGACAGACGCATAAAACCTTGGCGTCAGTTCTGTAAAGGACAAACGTTTATCTTGAGAACAATTGCACCGGGGCTTGCCTCAAAACCACGGTTTTGAGGCAAGCCCCTTCTGTCGGTTCCGGGAGAGCATCCGGGGGTGTATTTTTTAGTTGACATTTTCCGGGATATCCGGTATAATACCTTGGATTTTGGAGCATGG
>CALWXQ010000033.1 GCA_944385545.1 uncultured Oscillospiraceae bacterium | reverse complement strand
GTGCTACCGGATGCAGTCAGATTTTTCACTTGGTTTCGTGAAAAGGATTCTTGCCAATTATTACTTGACACATACATCACCACAGCAGGGAAGGGATGGTGTTGCATTTTCGTCGGGCATGTGCTATGATAATGTGTACCTGAGAACGCCGAAGATCTTGAAAGCCAAGGCTTTCAGGACTCTTTCCATACAACACAAATCCATAGAATTCGGGAGGTCATGCTGTGAAGAAGGTTTTGCTTGTGCTGTTGGCCATCGTGGTGGTCTTTGCCCTGGCCGCTGCCGGTGGATACGGATATGGCTGGTATCGCGGCAACCATATTTTTATTGAGGACGACGTTTACCCCATCAACGCCCAGAGCTTGGATCTGCGGGAGAAGGATATTTCCTTTGCCTACTACGACACCCTGCAAGCCCAGCTGCCGGAATGCGACATTCTGTGGATGGTTCCTTTCCAGGACGGCAAATCCGCCAGCAACAGCCACAGTCTCACCGTCTCCACATTGACCCGGGAGGACTGCGAGATCCTGCTGGAGTACTTCCCAGAGCTGAACACCCTGGACGCTACCGGTGTGGAGGACTATCCCCTGCTGGTGGAGCTGCAGGGGCTGCTGCCTGAGTGCCAGGTGATCTACCGGGTGAATCTGGGCGGGACGGACTATGCTCTGGATACCACCGCCCTGACGCTGGAGGTGGGCCAGTACACCTATGACGCCCTGATGACCAATCTGGCCTACCTGCCCGCTGTGACGGACATCACCCTGCGGATGCCGGAGCTGACCCAGCCGGAGCTGGACGCCCTTCAGCAGACCTATCCCGGCATTGCCTTGCGGTGCACCGTGGACATCCAGGGCCAGGAGCATGATGCCAACACCACCACCCTGGATCTGTCCACCCTGACCTCCGCCGAGGTGGAGGAGGTGGCCCGGAAGCTGTCTCTGCTGCCCAATCTGGAGACTGTGGAGCTGATGGACAGCCAGAACCGGTGCGGCCTGACTATGGATGAGGTGACCACCCTCATGGACGCCGCCCCGGAGGCTGCCTTCCATTACGTCTTCGAATTCTACGGCCAGACTATTTCCACCGACGATAAGGAAGTGATCTTCAAGAACCAGGATATGAGCGGCGCCGAGGCGGAGCTGCGGCAGATGCTGGATCTCATGGGCAGCGTGGAGCGGGTGGTGCTGGACAATTGCCGCCTCTCCGACGAGACGCTGGCCCAGCTCCGGGAGGACTACCGGCACAAGACCAAGGTGGTCTGGCGGGTCTGGTTCGGCGAGGGCGGCAACTGCCTGACGGACGCCGAGGTAATTAAGGCCGTGGGCGGCCTGGTGGACGATAACTGCGCCGACCTGATCTACTGCGAGGACGTGCGGTTCATGGACATCGGCCACAACGAGTATCTGGACGCGGTGCCCTTCATTGCGGGAATGGTCAATCTGGAGTATGTCATCATCTCCGGCTCCCTTGTGAAGGATTTGACCCCTTTGGCAAATTGCACCAAGCTGAAATTCCTGGAGCTGGCCTTCTGCGAGCAGGTGGAGGACATCTCCCCCCTGGCAAACTGCAAGGAATTGCAGATGCTGAACATCAGCAATACCCACGTCACCGATCTGACCCCCCTGGACGACATCAATTTGACCAATCTCATCGCCCGATTGAATCCCAGAGGCGGCAGCCGGGTTCCCAGCAGCCAGCGGCAGCATTTCCAGCAGAAGCATCCCGACTGCTATGCCAGCTTCCGGGGCAGCCAGCCCTACGGCATTGGCTGGCGGTATGAGGAAGACAACATAACCTACACCGAGACCTACGCCTTGATCCGCAAGGTCATGCGCTACGACGAAAAGCCCATCCCCGACGATACCGGCTACTATCTGGACGGGCTGCTGGACGAGGAATAAGTCTAATGGTGTGATGTCAAGAGAGAAGTAGAGAGGAGGATCCCTATGAAACAGATCATTCAAACCCCCGACGCCCCCGGGGCCATCGGTCCCTACTCCCAGGCGGTGGCGGCAGGCGGTCTGGTATTCGTATCCGGGCAGCTGCCCATCGACCCGGCCACCGGCGCCTTCGCCGGGGAGGACATCGCCTCCCAGACCCGGCAGGCCCTGAACAATGTCCGGAGCATCCTCCGGGCGGCAGGCTGCTCCTGCGACGACGTGGTAAAGACCACGGTGCTCCTGGCGAATATCGATGACTTTGCCGCCATGAACGCCGTGTACGCCGAGTTCTTCCGGGAAAGCTGCCCCGCCCGGGCCGCCTTCGCCGTGAAGGACATCCCCAAGGGCGCCCTGGTGGAGATCGAAGCCATCGCCCAGGCTCCCGGGGCTTGATCCCAAGGGCCGTACCCCGCCAGACCACCACAAAAGGAAAAAAGCTGGACTCCACCTATTTGGAGTCCGGCATTTTTATTTATTTCAGGAGCATCCGCACCAGGCGCAGGAAGGGCTTGCGATAGGGCTGGTAGCGCATGGGCAGATCCAGCCAGGTCTTTTTGTCCATGATGCTCTTGTAGTGGGTGAAGGTGTCGAAGCCGGTTTTGCCGTGGTAGGCGCCCATGCCGCTTTCCCCCATACCGCCAAAGCCTAACTCGCTGGTGGACAGATGGATCACGCAGTCATTGACGCAGCCGCCGCCGAAGGCGCACCGGCCGGTGACGGTTCGGATGAAGGCCTTGTCCCGGGCGAAGACGTACAGTGCCAGGGGCGTTTCCCGGCGGTTCACCGTGTCCAGCACCTGCTCCGTTTCCCGGAAGGTGAGCACCGGCAGCACCGGGCCGAAGATCTCCTCCCCCATAACCGCGTCCTCCCAGGTTACACCGTCCAGAATGGTCGGCTCCAACCGCAGATTGTCCTCCTCCCAGGCGCCGCCGTGAACCACCTTCTCCCGGCAGATCAGCCCCTTTACCCGGTCAAAATGCTTCCGGGAGATCAGACGGCCGTAGGCGGGATTCTCCAAAGGATGAGCCCCGTACTGCCGGGTGATCTCCGCCTTCAGGCAGCGCATCAGCTCCTCCTTCACCGACTGGTGGCAGAGAATGTAGTCCGGTGCCACGCAGGTCTGGCCGCAGTTGAGGAACTTGCCGAAGACGATCCGCCGGGCTGCCAGGGGGATATCCGCGCTGCTGTGGACAATGCAGGGGCTTTTTCCGCCCAGCTCCAGGGTCACCGGGGTCAGGTGGGCCGCCGCTTTTTCCAGCACCAGACGGCCCACGGCCTTGCTGCCGGTGAAGAAAATGTAGTCAAATTTCCGTTCCAGCAGCCAGCCGTTTTCCACCCGGCCGCCGGTGACCACCGCCACATACTCCTCAGGGAAGATTTCCTGGATCAGCTCCTTCAGCAGCCGGGAGGTGGCCGGGGCGTAGGCGCTGGGCTTGATTACCGCGGTGTTTCCCGCCGCCAGGGCGTCCGCCAGAGGCTCCAAAGTCAGCAGAACCGGATAATTCCAGGGGCTCATAATCAGGCACATGCCGTAAGGGCAGGGCTTCCGGTAGCTCCGGGCATGGAACTGAGTCAGGGGAGTGGGGACGGTTTGCTCCCTGGTATACCGCCGGATATGGGCCAGCAGATACCGGATTTCCGATAGGGTCTGGCCGGTTTCGCAGATATAGCTTTCGTCGGGAGACTTTCCCAGATCCGCCTGTAAGGCCCGGGCAATGTCATCTTCCCGCTGGGAAACGGCCTGGTAGAGCTTTTTCAGGGCGTTGATGCGGTAGTTCACATCCAGGGTTTTTCCCTGGGCGAAGAAGGCCCGCTGGCGTTCCAGCAGGGCGTCTATTTCCTGAGGGGTCATTGTTTTTCCTCCATAACGTCGTAGTAAAAGCGTTCCAGTTCCGCTGCGTCCATGAGCCGGGGAACGGGATACAGGGGATTGGCCTCCTGGGCGGCAAAGGCAGCCAGCTGGGGAATGTCCTCCCGACGGATCCCAGGCAGCTTCTCCGGGATCCCCATGTACCGGTTCATCTCCCGGATCCAGCGGATGAGGGCCTTGGGCGCCTGCTCCGCCGGAAGCTCCCCCAGACCCATGGCCCGGCACAGGGCCTGAGCCTTTCTGCCTATAGCGTCAGCGCTGGCCTCCAGCACGTAGGGCAGCAGCACCGCGTTGGCCAGGCCGTGGGGGGTGTGATACCGGCCGCCCAGGGAGGACAGCACCCGGGGAGTGCGATAGGGCAGCACCGGCAGCACCAGTCGCAGCGCCCCTTGAAAACACCGGCAACAGATCTTCTGAAAGGGATTCATATATCTGCTCCTTTATATGTTGACTAATCAACATATCGTTCGGTAAATGGGGCCGTTCCGGCCCTACAGGGGACAGTATACCCCAAGACCTTGGGAAAGTCAACGTTTTTTCCCAATTGACAATTTTTCAGTATGGATTCAGCTTGACATGGTAGTATAATAATACTGTAATGACAATGGAGGCGTATGCTATGAAAATATTGGTAATCGAGGACGAAAAGCTGCTGGCGGATTCTCTGAAGACGCTTTTGCAGAGCAAGGGCTTTACCGTGGAAGTAGCCTACGACGGCCAGACCGGGGTGGAGTACGCGGAGCTGGGGGTTTACGATCTGCTGATCCTGGATGTGATGATGCCCGGGCTCAACGGCTACCAGGTAGCCAAGGCGGTGCGAGCCAAACGGTGTACCACCTCCATTCTGATGCTCACCGCCAAGTCGGCGGTGGAGGATCGGATTCAGGGGCTTAACGCCGGCGCGGATTACTACCTGACCAAGCCCTTTGACACTCGGGAGCTGCTGGCCTGTATCAACGCCCTGCTCCGCCGCCAGGGCAAGCAGGTGGACGAGCTGACCTTCGGCAACACTGCCCTGGACTTGGATACCTGTACCCTGATCTGCGGGGAGAAAAGCGTGCGGCTGTCCGCCCGGGAATTTGATGTGATGCGTTTCCTGCTCCAGGCTCAGGATCGAATCGTATCCAAGGAGATGATTCTGGCCCGGGTGTGGGGGTATGATTCCAACGCGGTGGAGAATCACGTGGAGGTCTATGTGGGCTTCTTGCGCAAGAAGCTGCTGTCCATTGGCTCCAATGTGCGCATTGAGGCGGTGCGGCGGCTGGGATATCGATTGGAGGTGGCGCAGCCGTGATCCGAAAGCTGAGAATGCGCTTCGTCTGTATCAACATGACCATTGTGGCGCTGATGCTCACGGTGATTTTCACCATGGTGCTTCACTTCACCCAGGAGAATCTGGAGCGCCAGAGCCAGCGGGCCATGGAGAGCCTGTTGCAGGCGGATCGGATCACCCTGGGGCGGCTTGGGGAGACGGGACAGGAGGTGCAGCTGCCCTATTTTATGGTGACCATCAGCCCCGGCGGAGATCTGCTGGCTACGGCGGGGGGCTACTTTGACCTGTCGGATCAGGAAACGGTGCTGAAAATGATCCTCCTGGCCCAAAGTTCCGGGGAGGATACCGGGCTGTTAAAGGGCTACAACCTGCGGTTCCAGCGCAGAACGACCCCCTTCAGCCAGACCATCGTCTTTGTGGATGTGTCCAGCCAGCGGGCCACCATGTCCAGTCTGCTGAAAAGCTGCGCGGTGATCGGCCTGCTGGGGATGGCTGGGTTTTTCGGCATCAGTCTGCTCCTGGCCCGGTGGGCCATCAAGCCGGTGGAAAAGGCCTGGAACCAGCAGCGCCAGTTCGTAGCCGACGCCTCCCACGAATTGAAGACCCCTCTGACGGTGATTATGACCAACGCCGAGCTGCTCCAATCCGGGGGCTATGACCGGCAGGAACAGGATCGGTTTACCGCCAGCATCTTGGCGATGACACAGCAGATGCGGGGCCTTGTGGAGGGGCTGCTGGAGCTGGCTCGGGTGGACAACGGCGCGGTGAAGACCGCCTTCACCCAGGTGGACTTCAGCGAGCTGACGGAGAACGCCCTGCTGCCCTTTGAGCCGGTGTACTTTGAAAAGGGCCTGACCCTCACCGGTCATGTAGAGCCGGGGCTGCGGGTCAACGGCAGCCCCCGGCATCTGAACCAGGTGGTGGACATCCTTCTGGACAACGCCGCCAAGTATTCCTCCCCCGCCGGGGAGGTGGTGGTGGAGGCCCGGCGGCAGGGCAATCACTGCCTGCTCACCGTGGCCAGCCCAGGAGATCCCATCCGGCGGGAGGATCTGAAGAAGATCTTCCAGCGGTTTTACCGCATCGACACCGCCCGGAAAATGGAGCACAGCTACGGCTTGGGCCTGGCCATTGCCTCGTCCATCGTTTCCGACCACGACGGCAAGATCTGGGCCGACAGCCGGGACGGGGTCAATACCTTCTTCGTCCAGCTGCCGTCGCTGTGAATCAGGAAAGAAAAACCGTTCCCGTTCAGCAACGAAGGGGAACGGTTTTTGCTGCTGAGGAAGAAACGGGACGGGGCGTAAAGGAATTTGGCGGAGGGAAAAACGGGGGAAACAGTATTAAATTTTCTTGAATTCTACCCGGGAGGGGTGGAAGTTTCCCGCCGTGTGTGGTATAATGCAGCCACGATAGAATTGACTTGGTATACCCAGCGGCCAAGCGTTGGGAATGGAGAGAGAAGTTATGTTGGAAATTTTGGCCCCTGCCGGGTCTATGGAGGCCCTGCGCGCGGCGGTACAGAACCGGGCGGACGCGGTCTACTTGGGCTGCGGCAATTTCAATGCCCGGCAAAGCGCCAAAAATTTTACCCCCCAGACCCTGGACGAGGCGGTGAAATACTGCCATGTCCGGGGCGTTCAGGTGCATCTGACCCTGAACACCCTGGTTTCCGACCGGGAGATGGGCCAGGCGGCGGAGCTGATCCGTACCGCTGCCCGGGAAAATGTGGACGCCTTCATCGTCCAGGATCTGGGCATTGTGCAGCTGTGCCGCCAGATCGCCCCTCACATTCCCATTCACGGCTCTACCCAGATGAGCGTCCATTCTCTGGACGGGGTGCGGCTGTGCGCCGCCATGGGCATCCGCCGGGTGGTGCTGAGCCGGGAGCTGAGCCGGGAGGAGATCCGCTACATCTGCGCGGCTTCCCCGGTGGAAATCGAGGTCTTCGGCCACGGCGCTCTGTGCATGTGCTATTCCGGCCAGTGCTATATGTCCGCGGTGATCGGGGGCCGCTCCGGCAACCGTGGCCGCTGCGCCCAGCCCTGCCGCCAGAGCTACGGCTATACCCACTGGGTGGAGAAATACCCCCTAAGCCTGAAGGACAACTGCCTTGTTTCCTACCTGCGGGAATTGCAGGAGATGGGCGTGACCTCCCTGAAGCTGGAGGGGCGGATGAAGCGTCCGGAGTATGTGGCTACCGTCACCGCAGTCTACCGCCAAGCCCTGGACAGCGGCCAGGTGACCAAGGGCATGATGGACGCCCTGTACACCGCCTTCAACCGTCAGGGCTTCACCGACGGCTATTACACCGGCCGGGTGGATCAGGATATGTTCGGTACCCGGCAGCAGACCCAGGAGGATCCCGCCTGGCTCCAGGCGGCCCGGCAGTCTTATGAATCCGGGGAGGCCCAGCTGGTGGATCTGACCTTCCGGGCGGTGGTCACCGCGGAGGGCAGCTCCCTGACGGCTGTGGATCCCCATGGCCGCGCCTGCACCGCCGCCGGCCCCCGGCCGGAGCTGGCCCGGAATCTGCCCCTGACCGGGGCGATGCTTGCCCAGCGGGTGGCCAAGACCGGCGGCACTCCCTACCGCTGTGTGGAAGTGCGTACCCGGGTGGATCCCGGCCTGACCATTTCCGCCGCCGCCATCAACGCCATGCGCCGGGATGTGCTGAACCAGCTCACCGCCCTGCGGGCACGCCGGGAGGAGCATCCCCTGCGCAAGCCCAAGGCGGTGCCCCAGTACAAAGGCCCCACAGGTCTGCCCGGCCTGACCATTCAGGTCACCGGCCGGGAGCAGCTGACGCCGAAGCTGTTGAACCTGGAAACCGCCATGCTCTACGTCCCCATCCACATCCTGCTGGAGGACATGGAGCTGACGGCCCGGCTGGTGCAGCGGGGCCGTCTGGCCGCCGCCCTGCCCCGGATCGTCCACGATGGGGAAATGCCCAAGCTCCGTGCGGGACTGCAAAACCTAGCCGCCTTGGGCGTCCGGGACGTGCTGGCGGGGAACCTGGGACTGCTGATCTGCGCCCGGGAGGCGGGTATGCGGATCCACGGGGACTTCGGCCTGAATATTTACAACTCCACCGCTATGAACGTACTGCGGGGGCTGGAGCTGGCTTCGGCCACCGCCAGCTTTGAAATGACCCTGCCCCAGATCCGGGATCTGAGCAAGGCCGTGGATACGGAGCTGATCGCCTACGGGCGGCTGAGCCTGATGGTCACGGAGCAGTGCCTGATCCGGGGCCGCAACGGCGAATGTACCTGCCATTTAAGCGCCGCCAAACTTACAGATAAAACCGGGGCGGAGTTCCCCATCATCCGGGACGGAGATTCCTGCCGCAGCGTCCTGCTCAACGGCAAGAAGCTGTCCTGGCTGGATCGCCAGGAGGATCTGGCAAAGCTGGGCCTGTGGGCCGTCCGCCTGCTGTTCACCACGGAGAACAGCAGGGAGGTGGATCGGGTTCTGGGAGAGTATCTGGATCCTGTGCCTCTGGATCCCGGCTCCTGCACCCGGGGCCTGTATCTGCGGGGCGTGGAGTAGACCACAATTTCACCAATGGGAAAGGAAAAAACACGATGGGTTTGATTTTAGCTTCGGCCTCCCCCCGCCGGCGGGAGCTGCTGAGCCTGTTTCACTGTCCCTTCACCGTCCGCGCCGCGGACATTGACGAAACCATGGATCCCGACGCTCCGGCGGATCAGGAGGTGGCCCGGCTGAGCCGGGAGAAGGCCCTGGCTGTGGCCAGGGAGCCGGGGGACACGGTAGTGGCCGCGGATACCATCGTGGTCTGCCAGGGCAGGATCCTGGGAAAGCCCCACTGCCGGGAGGAGGCGGTGGCAATGCTCACCCTGCTCTCCGGCCGGGATCACCAGGTGATGACCGGCTGCACCGTCCTCCGGGACGGGGTCTGGGAGACCTTTACCGAGGTGACGGATCTCCACTTCCGACCCTTGAGCCCCGGGGAGATCCACCGGTACGTGGACTCCGGCGAGCCTATGGACAAGGCGGGGGCCTACGGCATCCAGGGCGGCGCCGCCCTGTTCTGTGAGAAACTGGTAGGAGACTACTATAACGTTATGGGACTTCCGGTGTGCCGCCTGGGCCAGGCCCTGGCCAGGATCGCCCCGGAGGTTATGGAGGATCGGCTATGAGAAACTTATTTTCCACCAGGATCAAGGTCATTCTGGTGATCGCGGCCCTGCTCACCGCGGGTCTGGCTATTTTAAGCGGCGTCACCGGCACCACGGTGCCGGAACTGGTGGTGGGCGGCCTGATGGCTCCCATCCGGGGCGCCGCCACCGCTCTGACCAACACCGCGGAGAAGTACTACGGCTACATGTTCCGCTACGAGGCCCTGGCGGCAGAGAACGAGGTGCTGGAAGCCCGGATCGCGGAGATGGAGGACGTGGCCCGTCAGGCCGACTCCGTTTCCCGTGAGAACCAGCGGCTGCGGCAGATGCTGGAGCTTACCGCTGCCAACGAGGACTACAAGCTGGTGGACGCCTATATCATCGGCTGGAGCTCCACGGACTGGGAAAATACCTTCACCATCAACCGGGGCACCGCCTCCGGCATCCAGGCCAACATGTGCGCCATCACCGCCACCGGCGAGGTGGTGGGCCTGGTCACCGAGGCGGGAGTCAACTACGCCGAGGTTACCACGGTGCTGGACTCCACCCTGGAGATCTCCGGCACCATCTCCACCTCCGGTTACAACGGCATGGTGCGGGGCGGCTATGTGGACGGCACCGAGACGCTGCTGCGGATGAACTATCTGCCCTCCGCCGCCATTATCCGCAACAAGGAACAGGTGGTCACCTCCGGTTCTACGGTGTACCCCCGGGGCCTGATCATCGGCTCTGTGGTGGACGCGGGCTTTGAGAATACCGGCGTGGCCAAGTTCGCCCTGCTGGATCCCGCGGCGGACATCAGCTCCCTGGAGCAGGTGTTTATCATCACCGAATACACCACCGAGGCGGAAACCACCACCGACACCGGACAGACCGACGCCACCACCCCCACTGAGGAGACCCAGGCAGGCACCCAGGCAGGCACCCAGGCCACTGTGGATCCCAACGCCGTAGGATGAGGAACGCCAATGGCTGCGAAACGAAGAAGAAGAAGAAACACCGAATTTAAGCCCGACGCCAAGCCCCATGTGGCCCTGAAGGTGCTGCGGCTGACCAGGCAGCAGCAGCTGCGGCTGCTGCGGTGGGTCTGCTACGCCCTGGCCATTGTAGGCGCCCTGACGCTGCAGGATGTGATCATGAGCCAGGTGCGGATCTTCGGAACCACCACGGAGCTGGCGGTATGTGTGATCCTGCTGATCACCGTGCTGGAGGGGGCGGAGACCGGGAGCCTGTTCGTGCTCATCGCCTCCACACTGTACTATTTCTCCGGCACGGCCCCCGGCGCCTACAGCATCGGCCTGCTCACCTTCCTGGGCACCGGGGCAACCCTGGTGCGGCAGATGTACTGGCGGCGCAGCAGAAGCGCCATCGTCATCTGCGCGGGACTGGCGCAGCTGGGCTACAGCCTGGGGCTGTACGCCGTGGGAATCTTCTCCGGACTGACCCGGTGGGATCGGTTGCCTGCCTTCCTGATCGGCGCCGCGCTGAACATTCTCGTGATGATACCCCTTTACCCCATGATCTATAAGATCGGCATGATCGGAGGAAATGTATGGAAAGAATAAACCGGTTTCGTGCCATTTTGCTGGCTGTGCTGTTTGCCTTTGTTCTGGTGCTCTTTGCCGGACGGCTGTTTATTTTGCAGATCGTCGAGACCAAGGGCGACACGGATAACACCCAGACCTACACCACCCTGACCACCGTCCGCGCGTCCCGGGGAGACCTCCTGGATCGCAACGGCAACGTACTGGTAGGCAACCGGGCCTCCTACGACCTGGTGTTCAACCACTACGTCATCACATCCAACCCCGAGACCAATGAATCCCTGTACCGGCTGATCAAAAAGTGCCAGGAGCTGGGCATCGCCTACGCGGATCACTTCCCTGTGACCACCACCCGGCCCTTTGAGTATACCCTGACGGAGATGAATTCCTCCTGGCAGAACCACTTCCGAACCTTTATGTCCCAGCGGCGGCTGGACTCGGACATCAGCGCCCCCCTGCTGCTGGAAAAAATGCGGGAGCGCTATAGCATCCCCGAGGACTGGTCCGCCGAAGACGCCCGGGCCATTATCGGCCTGCGCTACGAATTCGACCTGCGCGGCATTACCAACCTGCCTACCTACACCTTCCTGGAGGACGTGTCCGACGAGCATCTGTCCGCGCTGCTGGAGCTGAACACCCCGGGCCTGATGGTGGAGTCCTCCACCGTCCGGGAGTATCACACCACCTTTGCCGCCCATGTTCTGGGTTACCTGGGCGGTATGAACGACGCCCAGTGGGAGGAGTATAAGAAGCAGAACTACTCCATGGACGCTTTGGTGGGTCAGACGGGCTTCGAGCAGGCCTTTGAGGAATACCTCCACGGCATCGACGGCACCCGTGTAGACGTGGTCAACCGGGACGGCGCCATCATCGAACAGTACTACGCTACGGATCAGGAGACCGGAGAGCTGAAGGAGCCCATTGCCGGCAACCATGTGGAGACCACCATCGACATCTATTTGCAGCAGGTGGCGGAGGAGGCTCTGGCTGAGGTGATGCAGGATCTGACCGATCCTCTGATCAACACCGAGGAGGGCGACGGCAACGGCCTGGACGCCGAGGGCGCGGCAGTGGTGGTTATGATCCCCAAGACCGGCGAGGTGCTGGCCTGCGCCAGCTACCCAACCTATGACCTGTCTACCATGTACGAGAACTGGACGACGCTGGCCCAGGATCCCTTGAAACCCTTCTTTAACCGGGCCTTCGGCGCCGCCTATCCCCCCGGCTCCACCTATAAGATGTGCACCCTCATCAGCGGCCTGGAGAACCGGAACTCCAAGGGCGAGTGGATCCTCACCCCAACCCAGGAGATCACGGACCTGGGCGTGTATAAGGTGGAGGGCATACCTGTGGCTACCTGCTTGCTGTACACCAACGTACCCGGCGCCACCCACGGCCCCATCGACGGCACTGTGGCCATCGGCGTTTCCTGCAACTACTTCTTCTACGACATCGGCTACCGGTGCACCTGGGAAATGGTGGAAGAAACCGCCAAGGCCCTGGGCCTGGGCGAGCCTACCGGCATCGAGCTGGTGGAGGAAACCGGCCACCGCAACAATCCGGACCGGAAGCGGGAGGTTTATGGCTCCGGCATTGACGGCAGCTTCTCCGCCGGTGACCGGATTCTGGGGGCCATCGGCCAGGGCGAAAACCGGTTCACCCCCATGCAGCTGGCGGTCTACGTCTCCACTCTGGCCAATAAGGGCACCCGGATGAAGGCCACCTTCCTCAACCGGGTGGTGTCCTCGGACTACCGCACCCTGATCGAGGAGAACCAGCCGGAGGTCGTCTCCCAGCTGGAGATGCAGTCGTCTACCATTGAGACCTATATGGAAGGCATGCGCAAAACCATCACCTATTCCGCCATGAACGGCGCGGGCACCGCCCGGCGGTACTTCGGCGGCCCCACCGACGGCACCTTGGAAGGGGACGAGATTTGGCCCCTGAAGGGTGAGGTTACGGTTTACGCCAAGACCGGCACCGCCCAGCACGAGTCCGGCGGCTCCGACCACGCGGCCTTTGTCTGCTTCTCCCATCGCTCCGACGAGACGGAGCCGGATCTGGCTGTGGCCGTCTTCGGCGAGAAGGCCGCCCACGGTTACGCGCTGGCCCCGGTGGCGGAAAAAATCCTGCTGGCTTACTACGAAATGACCGCCGCCAGCGAGGTTACCGCCTTCGAAAATCAGATTGGCTGATAGATTCACCGTTTTACAAGACAAGAAAGCTGCCCCAATACCGGGGCAGCTTTTTTAATCGTCCTTCCGCCCCCTGCCGGGGGCGTTTTTTTCGGGTGCGGCCCTCCCGGCGAAGGGAAGACGTTCGATGGGAAACGCGCCGAAACTGCATTTTATTACATCGAAACTGCAAGTTATGTGGCTGTACTTCCATTCGCTACGGTAATTCGGTAAAATTAATAAATCATTAAGGTATCTGTGAACAAGCAACCATGTGCGTTCCCGGCGCGCCACGATTTCGGAAAGACTTGGGCGCATGGGGACGGATATGCATCAGCATCGGTTGCTCCGCAAGGAACGAGATGCTGGCATTTGTTTCAGGTTCACGGTAAATGCGGAGCTTTCACCGCAAACCGTCTGGGGCGAATGCCGGTTTGCGGCCCTGTTTGCGCAGTTCGAAAAGCAGGGAACACCGACAGCATTCCGCCCTGTTTTGGAACCTCCCACAAAACCGTCCGGCGTCAGCGTTCGCCGACGGCATCACAGGTTCCGGAATCGATTCCCTCGGGTGAATCGGTTCCGGGGTCATCCCGCATTGCCGCTTCCACAGACCAGTGCAAGGCGCTGAGGAATTGATTTTTGGCAGTTTTCTGGAAGCTTCGGCTGATGGGGATCTGTTGGCCGTTGTCCAGAGTGAACCAGCCGGTTTGCATGGAGCGAACCCGGCTGAGGTTGACCCAGTAGCTTTTATGACACTGGCAGAACCTAACGGGATTCCCCCGGCTCAGAATTTCCTGGCAGTGATCGGCGGTTGCGAAGTTGCCCTGGTTACTGCACAGATAGGTGGTGCGCAGACGCCGCTCCAGATAGAGCACCGAGGCCTCCGGCAGGATCTGGATGCCCCGGCCCCGACGAAAGCTGAGTTTGGGATGATCGGCGTATTCCGTCAGCGCCCGGTTCACAGCCTGGGGCAGCCGCTCCTGGACCTGGCACTTGAGCACGAAGCAGCTGTGCCGCACGTCATAGACGTCGGTGACGTATTCCGTGTGGCTCGTGGCGAAGACGATACGGCACAGGGGACACAGCCGGTTCAGCTCCCTGCCTAGGTGAATGCCGTTCATTCCCTCCATTTGAATGTCCAGCACCGCCACCATGGGAGACCAGTCCTCCTCCAGGGCCTCCAGCAGCTCCTGGGGATCGGAAAAGCCCCGGATACTGGCGTGGGGCAGAAGATTTTCCAGAATGTCCAGCATTTCCTCTCGCTCCAGGGCGGCGTCATCACATATGGCAATGGTGGTCATGATCCGTTCTCCTTTGCTGCCAGGGCCACACGGGCAAGGTATCGCTGTTCGCCTGCCCTGGTCGTGTAATCCCCGTGGTATTTTTGGGCGATGTGCTCCAACACCTGGGTGCCGATCCCACGCTCCAGCTGGGGGATGTGCCGGGGCTTTTCCATTTCCGCCCCGGAACAGTAGGAATTCTCCACGGAGATCACCAGGTAGGCCTTGACCAGGGCGCAGATCAGGCGAACCTCCTTTTGCCCGGCCTGAGCGCAGGCCTCCAGGGCATTGTCCATAAGATTTCCAAATACGCAGACCAGATCCGCGCTGCTGATGGCAATATCTGCCGGAATCTGGACCTGCAGCTCCAGCCGAACACCCTCCGCCGCGGCCCGTTCTTCATATCTGTGCAGCAGGGCGTCCACAACGGGATGCTGGCAGATCTGAGGGGCGGCGATGTAGGCGCCGGTTTTCAGATCCGCGATGTAGGCCCTAGCCTCTTGCCGATTTCCGCTTTCCAGCAAGGCTTCCATGGCGGTCAGGTGCTTGCGAATGTCATGGCGCATGTGACGCACAGCCTCATATTGGGCGGTGATCTCCTCATAGCGGCGCATCTGGGCGTCCATCTGCGCGGCCAGCCGGTGATTCTCTGCCTCCAGGCTGACCCGCTGGACGGTGCCCAACATATATTGAAACAGGAGAACGCTGAAAATGACGCAGAACAGCACGCTCAAGAACAGATAATCGGCGTTGCCCTGGTAGGCGCTGTAAGAGGCCTCCCGGATATAACCGAACAGACACCCGGCCATGCTTATTAGGGAACCTCTGAATAAATCGTCTTCGGCTGAATGCCGGATCTTTTGCCCCATCCGTACAGTTCAAAAAGTGGGAAATACATACAGTATTCCTCCACTTTTTGAACTTTCGGCTGTGTCAAAATCTCTCGACATCAGCTCTTGTCGATTTAGTCAGAGGTTCCTTAGAAACCCCATGCACAGCAGGGCTTGTTTCCAGGTCAGCTTGGTCTGAAACCGCTGTAGGAGCAGAAACAACGACCACAGCTGGGTACCAAATAGGACGTTTACCGTCAGATAGATCAGGGCCTGATGGAACAGGCTCCCCCGGTAGATTTCTCCGGCAAGATCCGCGGGGGTGTAGAGGAACGCCGCCGCCATCAGCTCCGAGGTGATGATCATCACCAGCACGATTAAGTTGAGCATGGTCGGGCGGTACCACTTTTCCCGGTACAGGGCTATGAACAGCAGCGTCAGCAGCGACGGCGCGCAGAGCATCCGGGCGAACGTCATGAATTTCAAGGCTAAGGACACATACATGCATATTCCGAAGCCCAACAGCTCTGCTGCCCAGGTCACGGCACGGGAGAACCGGCGGCGCAGAAGCAGATTGATGAATAAAAACCATTGCAAATGAAGGACAAAATTACCGGCCAGCGGGATGGGAAGGCAATAGCGCATGAAGATCCCTCCGAAAATAACGTATTTTCGACAACATCGCACTTTTAAGTATATCATGCAATTATGCTCGCTGCAACTGGTTAAAAAACAGATTTACGGCAATAGAGAAGCCGGTTTGATTCGAGAGAGGAGTGGAATTATGCAGATCAATAAATGCATGGGATGTATGGAGGACTTGACGCAGGCCACCTGCCCGGTCTGTGGCTTTGATCCAAAGACCTATGACAAGCCGGAAAACGCCCTGGAGTTGGGCGTGATCCTGGATGGGCGCTACCTCCTGGGTGCGGCGCTGTCGGTTCAGAAGGGTGGTATTTCCTACATAGCCCTGGATCTGAGATTGGAGAAAACGGTGGAGCTTTTTGAGCTGATTCCCCAGGGCTGTGCCCGGCGGGAGGGCAGCCAGGTGATCCCTACCGGCGACGGTGTAGAATTTGCCACTCTGGAGGAGAGCTTCCGGTCAGGGATCCGGAAAGCCGCCAGACTGGAGGCGGTACCCGGCTGCGCCCACGTGACCGGCCTGTTCCAGGACAACGGCACCAGCTACTGCGTCATGGAGCGGCTGCCGGGGGATACCCTCCGGACACAGGTGGAACGTACCGGCCCCCTTCCCTGGGATCAGGTGCGGCTGCTGTTTGTCCAGCTGGCTCAGAACATGCAGGCTTTCCACCAGGCAGGACTGGTTCACTGCGGCATTACCCCGGATGTGGTGCGGCTGACCCGGGAAGGGGCGCAGATCGTTCCGGATCTGTTCAGCCTTCGCATGCCGGGAGAGGAGGGCAACTTACATCATCATGGACTATGTGGAAGGATGCACCCTGAAGCAGACGCTGCTCCGGGACGGCCCCATGGATTGGAACCGGGCAGAGTCCCTGTTTTTGCCTGTGGTCAATGCCATGTCCCAGGTTCACCGGGCGGGATTGGTTCACCGGGATATCAGCCCGGACAATCTGATGATCCTGCCTGACGGCACGGTGACCATTTTGGATCTGGGTGCTGCCAAGGATATTTCCGGCGGAGCCTCCGGGCCTTCCGCGGCAGTGGTGAAGAACGGCTTCAGCCCCTTTGAGCAGTATGCCCAGCGGGGCAGCGCCGGTACCTGGTCGGATGTCTATGCCCTGGCGGCCACCATGGTCTACAGCCTTACCGGCAAGCTGCCGGTAAACGCCATCGACCGGGCGGGAGGCCAGGAGCTGGACTGGAACGATCCCCGGCTGCTGGCTCTGCCGGATTATGTACGCACCGCGCTGCAGCGGGCTATGGCGGTGCAGATCAAGGATCGTACCCAGACCATGGATCAGTTTTACCGGGACCTGAAGGGCGGCAGCACCGGAACGGTAATCCAGCCGGGGAAAAAGCTTCATCCCGGTCTGCTGGCCGGCGTTCTGGCACTGGTGCTGGTGCTGGTGATTGCTCTGGTGCCCAAGGGTGGAGAGAAGAAGCCTACGTCCCTGGCGGACAAGGGCGGCAGTCGGGAGGCTGTGGCCACAGAAACCGAAACTGCCTCCACCCAGTCCCCCAATGAGGAGGCGATTCCTCTGGCCCGGATCACCGAAGAGACGGAGGTGTTCAGCGGCAACGGAATCACCATCACCGCCAAGGAGCTGAGCTATTCCGGCTACGGCGTCGAATTGCAGCTATCCATTGAAAATAACTACACTTCGGATATCAAAGTGAAGCTGCAGGAGAGTACCGTAATCATCAATGGCATCAGCTGTGAGGCCAACTTATATGCCGATGTTGCAACGGGAACGACTCTGGAGGAATCCATCTCCATCCCCTATGGCAACCTGGAGCCTGCGGGCATTGAGGTGATCGGAGATCTGAGCTTTACCCTGATAGTTGTGGATGAGAATTACGACGAAGTCACGAGAACAGAGCGGATCCAACTGCGCACCGATGAATACGGAAACTACACCCAGACCATACCCTCTGGCCAGTTGCTTTTCGAGGAGAACGGGATCAGCGTTCATTCCCTGGGGTTTGTGAGGGATTACTATGATAACATGGCACTGCGCCTGCTAGTCGTGAACAACAACGGCAATAACATCAGTTACACCAGCAAAGATAGTTTTGCCATCAACGGCTTTATGGCCGATGCCTATGTCCAAGGTTTTGTCTATGCGGGTACGGTTTACTGTGAGGACGTGAGCATTTATCAGGATGAGCTGGAGCTGTTGGGGATCACCACCCCGGGCCAGGCCGCATTCCAGCTGGTGATGCGCGAACCGGATACCTATGAAACACTGGCGACAACACCGATTTTGACGGTGGATAGCGGCGAGCAGGGTGATTTCACCGCCAAACGAAATCCGGAGGATCAGCTGATCTACGAGGGGAATGGCTTGCGGATCTACAGCCAGGGCGCCATGGAGTATGATCTGAACAACAGCAAGACCGACCTGCTGAAGATTTACATGGAATACACCGGCAGTGAGACGATAGAGCTGCAGCTGGATGACACCAGTGTGAACGGGAAGGAAATATTCCTGTTTTTCAGTAAGTATACCCTGATCCCGGGAACCAAGAACGTGTGCTATCTCAGAGGTTCCATCTTTGATCTGGAAGAGGAGAACATCACCCAGGTAAATGACATTGCCTTCCGCATCAAAATTCGGGAGGAAGGTGACTACGTCAGCATAGGTGAAAGCGACATTCTGACCTTCCAGGGCCTCTGGTAACTGTTCCGCCACCCCGCGCTGACGCCGGGAAAGGGGGATTAGACGCTTCGGAGGGAATCCATCTTCCGCGCTCCCAGATCTCCTGCATGAAAAAGGGGCTGCCTCACGTCGTTCGTGAGACAGCCCCCTTTTGCAGCTCGAAATCATGGGCTCAGATACTGCTCCCAGAGGTAGGTTTCCGGGTCGTCTTCCAGGCCGTAGGCCTGACGGATGCTTTGGCACAGGGTTTGAAGCTTCTTGGCCATCACCGGGGTTTGGAACAGATCCGCATTTCCCGCAGTCATGGCGTTTTCTAGAATCCGGGCCTGATCCTCCTTGGGATAGCTCATGGAGTAGGTATCTACAAAGGCCCGGTTTTCTTCCTCCAGGAAGACGCCGCCGTAGCGCTCGGCGTTGGCCACATAGTCGTAGTCATAGAAAAACCCCGGGGGATTGAGATCCTCCCACTGATCCAGGACGGTGCTGTGGGTCAGCAGATGGGTCTGCATCACGTGGTACAGCTCGTGGTACAGCCCCTTCTCCGAGGTGGGGCCAACTGCCAGGGCGATGTAGGCATAGTCCTCCTCAAAGAATTGGATTCCTGTGGCCACATCCAGGCTGCCCGCCTCGGCGGAGCCGGTGAGCCGCCGCACCAGGCAGATCTTCACCCCGGCGAAATGGGAGGCGGTCTGCTCCAGCACCGTTTTCGGATAGTTTTCCAGCCGCTGCTCTAGGGAGGCCAGCTCCTGCTCCAGCACCGGCACCAGGTATTCCGCCTGGAAGTCATAGTCCCAGGGCTGTACCGCCATGGCGTCCTCCCATACCAGAACCTCCAGGCCAAACCGCCGGGAGATCCGGGCAGCCTGGTTCCGACAACGCTCCAGACCTTCATAGTCCGGGGCCTGGGCGGTGTAGAAGGGGCCGGTGTAGCAGGTTTGGTCTGCCACAGCCAGGGCATTTTCCCCAAGAACCTGCCAGCGGTAGATGGTCATGGCGTTCCAATCGTCGCTCCGGGCCAGGACATAGACCGCCTCCGCACCGGCGCTCACCGCCGCGGCGGGAGCCTCCTGACCGGGCAGGGTCAGGGAGGAACACCGCCGGCCGGTGGCCAGGTCGTAATAGTCCAGGGTCAGGGTCTGGCCCTGGGTGACGGTGACGGCGGCGTGGCTCCGGGGAAGGAAAACGCACCGCGCCCACAGATCCCGGGGGGTCAGGGCCTGGGTCTGCGTCCCGTCGCCGAAGGCCATGGCCCGGGTGGCTCCCGTGGGATAGTCCGCATAGTATCCCGCTTCGCCGAAGGCCAGAGTCAGTTGGCCGTTTCGGGTATATTCCGCGGCGCCGGTGTCTGTGCGCAGAAGAATGTTCCGCCGGTCAGCGCCCTCGCCGGCGGTGAGCCACAACAGTTCGTCCTCCCGGAACAGCCCCGCCAGGGTCTGGCCGGGGAGGGCGCTTTGGCGAATCTGGCGGCGGATGCCGGTGCCGAAGTCCCAGACCATCACCGCCTCGGCTGTGCAGTAGTACAGCCGGTTCCCGTCCCGGGACAGGATGGGGCTGCCGGACAGCCCCTCGGGGCTTTGGATCCGGCGCGTCGGCGTCAGTTCCCGATCCAGCACCACCGTTTCTCCGGCCCGGCTGTCGTAGTAGCTCAGCCCGTCGTTCAGCAGCACCAGGCTGGGATCCTCAGGCTCCAGGACACAGTCCAGCTCAGTCTGGGCTGCGGGGTAGAGCGTCTGCCCCCGGAGCAGGGTCAGGGTGGTTCTGGTATTTCCCGAGAGGATCAGAAGATCCTCCCCCCAGGCCCGCATTCCCGTGGCCGGCAGATCCTCCAGGGGGTACACCCGCACCCCGCCGCCGGTGCCGGACTCCAGTGCGGTGTCCGGCCGGTAATAGCCCTGGGGCTGGGCAGGCTCCGTCTCCCGGGGCGCTTCGCCGCCGCAGCCAGCCAGCAGCAGCGCCAGGGCCAGCAGCAAAAAAAGGCGCCGCCCCAGAGCCGCGGGCCTGGTGCTCCGGCTGTTCCCGGACGCTGTGCCGTGCCTGCTCCCACCTTGGGTCAGCGCTTTGTGTGCCATGGTCATTGTCTCCTTGCTAAGGTATAGTCGTCCCCCTGACGGAAGTAGGGGCATTGTCCTGAGGGCGAGGTGCGGATCCGCCAGACGTCGTCCTCATCCAGATCCATCCGGCAGAAATATTCATCGTACTCCTCATCATAATCATAATACCAGCACATGTCGCATTGTGTCGGATCCATGGTCAATCCTCCAAAATCCGAAAAGAAAATGTTCCATCCTCCCAAATCAGACAGCTGTGAGAGCCGTCCTTGGGGATGGAGACGCTGCCCGGGTTCAGGCAGCGGATGCCGCCCCGATCCTCGTCCAGCTTCACATGGGTGTGGCCGGAGAGGAAGACGCTGCCCCGTTCCAGGGCGGGCAGCCGGTCAGGGCTTTCGTGATGGCCGTGGGTGAGGTAGAACCGGGTGCCTCCGGCAAACATCTGGGCGCAGTCCGCCATACAGGGGAAGGGCAGCACCATTTGATCCACCTCCGCCTCGCAGTTGCCCCGCACTGCCAGGATGATGTCCGCGTACCGGCTGAGCATGGGGATCACTTCCTTGGGGGCGTAATCCCGGGGCAGATCGTTCCGGGGGCCGTGGTAGAGCAGATCTCCCAGCAGAATCAGCCGGTCAGGCTGCTCCGCCTCCACCAGCTGGCACAGGCGGCGGCACCAATAGGCGCTGCCGTGGATGTCTGAGGCAATGAGGAATTTCATAAGGCTGCTCCTTCCTGGTTTCGGCCTTGCAGATAGGCGCTGACGTCAAAGGGGCGCAAAGGCGCGTTCTTGGGCAGATACAGGGGGTGATGGGGATGACCGGCCTTGGTCACCGCTCCGGCGCAGTACCAACGGGCGCCGTATTCCGCCCCCAGGGTCAGCATATCCTCCAGGCACCGGCGCAGATAATCCCGCTTGCCGATCACCGCTCCCCAGGCGGCCCACACCGCCGGCTCCGGGGACAGGGACAGGATGTAGCGGAAGGCCTCCAGGTTCTCCCGGTGAAGGGCCGGGTTGCAGCGCTTTTCCATGGCGTTGGGATCCGTGGCCCGCTGGGCGTAGACGTTAAACATGAGAAAGCTGTCATAGCCGTTTCCCAGGGCAATCCGCTCCACGGATTTGAGGGTATTGTCCAAGGCGCCGGGGCGGGCGGTGGAGGGGTTGATGCCTACGCAGATCAAAGGCCGCTTCCCCCGGGTGCCCAGGATGTAGCGGTAGTCGGCGTAAAAATTGGGTACGTACAGCCATCGCTCCACGTCATAGTCCCCGGCAGGCTCCTTTGCCAGAGCCAGGGCCTGGGCGAAGGGAATCAGGGTCAGCTGATCGGTATCGGCAGCGGGAATATGGCCCATATCAGACTTCCTCCACCGAGGGGAACCACAGGCTTTGGCTGGGGTCGTGGAACGGGCATTGGGCCGGATCCCGGCCGGTCTGGCGGCACCAGGCATCGAAGGCGCTGTCCAGGAAGGGGTAGACGCCATCCATGTTGGAGTTCAGGCTCAGGGTGGTGCCGTCTGACAGGTGCAGCTCCACCACCACGCTGCCGCCCTGGATCAGGTACAGCCGCTGGCCCCGGATGTGGGAATAGGGGCAAATTCGGTCTTTCTTGCCGAAGCGGCTGATGAGGAAGGTATCTTCATCGTAAAATACGCCGAAGCCCAGATAGTACCCGGCCAGAGCGGCGCCCATGAGCATCACCACGAAGCCGCACAGGAGCATCAGCCACCGCTGATCCTCGGCCCCGGCGATGCCGCTGCAGATGGCCAGGATCCCCAGACACACCAGGATCACCCCGAACACACCGTAGCGCTTGCTCACCCGGACAGCCAGGCCGGAATGGTGCTGGGCCTTGCCGCGAAACAGCTTGGTAAAAGCTTTGTCCACCAGGTAGCACAGGCCGAACACTGCCGCCACCACCAGCAGGACGAGAATCAATTCCATATCGGTTTCCTCCTTGGGATCAAAACGCCTCAGGCCCACAGCACCAGATCCACCGGCACATCGTGCGGATCCGTAGGCACCTGGGGCAGCAGCTGAAAATCATAGCACAGGGCCACCGTAGGATGCTGCGGTTCCCGGGCCAGAAAACGGTCGTAAAAGCCGCCGCCGTAGCCCATGCGGCGCCCCTTGGCGTCGAAGGCCAGACCGGGCATGAGAACCAGGGCGGCAGGGTCGTTGGCGGTGGGGCCGTCGGCAATTGGCTCCGGGATGCCGCCATAGCCCGACGCCGTCTGGCTTAGGTCGGTAATCAGAATGAAGCGCATTTCCTCCCCGAAGATCTTGGGCACCGCCACGGCCTTGCCCTCCCGGAGGGCCTGCTCCAGAATGGGGGCTGTGCGCACCTCCTGGTTGTAGGACAGATAGCCGTAGATGGTTTTCGCCTCCCGGTACAGCCGGGTCTCAGCCAGGGCCTGGGCCAGGGCGACGCTGCGGCGGCGGATATCCTCCTCGGTCATGGCCCGTTTGCGTTGGCGGATCTCCCGGCGCAGGGCTTGCTTATCCATTGGCGGGCTCCTCCTTCTCCGGGCGGAACATCCGGAACCACAGGCATATGGCTACCTGGCCGGGGATGCCCAGCAGGAACAGCTTCCAGAAGTGGAAACGGAAGACCACCAGCAGGGTAGCGTAGACGCTCACCAGGCAGCCCCAGACAATGGCGGAGATCAGAATCTGATTCCACCGGAAATCGTGCCAGGCCGAGCGCAGGCTTAGCAGCACAATGGCGTTGGTGGGGATGGCGTAGACGAAGGGCAGAATACTGTAGCGCTCCGTGATCTCCAGGGAGGAGAGCACCACGAAGCACAGCAGCGCCACGAACCATACCAGGGTGGAGGACAGGCCCAGGATCACATTCTTATTGGCCTTGCGGCCCAGGGCCTTCTCCGAGACCTGGGACATAGCCTTCTCCAGGGCGCCGGGGTTGCCGGGCAGGGCCTCGGGATCCTCCAGCAGAGCGCCCACCTGGATCTGAAACAGCTCCGCCAGCTGGACCAGGGTCAGCACATCCGGGACGGATTCCCCCCGCTCCCATTTGGAAACGGCCTTGTCGGAATAATTCAGTTTCTCCGCCAAACCGGCTTGGGTCAGTCCGGCTTGTTTGCGATAGGCGGCGATGTTCCTGCCGATCTGGTATCTGAGCTTTTCGTCGTCCATGGTGTTCCTCCAGCTGATTCTTGCGCCTATTTTATCACAAAAACCACCCCAATGCAACCCGCAACCTGGCGGCCCGAATGACAGG
>CALWXQ010000032.1 GCA_944385545.1 uncultured Oscillospiraceae bacterium | reverse complement strand
AAAGACAACGGGAGATTTATGAAATGCTGGAAATACCGATACCGAAATGTATAGGATAATTTTGTGCAGAGTTTAGGCTGCAGCCGGGAAGGATGCCCCCCGGAGCGAGGGCAGGATCCCATGCGCCGGTTTTCTTGGAATGTTTTTCTGTTGTATTTACAACATACATGCTACGTATCGTTTGCTATACTACAGATACAATGCAAATCAGCGGATGCTGTAACACAAATCGAAAGGAGTTTTCCTATGATCCGGCGAATAATCCACATTGACGAAGAAGCGTGCAACGGCTGCGGCGCCTGCGCGGCGGCCTGCCATGAAGGGGCCATTGAGATGGTGGACGGAAAAGCCAGGCTGACCCGGGAGGACTACTGCGACGGGCTGGGGGACTGTCTGCCCGTCTGCCCCACCGGGGCCATCACCTTCCAGGAGCGGGAAGCCCCTGCCTACAACGAGGCGGCGGTTCTTGCCGCTAAGAGCCGGGCCAAGGCGCTGCCCTGCGGCTGCCCCGGCACCCAGTCCAAGGCCATCCGCCGGGAAAGCCGTGACTGCGCGGCCCCACAGGAGGCGGCGGTGACCAGCCAGCTTTCCCAGTGGCCGGTACAGATCAAGCTGGTGCCGGTAAAGGCGCCGTATTTTGACGGAGCCAATCTTCTGGTGGCGGCGGACTGCGCCGCCTATGCCTACGGGGATTTCCACCGGGAATTCATGGGGAAGCATGTCACGCTGATCGGCTGTCCCAAGCTGGATCAGGGGGACTATGCCGAAAAGCTGAAGGCCATTTTGGAAGCCAACAATGTGAAAAGCGTCACAGTGGCGCGCATGGAGGTGCCCTGCTGCGGCGCAATGGAGAACGCGGTGGTACGGGCGCTCCGGGGAAGCGGAAAGTTCATTCCCTGGCGGGTGGTGACAATCTCCACCGACGGCCGGATCCTGGACTGAGGGAGAGCGGCAGATGGGTCGCGCCGTCCGGAAGGCGGTTTGCTGACGCAGCCGCGCCGGGATCCACCGACGTCTCATAACGGCGCAAATGGGTTCGCCGCCGCTTACCGAAAACGGCACGCGGCGGCGGTCATTATGGATTTCCCGCCACAGTGCGGCAAAAGGGCGGCAGCCAAAGGGCTGCCGCGGGAGCGCTGCCGCCTTCAGCGTTCGCTGGGGCCGCCGGCATCCTCGTCAAAGATCAGATCCTCCAGATCAGCCGTGGGATCGTTGCTTTCGCGCATACTACTGCTCCTTTCTGAATACAGACTATTGGACAGTATATGCAGCGGCCGGTAAGAAATGTGTCGCTCCCTGGCGGCGACGGAACTTTTTTTCCGAAGGGGTGGGCGGCGGCAGACGCCGAAAAACTCCTTGCACATTGTCTGCCGCTGTGTTAAAATGTTTCCAAGAAATCCATGAAGAAAGTGTGAATGTGTATGAGCGATGCCATTGCCGAAACCAATGTCCCCAAAAAACGTATGCTCTCCGGGATCAAGCCCTCGGGAGATCTGACCCTGGGCTCCTACTTGGGCGCCATTAAGAACTGGGCCGAGCGGGCTGAGAGCTACGACTGCTTCTATTTTATGGCGGATCTGCACGCCATCACTGTGCGGCAGAACCCGGGGGATCTGCGGCGGCGTACCCTGGAGCAGCTGGCGCAGTATATTGCCTGCGGCCTTGACCCGGAGAAAAATACCCTGTTCATCCAGAGCCATGTCCACCAGCACGCGGAGCTGGGGTGGGTGCTGGATTGCTATGCCATGTTCGGGGAACTGTCCCGGATGACCCAGTTTAAGGACAAATCCGCCAAAAACGCCGATAACATCAACGGCGGCTTGTTTACCTACCCGGCGTTGATGGCGGCGGATATTTTGCTGTATCAGCCGGATTATGTGCCGGTGGGCGAGGATCAGAAGCAGCACGTGGAGCTGTGCCATACCATTGCCCGGCGGTTCAACGGCATTTACGGAGAGGTCTTTAAGCTTCCCGAGCCGTTTGTTCCCAAGGTGGGCGCCCGGATTATGAGCCTGACCAATCCCACGGCCAAGATGTCCAAGTCCGAGAATGAGGACACCGGCCGGATCCTGGTGATGGATACCCCCGAGACCATTATGCGCCAGTTCAAGCGGGCCGTTACCGACTCGGATACGGAAAACTGCGTCCGATTCCACCGGGAGAACAAGCCCGGCGTATCCAATCTGATGACCATTTACGCCGCCTGCACCGGCAAGTCCTACGAGCAGATCGAAAGCGAGTTTGCCGGAATGGGCTACGGCAAGTTCAAGCCCGCCGTGGGCGAGGCGGTGGTGGAGACGCTGCGCCCCATTCGGGAGGAGGCCCAGCGGCTGATGAAGGATAAGGCCTACCTGGAGAGCGTCTACAGAAGCGGCGCGGAGAAGGCGGGCTACGTGGCGGAGAAGACCCTGCGCAAGGTGTATAAGAAAGTGGGTTTCCTGCAAAAATGATCCGGCAGGATCAGCTGACTTCCGCCGTGGATATGCTACGGCAGGAGCAATGCCCCAAGATCGCTGTTCCCTAACCATACGATTTGCAGGAGGCGAACCGGAGCCTCCTGCTTTTTCCTTACATGAACAGGTACAGCGCCAGGGTCAGCAGCGCCGTGTTCTGATCCTCCTTACAGTCGCCGGACATCAGCAGCAGAAGCAGGACGATGAGCAAGTCCTCCGTATCAAAATCCTTGGGCAGCAGCTGACGCAGGAAGTCGGTCACACCGGCGCCCTTCGGCGGATGATGGCTCTGCTGAGAATTCGGACCCGGCCCGGGACGATAGGGAGGCCTAGGAGCGTTCCGGGATTGTCCACCGGGATTGAGCGGTGAGGGCGGCTCGGGCTGACGAAACGGTTCCTGGGGCCGGGGCGGTTCCTGCTGCGGGCTGGGCCGGGGCTGACCCCGCTGCCCCGGGGGACGGAAGGCTTCCTTCTCCGGATCCGGGAGCCGGTTGCGGCGATAAGAGCCGTCGGGCTGGGGGATATAACGATTGTACATGGATTCACCTCCCGGTCAAAAGCTGCAAGCCTCCGGCGTTCAGAAAGCCGGAGGCAAGCTTTGCCAGCTTTGCCGCCCGCATGGCGCGCTCCAGCTTGCTGATCCTTCCGGGGCTTAAGTAGGGGCTTAAGGCGCGAAGCAGCGTCTGCTGATTTTGATCCACACCGCTTTGCTGGGCCATTCCCGCAAGGGAGCGCAGCATGCCCGGATCGATGTCCGGAAAGGACTGCTGAGGCAGGGCCGAAGGCTGCGGGACAGGCTGCTGGGGTGCGGGCGGCGCGCCGCCCTGGGGCTGACCGGCGCTCATGGCTTGGGCCATGGACATGATCTGCTGCATCATTTGAGGATTGGATAGAATGGCGTTGAGCTTTTCCTCCATTTCGCTCATGCTTCCTCCTCCAACTGCTTCAGCAGTGCTTGCGCCTGAGGATTTGCCAGCAGACCGGACAGGGTTTTTTGCGCCTGGGCATAGTCTCCCGCGGACGCCTTGTCGATGGCCTCCCGCAAGGCGCTGCCGCCGGATTTTTGCAGCATGGAAAGCAGCTGCTGCCCGGCCGGGGAACCGGCCAGTTTCATGAGCTGGGACATATCCGGGGTATTCTCCATAATGCTCCTCCATTCCGCCGCCTGGGCGGCACGAAAAATGATCACTTCACCGCCCCGCAGCCGGGGGCCATTCCGCTACTGTGGGATACGCCACTGCAATAGAATATGCGCAGGGGAGGGCAATTGTGCCTGAAAAATGCGGCGCCGGAGGGAACGCTGAGCACTGCCTTGACAGAAGGACAGAACGTGGTATAATGATTGACAAAGCTCGTGGAAATGGGAGATCATGGGATCGCTCCGGCTCTGGAGCGCGAAAATTTCCACAGGGCTGCCGCGTTTTGAACAGATGTGTGACGGATCCGTGGGGGGAATTTGCCGTGTATGGTTTTGTCGATCTTTGCGCAAACTGGGAAAGGAAAGCGTGCCTATGAAGATCCTTGTGCTGTCAGATTCCCACGGTTCCCGGGGGTTTGCCCGGCGCTGCATCGAGGCGTTGGAGCCGGACGCCATTATCCACCTGGGGGATTATTATGACGACGGCGAAGTGCTCCGGGAGGAATATCCCCAGATCCCCATGTATCAGGTGCCGGGAAACTGCGACCGGTATCGCTGCAACCCGGATCTGCCGGAGATCTTGATCCAGTCCGTTTCCGGCGTGACGCTGTATGTTACCCACGGCCACCGGCACCGGGTCAAGACCCATCTGGGGGCGCTGCTCCGGGATGCCCGGGCCTGCGGTGCCGACGCGGTTCTCTACGGTCACACCCACCAGGCGGACTGCCGCCAGGAGCCGGACGGCCTGTGGATCCTCAATCCCGGAAGCTGCGGCTGTTACGGCGGCAGCGTGGGCATCCTCCGGATCCGTGACGGAATGATCCTGGACTGCCGGATCCTTCGGGAGCGGGATCTTAGGAACCTCTGATTCCATGGGCAAGGGCTGACGCCGGGAGAGTTTGGCATAGCCGAAGGTTCCAACAGTATCGAACATGATGATTTAGGCGAAAGTGCCGCCGGTTTCATAACCTCGACGGCGCTTTTGGCGGAAAGGCGGACGATAGATATGAAAAAATCCGGTACTGAGGCACCGTCTCAAAGCGGCGCCGTCCAGACTGCCCGGGGATCCGGCTTTGAAAAGGTCAAGGCTGTGACCGGGAAAGTCAATGCGGTCATCAACCTGATCTGCGTGTGGGCCTTCCGCCTGCGTAAATTTGTGATGGCCGCGCCTGTGGTATATTATGCCCTAAGGCTGGCTGCCTATAATTCTGAGCATCTGCCGCCTCAGGTGGGGATCGATTTGCAGACAACTGGGGAGTTTGCCCACACGGTCAGCCGGCAGCTTGCGGTGATCGGCCCTCTTGGCCTGACCTTTGCCTGTCTGGTGCTGATGTTCTGCTCCCGGAAGGCCATGTATGCCTGGGCCATCAGCATTTTCACTCTGACCCTGCCTCTGCTGCTTCTATTGAGCAACACCTATCCATGGTGAACCGATTCGACCAAACCCAAGGGCTTGTCCTGAAACCATGGTTTCCAGACAAGCCCTTGAGCACCTCTGAATCAATCGACTGCGGCTTACGCCTAAATCCTTGTTCTTTTGAGAAGAAAATTTGCCATTCGTTCAAGGATTCTTCACCAAACGCGGGAAGGATATGGTATAGTAATAGTACACAGCGGAAGCAATGAGGAAAGCCGATGCCGTGGAAATATCTGCGGATAAGCCGACGGCGGCCCTGTGACACGCTGCTTCCGGACGAGAGAAATACACGACAGGACAGCGGCTCTTTTCGGAGCCGCTGTAATTTTGAGCCGTCTGCGCTGCGCAGACGGCTTTGCTCATTCCGTGGGGATATCCTGCACTTTGGTATTCTTCCCAAAGTAGGCGAAAATATAGCTGACGAAGGATATGGCCAGGAACACCATGTCGATCATGGCAATGGTATTTACCAGCCGCGGATCCAGCTGGGGAAACAGCACCAGGGCGATGAGGCTGATGAACAGCACGGTGGTGCAGACCTTGCCCGCCAGCAACGCCCCGGGGAGCATTTTCCCCTTCCGGAGATTGACGATGCCCAGAACCAGCTGAAACAGATCCTTCACCAGGAACAGGGCCAGGACAAGACGCATGCTGGGATACTTCAGGGACAGGCACAAGATCAGGGTGAACTGGGTCACCTTATCCGCCAGAGGATCCAGGATCTTGCCCAGGGTAGAGATCATGTTAAACCGGCGGGCAATCTTGCCGTCCACCAGATCCGTCAGGCAGGACACAGCCATGATGCACCCGGCAATGAGAAACTGGTAGTTATCCACCGCGTTCAGGTAAATATAGGCATAAACGGGCAGCAATGCCAGACGAAACAAGCTCAGCAGATTCGGTATGGTGAAAATATCCTTTTTCCAGTCTTTGATCATCATGTATCTGTCCTCCGCCAAAACCAATTGCCTCGGCCGTTTCCGGCCGGAATGCTCCGCCTGACAGAATGCCTAGACGCTCCGGCATTCGGCAAGAAAGGGATTACCCATTATTATAGTCGCTTTTCCTCGCATTATCAAGAGGAACCTGCCGTGGGAGGGAGAAAATTCATCAATTGGAAACAATTCCTCCGGCGGCCTCTCCTGGGCAGACCCCTGTTCGCTCTGACAATCGGCGGCGAGTGGAAACAGGGGCTGCCGGCGGATTTGAACGGGAAGGCAGACGCCGGCCGTCCTTCCCGCCGCCCTCTCAGCCGGGAGGATTATTCAGGCTGGTGGCCAGAGAGTATTGCAGCACCAGGTGCTTCCAGGTGTGCTTATCCAGGTTGCCGGTCATCGGAAGGGCGCACAGGCCCTGGAAGGAGGCCAGGGCGTCTGACGTGATGGTGTCCAGGGTGCCGGAGAGGGTAGGTTGGCCCACGCTGCCAAAGATATCCGCCAGGGCCTTCAGCATGCTTTGGACGAGATAGACATAGGCGGAGCACTCGCCCTTGCGGATCACCTGGCCGGGATTCATGATGATGTGCAGCCCCTGGGCCTGGGACTGTTCCACCAGGGCCGGTTCATACCGGGCGACAATGGCCTCCCAGGTGGTAAGATCCGTTACCCCGGTGACCGGAAGTCCATGGTTGCGCTGAAAAATGGAGACGGCCTGCATGGTTTCCGGCCCGTAGATACCGTCGGGGATCACCCGGATATAGCTGGAGTCGTTCTGGGCAATGACCTGCAGCATGGTCTGCAGGCTGCGGATGGGTTGGCCGATAAAGGATTCTTCAGGTCTCATCGCGGCGCCTCCTGTCGGACCGGATCTTGGTTTCCGCTGCGCAGAGCGGTTCCCGGATACTGAGTCATGGTGCTGGTGGTGGAATAGCGGGCTCTTGGAGCGGTTCCGCTGATCACAGCGGAGGTGTAGGGAAATTTCTCCGCGTCCCACCAATCGATGGTTTCAATGCCGGAGAACTGGTCGTAGATATATTCCCAGGTCTGGTAATCGACAATGCCGGTCTGGGGCAGGCCAAAGCGGCGCTGGGCGGCGATCACCGCGTCCCGGGTGGCGCTGCCAAAGATGCCGTCGATGGCTACAGGGGGGATCTCCGGAATATAATTGGACAGAACATCCAGCATATATTGCAGATGCTCCACCTTGATCCCTCGATCGCCCTGCTCAATGGGGTCGGTGGTTGCCCAGGAGTTGGCGTAAAACTGCTGCCCGAGACTGCGCAACTCCGACAGGCGGGTGACCGCGGTATAATAGCGTACCAGCGCGTACCAGGTGGCGGAGCCGACGATGCCGTCCGGCGTCAGGTCGAAGACCTCCTGGAATTTGCGCACAGCGGCTTCCGTTTGCGCACCGAAGATTCCGTCCACCGGGGATATTTTGGGAATGGCAGGGTAGTTCTGGGAGATTCGGTTCAGTTCGGTCTGGATCACTACCACCGCCGGGCCGGCAGCGCCCCTGCGCAGAGGGATCCCGGGGTAAGAGGTGGTGATGCCCCGGATGGAGGCGTTGACAACGATCTCTACATCGCCGTAGTAGCTCTGCAGGATCTGAGGCGCGGTATAACCCTCTTGCGCCAGATGCTGGCTGCCCCATTGGCTTAATCCGTCGCAGGTAGCGGTGGTGCCGTTGCAGAATTTGGCGGCCAACGGCTCCACAAACCCAGGACGGCGCAGATAATCGTTGAACAGTTCGTCTACCAGTCGGGATACATTGCTGAAGAAGCTCCGCCCATTGACAAAAAACTGATCGTAGGCAGTGGAATTGGTGATTTCAAAATCATATCCCCGGCTGCGGTAGTACTCGGTGTACACCCGGTTCAGCGCAAACGAGACGATGGCCAGAATGTTCGCGCGCAGGGCGCTTTCTTCCCAGGTGGGGTAAATCTCGCTGGAGGCCACATTTTTGACGTAGTCCACGAAGCTGACGGTGACATTCTGCGCCGAGGCGTCGGGAGCGCCCAGATGCACCGTGATCTGCTGGGGTACATAGGGAAGCACAACAGCCATAGGCAGCCTCCTAGAGGTTCTGGGGCGGTGTGTTGAAGATCACCGTCTGATTCCAGTCTGCCGGGAATTCCGACAGGGGGATCAGTTCCAGATTCTGGTTGGTGGTAATGTCCGCAAACACCTGGACGTTGTCTGCCTCTACCAGCTCATAGCCCTGCAAATGGGCATAGAGGTTCACATTGGTAAAGGGCTTTTCCGGAGGGTTCGGGGACTGGCTTTCCCATTTGTCCGGAACGGGCACCGCAATGGGGGTGATGGTGCCGCTGCGGTCTGTAAGCCGCATGGCAATGGCGGTGCCGTCGTCGGCGGTGACGGTGATTGCCACGTTTTTCAGAGGATACCGGGCCTTGCTGGAAAACGCGTGTACCTGTATGTAACCGATGGCTGACAAGGGAATCACTCCTTTCACGTTCTCATTCAGTATATGCGCCGGGGGCGGGAGAAGTGCCAAAAAGGCCCGGGGCCGGTGACGAAACAGGCCGGGAGCCTTGCGGCGGCTCCCACCCGTCTGCCGGATCCCCGGACGCATTTTCCCGACCACCGTTTACAGGAACCCCTGCATCTGCCGGATGTTTGCCGTTTCGCAGTCCAGCAGCTTCTGGGACAGAATATGGATTTGCTCATCCTGCCGCCCGAATTGGTGGATATTCTTCAAGCCTTTGATCATCCCCCGGGTATTTCCCTGGATCATCATTCCGGCGATCTTGGAGTCGGAGTTCCTGCCGGTGAGCTTCATGCGGGTCATCATGTCCGTCATAAACCGTACAGCCGGATCGATTTCGGGTAGTTCCCAGCCCCGCTGGGTAGCGATCAGATGAGCCTCGCTTTCAATGGAATCGTATTCCCGAAGCTGGCTCTCCAGCGCCTTGCGCAGACCCGGGCGCATGCTGGTGTCCAGCACGCTGCGGATGCCCAGCTGTCCCATTTGTGTGGTTTTCAGAACGGAGGAAAGGATCTCCTTGCTGTTTTTCACCTTGCATCACCAAGGATAGTATGAACATTCCCGGGCAAATCATGCATAGAATTCAGGTGTAGACGGTACGATCCTGGGACAGGATCCAACCGGCAGTCCTTGAAAGGATGTGACTTGACATGTGCGCGATTTCCGGGGTCATCGGACTGAAATCTGACGCCGATACGCTGCAAAAGATGCTGGGCACTATGATACGCCGGGGGCCGGATGACTCGGGCGTCTATCACCGGGAGGATACGGCGCTTCTCCATACACGCCTTGCCATTGTTGATCCGGCCAACGGCAGACAGCCGATGTCTTTGACCTGGGAAGGGGAGACCTATATCCTGGTCTATAACGGGGAGCTGTACAATACCGACGAACTTCGCAGGGAGCTGGAGGCGGCGGGGCATACCTTTATCAGTCACTCGGACACGGAAGTCCTGCTCCACGCCTATGCCGCCTATGGAAGCGACTGCTTGGAGCGGCTCAACGGGATCTTCGCCTTTGCTGTTTGGGAGCAGACCGGGAAACGGCTGTTTCTCGCCAGAGACCGGATCGGGGTAAAGCCTCTGTTTTACAAGCGGCAGGACGGGGGACTGCTGTTTGCCTCGGAGATCAAGACCATCTTGGCCTATCCCGGCGTCCGGGCGCAGCTGGACGAGACCGGCGCAGCCCAGATCATTCTGCTGGGACCGGGACGGCTTCCCGGCAGCGGCGTGCTGCGGGATATTTGGGAGATCGAGCCGGGATGCTGCGGGTATTATGACCGGGGGAGACTGACGGTTTGCCGGTATTGGAAGCTGATGGATCGGGAACACCCTTACAGTTTCGCGGAAACCGCCGACTATGTTGGCTATTTGGTCAGGGACGCCATCCGGCGGCAAATGGTTTCCGATGTGCCTATCGGCACATTTTTATCTGGGGGATTGGATTCCAGTATCATCACTGCCGTGTGCGCCGGGGAAATGGCCGCCAGAGGGCAACGCCTGAAGACGTTCTCTGTGGACTATCTGGACAACGACCGGTATTTCCGGGCGGACAAATTTCAACCCGATTCCGACAGCAGCTACATTCGTTTGATGCAGCAGGCTCTGGATACGGATCATCACTGGACGGTGCTGTCGCCGGAGCAGCTGGAGGAAGCGCTGGAGGACGCCACCTTGGCCCGGGATCTGCCGGGAATGGCAGACGTGGATTTTTCCCTGCTGGTCTTCTGCGGACAGATCCGTCAGGAGGTGAAGGCGGCGCTGTCCGGCGAGTGTGCCGACGAGATCTTCGGCGGCTATCCCTGGTATCGGGATCCCAAGGTGCGATCCCGGCAGGGCTTCCCATGGGCTCAGAATACCGCCCAGCGAACGTCCTTGCTGACGCCGGGGCTGCGGATCGACGGAGAGGCGTTCGTGATGGACGCCTATACCCGGATCTGCCGGGAAAGCGATATCCTGCCCGGCTGCTCCGATACGGAGCGGCGGATGAAGGAAATGGTGAATCTGAATTTCCGCTGCTTTATGCAGACCCTGCTGGATCGAAAGGATCGCATGAGCATGTATCATTCCCTGGAGGTGCGGGTACCCTTCTGCGACTACCGCATAGCGGAGTATCTGTACGGGACCCCCTGGGAGTATAAGGATTACCGGGGACAGGAAAAGGGGCTGCTGCGGCATGCTGTGGCGGGGCTGCTGCCGGAGGCGGTGCTGCACAGGAAGAAAAGCCCTTATCCGAAGACCTTTGATCCCCGCTACGCCCGGCGCATTGCCCGGCGGCTGGAAATGCTGACGCAGGATCCGGGAGCGCCGCTTTGGAGCTTGGTCACCCAAAAAGCGGTGGCGGAAATGCTGGCCCAGGAAAGCCCCTGGCCCTGGTACGGTCAGTTGATGCGTGGACCTCAGACCATGGCCTACCTGTGCCAGATCGACTTCTGGCTGCGGCAGTACGATGTGGAGCTTCTGTTCTGAGGAACCTCCGAATCCGTCGGCTGCGCCAAAATCTCCTCAGAGGTTTTCGCAAGCCAAAGAAGCCCACGCGCCAGCCCCGGACTTTTTCGGTTCACGGCTGAGCCGAAGGGCTGGAATGCTGCCGATCCTGGGAAAATGGGTAATTTTAGCAACACTGGAAACAATATATCCGATGCATCCATGGTTTTACAGCAATTTGAATTGACGCAAAATGAGGATTATGCTATACTAATACGTGTCAATCGTATCTTTCGTTACATCAGGAGGCGTATTATGCGCAAGACTAAGATTATCTGCACCATCGGCCCTGCCAGCGAGAATGAGGAGACTTTGACCCAAATGTGCCTGGCGGGCATGAATGTTGCCCGGCTGAATTTTTCCCACGGCAGCCATGCCGAGCACGAGAAGAAGATCGAACTGATCAAGCGCGTTCGTCAGAAGCTGGGGCTTCCCATTGCCATCATGCTGGATACCAAAGGCCCGGAGTACCGGATCAAAACCTTTGCCGACGGTAAGGTCATGGTTCACGACGGCGATACCTTCATCTTCACCACCGACGAGGTGGAGGGCGACCAGACCCGGGTCAGCGTCAGCTATAAGCAGCTGAACAAGGATCTGAAGCCCGGGGATGTGATCACCGTCAATAACGGCATGGTCAAATTTGAGGTTCAGCAGATCCGGGGGAACGACATCGTCTGCCAGTGTCTCATCGGCGGCGAGCTGAGCAACCGCAAGAGCATGTCCTTCCCCAAGAAGATCATGTCCGGCCCCTACCTGGGCGAGCAGGATAAGAAGGACATTATTTTCGGCATTGAGCACGATGTGGATTTCATTGCCGCCTCCTTCGTATCCACGAAGCAGGATGTGCTGGACATTCGCCAGCTGCTGGACGCCAACGGCGGGGATGACATCGAGATCATTGCCAAGATCGAGAATCAATCCGGCGTGGATAACGTGGAGGACATTTGCTCCGCCTGCGGCGGCATTATGATCGCCAGAGGCGACCTGGGTGTGGAGATTCCCTATGTGGAGGTGCCTGTGGTTCAGAAGCGCCTGACCCGGAAGTGCCGCATGATGGGCAAACGGGTCATCACCGCCACGGAAATGCTGGAGTCCATGATCCAGAATCCCCGGCCCACCAGAGCGGAGATCTCCGACGTGGCCAACGCTGTGTATGACGGAACCTCCTGTGTCATGCTCTCCGGCGAGTCCGCTGCCGGCAAGTATCCGGTGGAAGCTGTGAAGGCAATGGCGAAGATCGCCGAGTACACCGAACATCACACGGATTACAAGCACCGCTTCCTGTCTACGGAGTATACCGGAGAGAACAACTTAGACTGCATTTCCCACGCGGTGTGCTCCATGGCCATCGACGTCAAGGCTAAGGCCATTGTGGTCTGCTCCGTCTCCGGCAAGACCGCTATGATGGTCAGCCGGTTCCGCACCCCGGTGGACATCATCGGTATGACCACCGAGCGGAAGATCTGGCGGCGGCTGTCCATGAGCTGGGGCGTTACCCCGGTGATGGCGGATAAGTTCCCCAGTATGGATGTGATGTTCTACTACGCCAAGAAGGCGGCTATGGACGTGTTTGACCTGCGGGAGGGCGACAACATTCTGCTCACCGGCGGCCCCATTAACGGCCAGCAGGGCAATACCAATACCATCAAGATCGAAGTGATCTGATACCGAACAAAACCAATCCCGGACGGCGCGCAGGCCGTCCGGGATTTTTGGCAAACTCTGAAGCAATCATCTTCGGGGGAAAACGTCAATAGGGGCCGCAGAACATCCTGCGGCCCCTTCGCTGTGGTGGGGTGTCAGATCAGAGGAGCACCAGGGGTTTGATCAGGTCTCTGGGCTTGTCCTTCATCATCATCAGCGCCGGCTCTACGCCCTCCAGGCCCTGGAAGGTGTGGGTGATGAGCTTCTCCGGATGGATCCGGTTGGCAACGATCAGGCGTGCCAGCTTCTCCGAGCGCAGCCGTCCGCCGGGCATCAGGCCGCCGCGGATAGCCTTATGGCCCATGCCGCAGCCCCATTCCACCCGGGGGATCTTGACATAGTCGCCTTCGCCCAGGTAATTGACGTTGCCGATGATTCCGCCTGGCTTCAGCATCCGGATGGCCTGGTCGAAGGTGTCGTTGTTACCGCCGGCAACGATGATCTTATCCACGCCCTTGCCGTGGGTCTTCTCCATGATTTGTTCGACAATATCTCCCTGACGGTAGTTGATGATATCCGTCGCGCCGTATTCCCGGGCCAGATTGGCGCAGTTGGTACGCGAACCTACGGCGTAGATCTCGGCAGCGCCCCGGATAGCGGCGGCGGCAACAGACATCAGGCCCACGGGGCCGATGCCGATGACTGCCACGTTATCGCCGAACTGGATATCCGCCAGCTCCGCGCCATGGAAGCCGGTGGGAACCATGTCGCTGATCATGCAGGCGGCGCCCAGATCCATTCCCTCGGGCAACAGGGCCAGATTGCCGTCGGCGTCGTTGACGTGGAAGTATTCCCCGAAGACGCCATCCTTGAAGTTCGAGAATTTCCAACCGGCGAGCATGCCGCCGGAGTGCATGGAATAGCCCTCCTGAGCAGCCAGGGAATTCCAGTCAGGGGTAATGGCGGAGACAAGAACCTTGTCGCCCACATGGAAGTCCTTGACCAGACTGCCTACTTCCACCACTTCACCCACGGCTTCATGACCCAGGATCATGTTGTGCCGGTCGCCGATCGCGCCGGCCCACACCGTATGCACGTCAGATGTGCAGGGGGCCAGGGCGATGGGCTTGCAGATGGCGTCCATGGGGCCGCAGGCGGGGATCTCCTTCTCGATCCAGCCGGTCTGGCCGATTCGTAGCATTGCAAATCCTTTCATTGCTCGTTTCCTCCTAAAGATGATGTGTCGTTGTATTTTGTGTGTATCTGAAAATCGGCAAGATAACCGGCGGCAAGGAATCCTGCCCGGGCAAGCCGCGTTTCCGGGGGAACCCGGGCGTATTGCACGGGGCAAAGCCATGCCGATGGGGCGCTTTGCCGGGTTTTCGATTCGCTTTCCCAACCTTCCTGTAAAAGTCTGGCCCACCTGAGCGTATGCTTTTGACCGGAATACTCTGAAAACGGCGCCTTTGACTGGAAAAGAGGGCCAAAGACTGGTCGGCGATTCCTGTAATTAATTTTATCGATAAAACTGAATCGATAACCAAATATAGAATAACATACTTCCCGAAAATAATCAATAGGGAAATTGACGAAATTTCTGTAAATTTTTCCATTGGATACGGCATGCCGGGGATCGCTTGGGAACCTCTGTTGTGAAATGTTACCTCCTGGCAAAGGTCATTTCATAACCGAGGTTCCCTTGCAACACAACCGGGAATATGCTATAATGTTACCCAAACATAAAAAAGATCGATCGCGGATCTATTTTCCGATAAAGTGAGGAAAACGCCATGGGAATTGTGGTTATCGGCGCTGTATTTGTGGATATCAAGGGATATCCGGAGGATATTTTTCTTCCCACCGGCAGAAATGTGGGAAGGGTGGAGCAGCTTCACGGCGGTGCGGCCCGGAATGTGGCGGAGGATATCGCCAATTGTGAGCTGCGTCCCACCTTCGTCAGCTTGGTGGACGAGAGCGGTATGGGCATTGATGTGGTGCGCAAGCTAAAAAGCCACAAGGTCAATACCGACTATATCAAATCCACCCGGGACGGCATGGGCACCTGGCTTGCGGTGTTCGACAACGAAGGGGACGTCTATTCATCCATCTCCAGACGCCCCAACCTACAGCCCATTGCCGGGATCCTGGACGCCTGGGGCGACGACATCTTCCGGGACGCGGACAGCGTTGTGGTGGAGGTCTGCATGGACAAGAAGATCATCAAGCGCGTACTTGCCCTGGCGCAGAAGCATCAAAAGCGGGTTTTCGGCGTGGTGGCAAATATGAGCATCGCTCTGGGGCGCAGAGATTTTTTACAGTCCATGGACTGCTTCGTCTGCAACCTTCAGGAAGCGGGGCTGCTGTTTTCCGACGATTATACCGGCAAAACCCCCGGGGAAATGAGCCAGATCCTGGCTGACCGGATCCTGGCGGCCAGGATTCCCAGCATGATTGTGACCATGGGCGCCGACGGGGCGGTATATGCGGACAAACATGGAGAACAGGGGTATTGCCCTGCCAGAAGGGTGAAGGTCAAGGATACCACCGGCGCGGGAGACGCCTTTTGCGCCGGCGCGGCCATCGGCCTGACCTATGGCAAATGTCTGAAGGACGCCTGTGAGACCGGCGCTATGCTGGCTGCCTCGGTGATCGCGACTTCGGAAAACGTATGTCCCAGATTCCTCCCCCGGGAATTGGGCTTGGATATGGATGTGGTGGATTAAGTGGGTTATAAACGAATTTTGACGATCCAGGATATTTCCTGCGTGGGGCAGTGCTCCGCTACGGTGGCGCTGCCGGTGCTGTCCGCATTGGGCCATGAAACCTGTTTGCTGCCTACGGCGCTGCTGTCTACCCATACCGGGGGCTTTGGAAAACCGGCGATCGTTCATTTTGACCGGCGGTTCACGGAGATCTGGCAGCATTGGAAGAGAAACGCCATCACCTTTGACGCGATCCTGGTGGGCTATCTCGGCAGCATCCCGGCGGTGCGAACTGCCGGGGAGGTGATCTCCCAATTGCTGGCCCCGGGCGGGGCGGTGATCGTGGATCCGGCCATGGCTGACCATGGAAAGCTGTATTCCGGATTTGACACGGACTATGTTCAGGCAATCCGGGGGCTGTGTCGTCTGGCGGATGTGATCCTGCCCAACTTGACGGAGGCTGCGATGCTTTCCGGACAGTCCTACCTGGACGATCCGGATGAAGCCGGGATCCAACGGCTGCTCCGGGGGCTGAACTGCCCCAACGTGATCCTGACCGGCGTGGGACATACCCGGGAGCAGACCGGGGTGATCCTGGCCAGGGGAGACAGCCGGGAGAGCTACTTCCACCGGCGCCTTCCGGGAAGCTATCACGGCACCGGCGACCTGTTCGCCGCCTGCTTCACCGGGGCCTGGATGCGGGGAATGGATCTGTTTTCGGCGGTGAAGCTGGCCGCGGATTTTACAGGCCGATGCATTGAGACAACGTACAACAGCCCTGCCCATTGGTACGGCGTGAAATTTGAACCGGTGCTGCCGGAGCTGATGAAGCAGATTACCGGGATCTGTGAATCCGTCGGTAAGGGCTGAGCAACCCATTGCGCCTAGCGGCGGCACAGGGTAACAGACAGATTGAGGATTATAGATATGAGAGCAATTGATTCGGATCATGCCGCTTCCGCCAAAGGGAAGCGGCTGCTGGGATGCCTGCTGGCCGTGGCGCTGCTCCTGACAGCCGGCTGGTTCCTGGTGTTCCGGGTGAACCGGTTCCGATTGGAGATCTCCCTGGAGGGGACGGATCCGGTGATGGTGGAGTATGGCAGCAGTTATCGGGAACCGGAATGGAAGGTGACGTTGCGGGGGAGCCTGCTGTGGAAGGACGGGATCGACGTATCCGACGCGGATATTACCGTTGACGGGACGGTTAGGGATGACGTTCTGGGGAAATACCGTCTGACCTATACCGCCCGGTACTTCGGCTTGCAGGCATCGGCGGAGCGGACGGTCTGGGTGGTGGATACCCAATGTCCCCAGATCGAATTGGAGGAACTGCCGGAAAAGGATGATCTGACCTTGGAGGATTACCGCAACGCGGGCTTTGCTGCCTGGGATAACTATGATGGAGATGTGACCAGCCGTGTCAAGCGCCTGGAGTCGGTGGGGAAGATTGAATACGCAGTGATCGACTCCTCCGGAAACCCCGGATACGCCCAGCGGCTGGTGCCGGATCTGGATCCCGTACCGCCCCAGCTCACCCTGACCGGCGGAAGCGCCTATGAGCTCCCAGTGGGATCGCCGTACATAGAGCCGGGGTATTCTGCCTGGGACGATCCCTGCGGAGACCTCACCCCACAGGTGGCGGTGGAAGGGGCGGTGGACTGGTTGACCCCCGGGGTATATCCCGTGACCTATACGGTGGCGGACACCGCCGGAAATACCGCCACCGCTACCCGGGAGGTTCAGGTCTATGCCAAGCCGCGGCCCCAGATCCAATGGCCAGAGGAGAAGACGGTTTACCTGACCTTTGACGACGGGCCGGGGCCGGATACTCCGAGGCTTCTGGATCTTCTGGATCGTTACGGCGTCAAGGCCACGTTCTTCGTGACGGATTCCGGATACGACGATGTGATGAAGCAGATTGTGGAGCGGGGACACAGCATCGGCATCCACACCGTGACCCACGACTATCGAGCCATTTACGCCAGCCCGGAGGCGTATTTCGCGGATCTGCTGGAAATGCAGCAGATCATCTATCGTAATACTGGGGTTCTGACGAACCTGATGCGCTTTCCCGGGGGCAGCTCTAATACCGTCAGCCGGGCAAGCTGCCAGGGGATTATGGGCGCCTTGACGAAGATGGTGCAGGACGCCGGCTTTTGCTACTTTGACTGGAACGTGGACAGCGACGATGCCGGACACGCCAAAACCACCAAAACGGTGGTACGCAATGTGATTGACGGGATCCGGGAAAATCCGGTGGCGGCGGTGCTACAGCATGATATCCACGGCTTCAGCGTGGAGGCGGTGGAGCAGATCATCCAGTGGGGGCTGGAGAACGGCTATACCTTCCAGGCGCTGACGGAAACCAGTCCCGGCTTCCACCACGATATCCAGAACTGACAGCCGGCGCTTGCCGGGAAACCGCAAGCCCGGCGCGTTGCTCCCAGCGCCGGGTTTTTCGGATCTGACTCAGGTTTTTTCTTGACAGTCAGGGGAAAACTGTGTAAAATGAAAAGGTATACGCACCAGTAGCTCAGCAGGATAGAGCGACCGCCTCCTAAGCGGTAGGTCGGAGGTTCGAATCCCCTCTGGTGTGCCACCGGCCCCGCGCCTTGCTGCAAGACATGGGGCCTTCCTTTGTATTTTTTGACGAAATGAGCGTATTTTGTTATGAATATCGAATTTGATGTGTATAAGCAAAAACTCAATGACTGCCGTCCGGCCCTGGAGGGGCTGGCCGATTCCCTGAACCTGGAGGGAATGCGCGGCGAGTTGGAGCGTCTGCACGCGATGCAGGAGGCTCCCGGCTTTTGGGACGATCCCGAGAAAAGCCAGAAGATTGTGATGAAGGTCAAGCAGACGGAGAACAAGGTGGAGCGGTATGAAAAAATGCTGGCATCCTGGGACGACCTGATGACCATCTGCGAAATGGCTGCCGAGGAAGACGACGATTCCATGCTGGAGGAACTGAAGGAGGGCTTTGAGGCGCTGGCGGAGAACATGGAGACCTGCCGCCTGGAGACCCTGCTGACCGGTCATTACGATAAGAACAACGCGCTGATGAGCTTCCATGCCGGCGCCGGCGGTACTGAGGCCCAGGACTGGTGCCAGATGCTCTACCGGATGTATACCCGCTGGGCTGAGCGCCATGGTCTGAGCTACAAGATCATGGACTATCAGGAAGGGGAGGAGGCCGGACTGAAATCCGCCGATATCCTCATTGAGGGCGAGAATGCCTATGGCTTCCTGAAGGGAGAGAACGGCGTTCACCGCCTGGTGCGGGTGTCTCCCTTTGACGCCAATGCCCGCCGTCAGACCTCTTTTGCCGCCATAGAGGTGATCCCGGATATCGAGGACGACAGCCAGGATGTGGAGATCCGCCCTGAGGACTATGAGATGCAGGTCTTCCGCTCCTCCGGCGCCGGCGGCCAGCATATCAATAAGACCTCCTCTGCCGTCCGCCTGATCCACAAGGCTACCGGCATTGTCGTCTCCTGCCAGACGGAGCGTAGCCAGTTCCAGAATAAGGAAACCTGCTTGCGAATGCTGCGCTCGAAGCTGGTGGAGATCAAGGAGCGGGAGCACCTGGACAAGATCTCCGATATCAAAGGCGTGCAGCAGAAGATCGAGTGGGGCAGCCAGATCCGCAATTATGTGTTTATGCCCTACACCCTGGTGAAGGATACCCGTACCGGCTGCGAGACCTCCAATGTCAACGCGGTGATGGATGGGGCGCTGGATCCCTTTATCGAGGCGTATCTGAACTGCCTGGCCACAGGAAATTGGGTGCAAAAGTAAAAAATATGGAAATTTGCACTTGAAATTTGCAATACGGTGTGCTATACTATGTGGGCTGTTGTGAGGCTTACATAGTGTGCTGAGCCATTTACCATTCGCAGTCCGCGAATCAGGCGGAGGGAGGTTGTGCGAAAGATGGAAATTTTTGAAACAGTTCTGGTTATTCTGGAAGCTTTGTGCAGCGTTGCGCTGATCGTTGTTGTGCTGCTTCAGTCCGGTAAGGAATCTGGCCTTTCCGGCGCTTTGTCCGGTTCTTCCGACTCTTATCTGAACAAGAATAAGAAGGGCAGTTTGGATCAGATTCTCGCTTCTTCTACGAAGTGGATCGCCATTGTCTGGGTCATCCTGACGCTGGGCTTGAGCCTGATCTGATTTCCGGGAACAAAAGGACGGCATGATGTTCATCGTGCCGTTTTTTTATGCCCTTTTCCGCCAAAGCCAGGGGCGTTTCCGGAGCGGAAGGGGAGAAATGTCCGGCCGGGGAATGATCTGACGCAATTGCGGAATAGTAAGAAACGGACGTCTGATTTTGAGGATCCACCGTGATGCGAGTGACGAATTTTTCGAGACCATCATCCGTGTATTTGGGTAGATTTTTCCGGTGGGCTATGCTATACTGGCTATGAATCCAATTGACAAACAAGTTAGCCTCCAAAGCCCGCGGCAGTTGGGCGAGGCGTTTATTGCTGATAAGGAGCGACGATATATGGAAGAAAAAAAGCTTGCGGGGTTAAAGCCCGCTGCGGTATTCGGCTATTTTGAAGAAATCTGTGCCATCCCCCACGGGTCACGGAATTCGAAGCAGATCTCTGACTATCTTGTGAGCTTTGCCAAGGATCATGGACTGCGATACATTCAGGACGATCTGAACAATGTGATCCTGTTCGGACAGGGCACATGCGGCATGGAGGATCATGCTCCGGTGATTCTCCAGGGCCATATGGATATGATCTGTGAGAAAGCCCCCGGCAGCCCTGTGGACATGGCGTCGGAAGGCCTGGATCTGCGTCAGGACGGCACCTACATCTTTGCCAAGGATACCACCCTGGGCGGTGATGACGGCATTGCCATGGCCTATGCGCTGGCCCTGCTGGCGGATGAAACCATTCCCCATCCACCGCTGGAAGTGGTTCTGACCGTGGATGAGGAGATCGGTATGCTGGGCGCTAGCGCCATTGATCTTTCTGAGCTGAAGGGTCGAACACTCATTAACCTGGACTCGGAGGACGAGGGAATCTTTACCGTCTCCTGCGCCGGGGGCGCTACGGCGACTATCTCGCTGCCCCTGGAGCGCCGGGCGGTCTACGGCCCCTGCATCCGCCTGACAGTGGAAGGTCTAAAGGGCGGACACTCCGGACAGGAGATCCATCGCAACCGCGCCAACGCCAATAAGGTTATGGGCGAGCTGATGGATCGCATTCAGAAGATCATGCCCCTGCGGCTGACCTCCCTGTCCGGCGGCGCCAAGGACAACGCCATTCCCAGAAGCTGCCAGGCGACTCTGGTGGCCATGGGCACGAACCTGGAGCGGATCAACGAGATCACCCAGCAGATGCAGGCGCAGGTGCGGGCGGAGTATGACGAGCCGGAGGCCATGGTGCAGGCCTTTGATGTGGACGCGTTGGGTGGTAACAGCCTCACCGCCGAATCCACGGCGAAAGTCATCAGTCTGCTGTGCGCGGCGCCCAACGGTGTGCAAAGCTGGAGCAAAGATATGGACGGATTGGTGCAGACCAGCCTGAATCTGGGCGTGGCAAAGCTGGGCGAGCGCTTCAGCATCACGTTCTCTGTGCGCAGCTCTGTGAACACGGAAAAGCAGGAACTGTTGGAACAGCTGAAGACCCTTGCCAACTTCTACGAAGGCGCTTTCAGCCAAATGGGCGAGTACCCCGCCTGGGAATACAAGAAGGAATCCCGCCTGCGGGATACCATGGTGCGGATCTATACCGAAATGTTCGGCAAGGAGCCGAAGGTTTTGGCCATTCACGCAGGACTAGAGTGCGGTCTGCTGTCGCAGAAGATTCCGGGACTGGACTGCGTTTCCATCGGCCCCCAGATGCATGATATCCACACCTGCCGGGAGAAGCTGGAAATCGATTCCACGGTTCGTACCTGGGAGTTCCTGCTGGAAGTGCTCAAGGCTTTGTAACACGCGATCCTGCCATAGGGAAGATAACGCCCCTGAAGCCGGCGGTGATACCGGTTTCAGGGGCGTGTTGCGTCCGCCCGGGCGGCGCCCGGTCACAGTGCGGTGATATGGCCGGCTTTGGCTTTTTGAAAAATGAGTCCCTTGACCCAGATCAGATCCGCTTTCCCGGTGACCTGAAGCAGACACAGCAGGCATCCCAACAGCAGTACATAGACCGCGGCCCGGGAGGCCGGCTGTCCAAGGTGGGAAGCGCCCCACACCGAAGCCAGCATGGCGGCGGCAGTGAGCAGCGGCAGGGCCGGCAGGATCCGGGCGCCGGAGATTTTGGAAAGCCGTCTCAGGCTGAGGGCGAAGTTCAGCAGGTGAGTGATCAGAAAGCTGATATAATACCCCTGCATTCCCAGGGTGGGAAGCAGCAGATAAAGCAGGGCGATGTCCATGGCGGAGGTCAGAATGTTATAGCGGACACAGGCCTTCTGCTGCCCCAGCCCCTTGGTCATAGCGTCGGTGAGGGTATCGCAGTACAGCATGGGAATGAGCAGGGCATACCACTTCAGGGCCTGCCCCGCCTGGGGATTTTGGTACAGCCGGATACAAAGAGGCTCCGCCAGCAGAAAGATCAGCCCGGAGAACACAACCCCATAGAGCATGGCGGCTTTGAGGCTGCGGCGAACCAGATACCGGATCCGCTGGCTGCTGCCGGCTGCCGCGCACCGGGCCAGCTCCGGGATCAGCAGCTCCGCCAGACCGTACAGGATACAGGCAGGGAACATCATCACCGGAAATACCATTCCGCTGATGATTCCAAAGGCGGCCAGAGGATCTGCCGCGGCCGCGTGCAGTGCCAGGCGCTTTGGCACCATGAGATTCTCCGTGGTGGTCAGTCCGGATTTCGCCACATCGGCCAGCGCCAGAGGAGCGGCCGCCTGGAGGATCCGGCTGCCAACGGGAATGGGCGGGCCGACGGGGTCACGCTGCCGCAGCCGCAGGAGGACGAGACATACCAGGGTCAGACAGCAGCCGAGGCTGCTGCCGAGGATTACGCTTTGGCAGGCTTTGGCGGCGTCGTCTCCCGCCCAGAGAGTCAACGCCGCCATGGTTACGGCCATGGCGCACAGCTGCTCCGCCACCTCCACAACGGCTAAGGCGCCGACGCTGTTGGCGGCGGTAAAATACCCGGTCAAAACGGCGCATAAGCAAACCGCCGGCAAAAAAGCGGCAAACAGCCGCAGCGCCTCCACCGTGCGGATATCGCCCACCCATTTTTCCGCGATCAGGGGCGCGAAGGTAAACAGCAGAGCCGATACGGCGCCGCTGCAAAGGATGCTGTACAAAAAACAGCCGGACAGAACCCGGCCCACATTCCCGGGCTGCTTCCGCCCCAGTTCCTCGGCGGTCAGATACATGGTGGCAGTACGGATCCCGGCCACGCCGGCGATCATGGCAAGGCTTCCCACGGACATCACCAGCTGCAGCAGCCCGACGCCGGCGGCGCCGATCCGTCCGGAAACGTAGACCTGGAACGCGGTGCCTGCCAGACGAAGCAGGAGATTGACCCCGGTAAGCAGCAGGGCGGAGTAGAATATGGGTAGTTTCTTTGGCAAAGGAATCCCCCCTTGTCCACAGCATATGCGGACAAGGGGGGAATAGAACGACGGGATCGGGTATCAGGCGTGGGGGTTGACCTCCCGGCAGAACGGGCTTAGGGGACACTCCGCGCACTTGGGATTTCGGGCGGTACAGCAGTCCCGGCCGAACAAGACAATGCGGTGGCAGAAATCCGCGCTTTCCTCCGGGGGGAGAATGGCGCGAAGCTGCCGCTCCACCTTCTCCGGATCTTTGCCGCTGCTCAGACCGAGACGGCCGCAGATGCGGATGCAGTGGGTATCGCATACCACGCTCCCCGGCACGGCGTACAGATCCCCCAGAAGAAGATTGGCGGTTTTCCGGCCCACGCCCGGGAGCCTGAGCAGCTGCTCCATGGTTCCGGGAACCTTTCCACCGTAATCGGACAGCAGCATCTGACAGGCCAGGACGATATCCCGGGCCTTGTGCTTGTAAAAGCCGCACGAATGCACCAGTTCCTCCACATGGGCAATGTCCGCCGACGCCATGGCCTCCAAGGTGGGGTAGGCGGAAAAAAGGGCGGGGGTCACCAGATTGACCCGGGCGTCGGTGCACTGGGCGGACAGGCGGACGGCGATCATCAGCTCATAGTCCTTGCTGTAATGCAGAGCGCAGGGGGCGTCCTTGTAGCGCAGCTTCAAAAGCCGGATGATGGCATTGACTTTTTCTTCCATAGCAAACGTTCCTTTTTTTCGTGCTTATCGACTTAACACAGCCTGCGGCCCAGCGGGCCGCCTTGGCTCGCCCCTTGGGGTAAGCGAAGCGCAGTCGCGGGAGTGAATGACACCATAAGTGGCGTGTCAGAGCCGCGAC
>CALWXQ010000031.1 GCA_944385545.1 uncultured Oscillospiraceae bacterium | reverse complement strand
TCAGAGCTTCCCTAGAATTTTTGCACAATCGTTTTTCATGGCACATCCTCCCGTATCCATCGACTGGTTTTCAATACATCAAAGAAACAATAAGAATCAACAGGCGCATACTCGAAAATTGTGTAAACCCCAAAAGGGTTTTCGCGGGTTCAATCCCGCTCACTTTGCTAAATTGCAAGGAAGTTCCCCCGGGAGTTTCCTTGCTTTTTGTACAAGCCACGCCCGGAATCTTGGTTAAGAAATTCCGGCGAGATTCCTTAGGTCGTTGGGATAGAAACGGCTGTGGGAGCAGGCCTATTATTTCAGCTTGTCATAGCCCATTTGCTCCCGGAGCAGGGCATATCGTTGGGCGTAGGAGCCGTCGGAATTGCGCCGCCAGCCGCCGCCGGTGGGATACAGATCCTCCAGCATTACGTCACACTCCGGCAACAGGGCGGAGATTGTGTCAATTTGTTCCTTGGGGATCTTGTTCCCGGGACAGATACGCAGGCGCTTCAGCTTTGTCAGGCCGTACAGCGGGGTAATGTCTGAGAGTTTCGGCAGATTGCCGATGTTCAGATGCTCCAGATTGGTACAGCTGGCTAGAGGGCTGAGGTTGGTGACCCGGTTGGTAAAGGTCTCCAGATACTCAAGATCCGGACAGTTGGCCAGGGGCGAAAGGTCACTGACCCCGCTTAAGGCGACAATGGCAACCTGCAGCTTGGGCATGCATTCCACAAAATCAATATTGGTGATGGTATCGTTATGACCGATATCCAGATACAGGGTATCGTTGCAGTATCGGAATACGGAGGTATACCGGTCATGGCCCATGCCGTTGCCGGGACGGACGATTTCGGTATCGGTAAGTACCGAATAGTTCCCTGCGTGAACCCGCCAAACCACCTTCATCTGGGGGAAATCCTGGCGAAGACGATCCATTTCTTCATTATCCACGCCGCAGTCATCCAGGAGCAGATAGGTACAGCTGCTCAGATAGGGGAGCATCCGGCGCAGCTGGGCAAGGCCTTCGCTGCCGATGTCCGTATTTACATATTCGATCCGGTCATCCTGAGAGGTAAGGCGCTGACCAAACAGGTCAAAGCTGCATAGGAAGTCCGCCTCCGGCGCGGCATGGCGCAGCAGATCCAGGGCGTCTAAGCCCCATGCGCAGGTGCCATCCGGCGACAGGAAATTGATTTGTGAGAGCCGGAGCAGCTTCCCCAAGCTCTGAGCGATGGCTTCCGCCTGGGCGGGATCCTCCCCGGAAAGATCCAGCTCTTGGGTAAAGGCGGGCGTTACCTGGGTTCCCACAGTTACGCAATAGGATAGCTCCGCCTGGGGGAAGACCTGAGCCAGGGCGGTCAGGGTATCTGCGGACAGAGCGTCCCCGGCGCAGGAAATGGTCTTCAGACTGGAATAGTGATCGGCTTCCTCCAGCAGCTGCCGGGCGGCCAGCTCGGAATCGTTCAGTTCCACGATCTCTACCTGCGCCCTGGGATCCTGGGTGGAAACCGTTTCCTGCCTTGGCGCTCCTTGGCCATGCGTCGTCGGTGAGGCCGGGGCGGGCGGCTGTCCAGCGCATCCGGCCAATGATAACAGACAGGCCGCTGCCAAAGCGATGATTGGAATTGTTGCCTTGTGCGTCATGGGATGTTCCTCCTTGCCATATGGGCCGAAACGGTCCTTCTCTATTTGCGGCGGGGCCATCCCGCAGGGCGGTCAGGCCAGGTGAAACAAAAAGATGCCATTGATTCCACGGCATCCGGTGAGAAACGCTGCCGTGGGTTGATCCCAGTATAGCATAGGGCGCGGAAATATGCAAACCATTCCAAAGTCCAAACCAAATCCATCACCTCCCGGCCGGAGTGGACGCTCCACCGTCAACTTCAGCCGTATGGTATCAGAAACAGCACATTGCCCATGGCGACCTTGGCGTTCAGCTGGATGGATTCCCCGGTGAGGGTGATCCCAAGGGATCGGGTGAGCGTCTCGATAAACGGGAGCATGGGGCAAATGATGAGAAACGGAAGCAAGCAGACCGGGCGATTTTCATCGCGCGGTCTGCGTGCTTTGCTTACTGTTTCAGCCGTGCCTTGGCTTCTTCCAGGGATTCTCCATCCCGGGTCAGAAACTTCTCCACGAAGCCGTCTTCGATTTTTCGGTAGCCCGCCACTGTGGCGCTTTCTACAGCTTTGTACCCCGCCACCACAGCGGTTTCCACGGCGACATAGGCGTTTGTCACGGCTTTTTCCATCGCCTTTTCGGCGTTCATCAGCTTATTCATTTCATTCCCTCCCTGATTCCGCCAGGAGCGCATCGCTCAGCCGCAGGATCTGCTCCGCGTACTTCTTCCGACGGCCTTCCAGGATCTTTTTATAGACGGGATAGTTAATCAGGGCCATCAGCAGCCCTGCCGTGCCGATGAGGATCCCCGGAAGCATGGGGTCTTCTAAGCCGATGACGGATCCCAGGTCGGTCATTACCAGGCTCATGCCGCTACCCATGACCAGAGCCGACAGGGTGCCGAAGGAATAGGCAAACACATGGGCGGGGCGTTTGACTTTGGCGTCCAGCTGTTTCAGACCCTCCAGACGGGTGTGCTCCTTCTCGGTGTACTGGGTGCGGATTTTCCGCACCAGAAACTGTTGATCGTTTTGATTCATGGAAGTGTACCTCGTTTCTTGATTTGGTATCCATATCCTACCGCGGCTGTATTTTGAAAAGGTTTGAAAGATGTTTGGAAAGTGTTAAAAAAAGCGCCCGATTTATCTGCCTTTGATTGCCCAAAAGCCGTTCCGTCGGCGGCTGGGGAGGTCGCGCTGAGGATTCTCAGCAGCAGGCGGGAGAGAAGGATACCCCCCGGGATCGACAGGGCTTCCTGCCAATCCCGGGGGTATTCATTATGGGGACGGCCATTCACGGGAACTGCTGACGCGCACACGGCAGCCCTCCAGGCCCTGACAATGGATGCCGTACAGCCGGGAAGACGTCAGGTTGGTGAACAGGCTCCGGCAAAGGCGAAATAGGAGCTGAGGGGATTGAGATACAGGTACTGGTAGGAGACATAGGCGGTTCCGGGGATCAGATCCCCGCTCCACAGCGCGGAATCGGCGCCCGCGCTGTGGGCCTGGATAAATTCTGGTACGTTTTCCCTGCGGATGTCAATGTAGAGATCCGGGTCTGCCTTGCTGACAAGGCGGATGTACATGGGCTTCAGCTCTTGGCTGGGGTGCCTGCCGCCTGCCATGAGATAAAAATCGTCATCGATTTGGTAGGCGCGGATATACAGGCCGAAGCCGGTTTCCTCGTAAGAAAAATCATTCAGATCTCCCCAGACCAAATCTTCGCCCTTCCCGGCCAGCTCCAGCACATCCTCCAGGGTCAGCTGCCGGGTAAAATACTGCTCCGGGATGGGTTCGTTTCCTTCGCTAAAGGAATTCTCCCAAGTGGACAGCCAGGAGTAAGGCGCTTCGTAATGCTCCCCGTCAATGACCAGATAGACATTGCCGTTGTTTCCCACGGTATGGGTGCTCCCGTCGGTCATGGTGAGGTAGAAGAAAATACCGCCGCCGGCCAATTGCTCCGGCTGTGCCTGATAGCTGCCCCGGCTCTGGCTGATGAGGGCCGCCATTTGGGCGATCTCCTCCTCGGTCAAGCGCTTGAACTGCTTATCTGGCGTCTGAGTGGATATCACAAGATCCGCCCTTGCCACATCTTCGGCGGAAAGGGTCTGCGCCCAGGTCATGGTTTCCCGGGTGGATACAGGATCCGTCAGCAGACACGCCCCCAACACCGTGCAGAGGATCCCAGCGGCGACCGCGATCCAAAGCACCGGCTTCCTCCACCGGGACAGATTGCGGATGCGGCCCTTGGGATCCCCCTCGCCGAAGGCCAGGGGGGTACCGGCAATGATTCTGCGGCCCGTGGCCAAGGTCAGTAGGGAAGCGGCGTAGTCCGCCCGGATATCCGGCCCAATTTTACAGATCACAGCCTCGTCACAGCTCATTTCCATATCCCGTCCCGCCAGGATAAAGGCGATCCAGACCAGGGGATTGAACCAGTGGATGGTCAGGGCAAGAAAGGCCAGTGCTTTGAAAAGGGGATCCCGCCGCTTGATGTGGTGCTGCTCATGGAGAATGATATATTCCCGCTCCCGGGGTGCAAGGCCGCAGGGAAGATAGATCTTTGGACGCAGCAGCCCCATGACAAAGGGTGAGTGGATATCATCGGCCAGGTAGATGTTCTCCCCCAGGGGAACCACCACGGCCAGCTTTTTCCGGATCCGGGCGTAGGAACAGGCGCTGCAGAGGAGCATTCCCACCGCTCCGACAGCCCAGATATACTGCCCAACCAGGAGCCATACCTCCTGCCAGCTGGAAGTGACATACCGGGTCGTTCCAAGACCGTCATGCTCCGTAGTGCGGATGTGCTGGATGCCCAGCCCGCCGTTCAGGGCGTCTCCCACGGCTTGATAGGCGGCTTCTGCGGCGCCGGTTACGGAAATGGATTTCTCTGACAGCGTATATCCTTGGGATACGGAGTCCGTCCGCGGCAGGATGCTCGCCGGGGATTCCAGCCAGACCGGGCAAAGCAGACGCAGCAGCACCACCGACCAGAGGACGTAGGAGAATACCTTGGGGGCTTTTTTCAAAAGAACGCGGGCTAGGAGCACCACCGGGATCACCATGGCGGCGGTTTTGCTCATGTTCAGAACTTCCAGGAAAACGGTATCCAGCATAGGCTCACCCCCGCATGGATTCAATGACCCTTTGCAGTTCCCGGATCTCCTGATCGGAGAGCTTTTTTCGTGTGCCGAAGGCGGTCAGGAAGGCTGGCAGGGAGCCGCCGAAGGTTTCCTCCACATACTGCTGGCTGTGCCGGGCGTAATATTCCTCCCGGGAGATCAGAGAGGTCACAGTGCCGCCCTGGTTTTGGAACAAGCCACGGTCACACAGCCGCTTCAGCACGGTGTGGGAGGTGGTCTTTTTCCAGCCGAATTCCGCCGCGCTGATCTTGGCCAGCTGCCCGGAGGTGATAGGCTCCTTCTCCCAGATCACATCGGCGAACCTGGCTTCCGCGGTACCCATTTTCAAATCAGACATGGTGCTCAGCTCCTGTTCTACAAGTTGTAGTACGTACATACTACAATATGTAGTACACAAAGTCAAGAGGGTTGCCCGTTCCACAGTGAAAAAGCGGCAAAAGCGTCGTTTGGATCACGGCCGCTTCGTCCAGAGGGATGGGAATGCGGTGGGGCTGATCTCATAGCCGTTGAAGAATATCACCGGTTCGCTGCTTTCCCACTGGCCGTCCAAAGCGCAGGCCAAAGTAACGGCGTCATCCCGGTGGCCTCCATCCACCTTCCGGAAGCGTCGGCGGATCCGCCGGTTTTCCCGGGCATTTTGTGAGATCGGTATTGACAGGAAGGCTCCTGAAGCGGATAATAGAGCTACCGATCAAAGGACGTCATTGGCCTTCCACCCGATGGCGCGGATCTTGTTGGTAAGGAGTGTAGGAAGTATGAAAGCACTGGCATATTACGACGGGGTCATCGCCGCCCCCGAGGAATTGATGGTTCCCTTTAACGATCGGGTTCATTTCTTTGGCGACGGCTGCTACGACGCCACGGTAGGCGCCAATGGTAAGGTTTATCTGCTTCAGGATCATTTGGACCGGTTCTACACCAGCGCCAAGACCCTGGATATTAAGATTCCCATGGAGAAGGAAGCCTTGGGAAATCTGCTGACGGAGCTTCTGGGCAAGGTGGACAGTAAGGTCAACTTCGTTTACTGGCAGGTGACCCGGGGTGTGGAGGAACGCAATCACATCTATGATCCGGAGCTGTCCGGTAAGCTGTGGGTGCTGATCCGCCCTCAGAATCTGAACGATCCGGATAAGCCAATCAGCCTCAATGACGAGGAGGATACCCGCTTCTTCCACTGCAATATTAAGACCCTGAATTTGCTGCCCAATGTGCGCGCCTCCCAGCGGGCAAAGCTTGCTGGGTGCCAGGAGACCGTTTTCCATCGTGGTGATATCGTTACGGAGTGCGCGCATTCCAATGTGTCCGTACTGAAAGACGGGGTGTTCTACTCCCATCCCAATGATGAGCTGATCCTTCGGGGCATTTCCAAGACCCATATGATCCAGGCCTGCTACCGTTTGGGGATCCCGGTGGTGGAGAAGCCCTTTACCATGGATTTTTTGAAAAATGCCGACGAGATCATCGTTACCTCCGCTTCGAACTTTTGCCTACATGCCAACCGGCTCAACGGGCAGAAGGTGGGCGGCAAGGATCCGAAGACCCTGCGGGCCATTCAGGACGCGGTGCTCCAGGAATTCTATGACTACACCGGCTGTACCTCTCTGTGGGGGTAAGGAGACGGTTCGCCCATTTGCCGGGTGGTGCGCCAAGCGCGTTTTTTGCGCTGTTGTCGCAACGCATCCGGGGCAAACGCCGCAAGAAAAAATACCGCCTCCGATCCGTGTGCCGGCACACGGATCGGAGGCGGTGCGTTTTCCTCAGCTGTTTTTCATAATGACGCTCTCTACACTGTCGGCAACGTGCTCGGCAGTATCCGCGCAGCGTTCCAGGTAGGTGTAAATGTCCCGCCAAGCGATGATCTCCACGGGATCATTGGTGGAGCTGTGCAGATCATGCATGCAGGCAATGTACAGTTTGTCGGCTTCTTCCTCCAGGGAGTTGATCTCAATAATATGCTGCTTCAAAGCCTTGGAGTGCTTGAAGTCGGAAAACTGTTGCAGCATGAGCAGAACCTTGTGGCACAGATTGCGCACGGTCTGCACCATGGGCAGCACGTCCGGGCGGATAGAGGAAACGTGGGTGCAGTAAATGCGGATCAGCACGTCCTCGATCTTATCGGTCAGGTCATCAATGTTCTGGCTGAGCTGGAGAATGTCTTCCCGGTCAATGGGGGTGATGAAGGCCTTCACCAGGGTTTCCACCAGGGCGTGCTTTTCCTGATCTCCGGCGTGCTCCAGCTGGTGCATCTTGCCCATGTGCTCCTGAAGCTTGGCCCGGTCAAATTGGCTGACCACGGTCTCCAGCAGTTCGGCTGCCTGGCAGGCGTATTCGGCGCAGGATACGAAATTGTTGAAATAATAGGCGTCTTGTTTCTTTGACATATGGATCCTCCTAAACCAAAATTCAGAAAATTGCAATGAAGATCTTCGCCATAATAAAGCTGATCAAGCCGCACCCCGGGAAGGTGAATACCCAGGTGAGCACCATGTCCTTCACTACGCCGAAATTGATGGCGGACAACCGCCGTACCGCGCCAACGCCCATAATGGCGGTGGTCTTCATGTGGGTGGTGGATACCGGCACGCCGAACAGGCTGGACATCAGCAGTCCGAAGGCCGCGGCCAGATCGGCGCTGAAGCCCTGATACTTTTCCAGTTTGACCATATCTATGCCCACGGACTTGATGATCTTTTCGCCGCCGACGCTGGTGCCCAGGCCCATAATGATGCTGCACAGCAGCATGAGCCAAACGGGGATCACAGCGCCCTGGACGCCGGGCTGGCCGTTGGAAAAGGCGATGCCCAGAAACAAGACACCGATGAATTTCTGACCGTCCTGGGCCCCGTGCATAAAGCTCATGGCGGCGGCGCCGAAGATCTGGGCGTAGCGGAAGAACCAATTGGATTTGCGCCGGTCCATCTGGGCGCAGAGAACGGTGATCAGCTTGCAGATGAGCCAGCCGGAGCCAAAGCCCAGGATTACGCTGGCGGCCAGACCGTAGAGCACCTTCACCCATTCCGAGGCGTTGATGCCACCCAAGCCGTTCTGGATGGCCATGGCGGCGCCGGTAATGCCGGCGATAAGGCTGTGGCTTTCGCTGGTGGGGATGCCGAACCAGGAGGCCCCCACGCTGTAAACCACAATGGAGAACAGAGCGGCGCTCAGCGCGATCAAAGCGCTGTGGGTATCGCTGCCGAAGTCCACGATATTGCTGATGGTGCTGGCCACAGAGCTGTTGATCTTCGTCATGATCAGAACACCCAGGAAATTGAAGATGGCGCTCATAATGATGGCTCCCCGAACACTCATGCACCGGGTGGTGATGCAGGTGGCGATGGCATTGGGTGCGTCCGTCCAGCCGTTGACGAAAATGACCCCCATGGTCAGAAGCACGGTGATTATCAGTGCGGGATTGGATACCATGCCCTGCAGGAAACCTGATAGTGTTACATCCATAAAAATCCTCCAAATCGCAAATAAAGGGCAAGGCCGTATGTGAAGCCTTGCCCATTCATCCGACAGGCTACTGCCGGTAGGAAAGCGCGCGATGAATCATCGGATAAAGAAAGCGCGGTACGCTTTATGGCAAACTCCACCTCTTATCCGACAGTTTCAGTATAATACAGCGCCTTCCGTTTGTCAACAAAAATGCAAGAAAATGTAAAGTTTCAGTAAAACGCCGTCTATCTGAAAATGGCAAAGGAACCGGTACCGGGGATTTTCCCCGCTGCCGGCCGCTGGTTACGGGATGCCTGTTTTTTGCGAAAAATCGGGCCAACGCAGGAAGATGTGCGTTGGCCCGATGGATCGTTCTTTATGAAATGGCTTGTGGGGAGTTATTCGGAGGTTTCCTCCGACGTTACTGTGGCTTCCGTAGGCTCGGTCTGTATAACGCCCTCACCCTCGGTAATGGCACGCATGTACTTTTTCGTTTCTTCCACGTTGAACCGCAGGACGCTGTGTTCATCGCCGTTGTTATAGATATCCACGATATCGCCCTGCGCGTTGGCCGGGCAGACACCGCCGCCCTTGATCTCCAGCTCCGGAAGCATGGGAATCAGCAACAGAAGGGTTTCGGTGATCTCGGACGTGCTCATGCTGGTGGTAATCATAGGCAGGAGCTGGTCGGCCAGCTGCTGGATCCGGGACGGACGCATGGTCATGAGCTTTTCCAGAACCGCTTCCATCACTTTCCGCTGGCGGCTGGTACGGTTGATATCGCTCTCACCGTCGCCCTGGGCCTTGCGCATACGGGCATAGCTCAACGCGGTGGTGCCGTCCAGGGTTTGCAGACCGGGCTCCACATCATTGTATACCCAGAAATCATCGGCGTTCAGATAGTCCGCTTCCGCTTGGGTCAGCTCGATTTCGATACCGCCAAGCTCGTCGATGATGTGCACAAAGGTGTCAAAATCGATTTCAAAATTGTGATCCACTTCAATGCCGAAGTTGGTGTACAGGGTCATGTTCATCAGCTCCATGGAACCGGCGGCGCCGTCGCCGTATTCCGAGCCGAGATGATAAATGGTGGCAAGCTTGATCCGACCGCCCACCTTGCCCTTGTAGTCCGGCATTTTCACAAAGGAATCCCGGAGCAGGGAGGTCATAGTCAGGGTTTTTTCATAAGTATTGATGGTGCACAGAATGGAGGTGTCCGCAAAGCGGTAATTCTCCTCGGTTTCACCGATCCGGGCAGACTGACCCACGATCAGGATGTTCAAATAGTCCGCGCTGGACGCCACATGGGGAGGTTCGGTGGCAACGGTGGTAGGCGCTTCAGTGGCTTCCGTCTCAACGATGGTTTCTGTTGCGTCGGGATCTTGCTCCGCCGCATCCAGCTGGCTGTAGTCAATGGAGGGGACTACCACCTGCGTCAGCTTGCCGACCATAGAATTGTAATAGACCACTCCCGTGATCAGAGCAGCCACTACCAAAACCAGGATCACCGCTACAACGATCAAAACCACCCGCAGGGCCAGCTGGCCGCCGGTGAGGGGCTTCTTTTCCTTTTTCTTTTCGAAACGTCCGTGCATTTGGAACCTCCGAAGTCAAGTGATAATCCATGCGCTAACCGCAATGCAAGCATTGTAGCATAATGAGGGAGATTTGTCCACCCTTCTGCGCAAAGAAATCTACAGTTTTTTGGGAATGTGTCCTCTTTTTCGAGGATTGCCGCTGTTTCCGGCAGCTGCTTCTTCACCTCTGTGCCAAAGGCGACCGGCGCGGGAGCCGCGGCCTGGCTGCCCTGAAAGATCCGGTTTAGAAAAAGCGCCTGTCAATGTATTTTTCAGTATAGCAAATGACGGACTGTCTTTCAATGGCAAAACTGTAAACTTTTGTGCCTGCTTGGATCAAACTGGTATGCGCTCCGGCGGGGTGGATCCGTTCAGACGCACAGTTGCTTTTTATCCGGGGATCCGGTATAATAAAGCAACATACAAGTTGGAACCGCCGAAAAAGGAGCGATTATGAAACAATATATCTCTGTGCTAAAGCATACGAAGTTGTTTCGCGGCATTGAGGAGAATGAGATCCCCGCCTTGCTGTCGCGTATGAGCGCAAAGCTGCGCAGGTACAAAAAAGGGGAGTTCGTCTTCCGGCAGGGAGAATACGTCCGGGATATTTCCATTTTGGTAGAGGGATCGCTGCACATCCAAAAAGATGACTTCTGGGGAAACTGCAACATCATCAGCACCATTGGCGTTGGGGATATGTTTGCTGAGGCGTACATTGCTCCCGACAGCGGCGGGATGCTGAATCATGTGGTAGCCATTGAAGACAGTGCCGTTCTGCTGCTGGACGCCAAACGGATCCTGACGGTGTGCTCCACGGCCTGCTCCTTCCACGCTTTAGCTGTGCAGAACCTGGTTTTTGCTCTGTCGGAAAAGAACAGGAAGCTGGTACAGAAGCTGGGACACATGTCAAACCGGTCTACCCGGGAGAAGCTGATGTCCTATCTGTCGGAGGAATCCCACCGGCAGAACAGCAGAACCTTTGTGATCCCCTTTAACCGGCAGCAGCTGGCGGATTACCTGTCCGTAGACCGCAGCGCCATGTCCAATGAGCTGTGCAAAATGCGGGACGCAGGCTTGCTGACCTTTGAAAAAAGCAGATTCACTTTGCTGTGACTGCAGGCTGCTCCCGGGGAAAGGAAGACCCCCGCCCCCGCCGCGGCGGGAGATCGGGGATGGATCTTCTCAGGCTGACAGATGCCGGCTGTATCCGTTCAGTTGGGCATAGGTGCGCCAGATCAGCACCAGCGCCACCAGAAAGGTCAGCACATCCGATACCGGCATGGACAGCAGCACGCCGTCCAGGCCAAAGAACCTGGGCAGTACCAGAGCAAAGCCTACGCCGAACACCACCTCCCGGATCAAGGAAAGGATAGTGGAGGCCACTGCTTTTCCCATAGCCTGAAGGAAAATAAAGCAGGCTTTATTGACACAGGCCAAAATGATCATGCACAGATACACCCGGAAGGCCTTGACAGCAAAGGCGGTATAGTGCGCGCTTTCGTTGGCGGAGCCGAAGATGGCCATGAGCTGACCGGGGAAGAACTCCGCAAGGACAAAGCCAAAGGCGCCCAGAACGGCTTCGGCTATAAGGAGCTTGGTAAACAGCTCCTTCACCCGGAGGTATTTCTCAGCGCCCATGTTAAAGCCTACAATGGGGATGCATCCGGCGGCCATGCCTACCACCGCGGATATGATGATCTGGAAGAATTTCATAACGATGCCTACCACGGCCATGGGAATCTGGGCATATTGGGCCTGCCCGAAAATGGGATCCACCGCACCGTATTTGCGGAGCATGTTGTTGATGGCGGCCATGGCAGCCACCAGGGAAATCTGGGACAGGAAGCTGGTCATACCCAGCAGCAGCGTCTTTGCCCAGACACTCCTGTGAAAGTGAAGATCCCGGATACCGGGCTTGATCAGCTTCATACGCAGAACGTACCAAAGGGCCAGCGCCGCTGTGAGGATCTGCCCTATGACCGTGGCAACTGCCGCGCCCATCATGCCCCAGCGGAAGATAAAAATGAATACGGGATCGAGAATGATGTTGGCAGCGGCACCGGCCAGGGTGGAAGCCATGGCGAACTTGGGATCGCCGTCGGCGCGGATAATGGGATTCATTGCCTGGCCGAACATATAAAAGGGAATCCCCAGGCTGATGTAAAAGAAATACTCCCGGGAGTATTCATAGGTTTCCTGGTTGACGGTTCCGCCGAACATGGCGATGATGGGATCCTGAAAGATCAGGTAAACGGCGGTGAGCAAGAAGCTGCTTTCCAGACACATCACCACCGCGCTGCCTACGCTGCGTTTGGCCGCCGGGATATCGCCTTTCCCCAGGCAGATGCTCACATAGGCGCAGCAGCCGTCGCCTACCATCACCGCAATGGCCAAAGCCACGACGGTCAGGGGGAACACCACTGTATTGGCGGCGTTGCCGTAGGAGCCAAGATAGCTGGCGTTGGCGATGAAAATCTGATCGACGATGTTATACAGCGCGCCGACCAGCAGAGAAATGATGCAGGGAATGGCGTACTGCTTCATCAGCTTGCTGACTGGCTCAGTGCCTAAGAATTGATTGGTATGTTCCATTGTGAATTCGTTCCTCCTGCGCAGAAAAAAAGCGCATAGCCTGGGCCGCTGGATTTACGCCATAGGCTACGCACTTTCTCTGGGAATATGGTTCGGATACGGTTTCTCTTTCCCGGGGAATAGATCCGGAGCTTCCTTAGAGAAACCTATGAGACGGATATCCATGATTTTCACTGGGAAAATCATAGGATCGGCAGCACCGTCCGGCAGAGCTGGATCAGTCCAAATAGTTGCCGACGGGACTGGAATTGTATTGCTTAATGATCTTGATTACCACAGAGCCGTCGGGCTGCTCCGCTTCTTCCAGGAGCTTATACAGGGTGCGGTTGCGTTCCAGGCCCTTCTTATACCGCTCGACTTCCTGCTTGACCAGGGCCGCGGCGTAATCATGGGGAACATCCTCTTTCAGCAGAAAGTGGAGAGTCTGACAAATGCAGGCGGCTTTGATACGCTTCATTGATTTCCATCCTTTCCCAAAAATGAAAATGTGCAGCCCGTACGCAACTGGAATTACGCGTGAAGCTACACGTTGTGACAGTATTATATTTCCCCGGGGATTTCAAAGGCAGTTTTGTACAAAAATTTTAAATTTTTCACGGGATATTCCCTGGGAAATTGCCCCGGTATTCCGGGAAAATTACGTAATGCGATGCTGCGAAGTCCCGGGAATCTTCCCGCGAAAATCCCTTGGCTTCGTTGGAAAAACAACAGCTTTGGCGGCTGGGCTGGGGTATCATTAATAGGTAAACGATCGGACAGTGCGGTCTGCCGGAGAGCGAGGCCGGAGCACTGCTGGAAGGAAGTGGTTTTTTGGACGGACTCAGCGAAAAAGTATATCTTGCCCTTGCGCCTCCTGACGAGGATGACCCGGTGAGCGATCACCGGAGGATCCGGCGGGGATTGGAGGAGCGGGGATTCGCGCCGGTCAGCTTTCCTCTGGCGGTACTGAGGCAGATCCATCCGCTGCTTCGATCCTGCGGCGGGGCGATCACGCTCACCATTGCGCGCAGGGAAGGGGATTGGGCAGCGGTGGCGGTGGAGCCGGGAGATACCCGGCAGCATCACTATGGCCTGGCGGTGGACTACGGCTCTACCACCATTGTTATGCAGCTGGTGGATATGAACAGCGGCGCTGTGGTAGGGGAGGAGAAAGCGGTAAACCGCCAGATCGCCTACGGCACAGACATCCTTACCCGGATCACCTGCTGCATGGAGGATCCCAGCCGCCGGGAAGAGATTCGCCGGGTCACGGTGGAAACCTTTGAGGAATTGCTGGCTAGATTGACCGAGAACACCGGCGTCGACGCCCATGGTTGCCCGGTGATGTGTGTGGCGGGGAATACCGCCATGGTGCATTTCCTGCTACAGCTGGATGCCTGGACAGTGTTTTCCGCGCCGTATGCCCCCGTGACCACCGATCCCGGATGGTTCTGGGGCAGGGAATTGGGAATGGACTTTTCTGGGATCCTGTACTTCGTTCCCGCCGCCTCCAACTATATCGGCGGCGACATTGTCAGCGGCTTGCTGAAGGCGGATCTACAAAGCAGTGAACAGACCAAGCTGTTTTTTGACGTCGGTACCAATGGCGAGCTGGTGATCGGCAACCGGGAGTGGATGCTGGCCGGAGCCGGAGCGGCGGGGCCGGCCCTGGAGGGCTACATCAGCCGCGATGGCATGCGGGCGGCCCCCGGGGCCATCGACACGATCCGTATCCGGAACGGCGCGCTTACCTTCACCACCATTCCTGGCAGAAGGCCGGTGGGCATCTGCGGATCCGGCATCATCGACCTGCTGGCCCAGATGCGGCTGAACGGCTGGCTTAATATTGCGGGAGAGCTGGAGCCGAAGGCATCTGAGCGAATCCGGTATCTGCCGGATCAGAGACAGTACGCGGTGGCCTATGCGTTGGCGGAGGAATCGGAGTCCGGAACACCGCTGTATTTCACCCAGACGGATATCCGCCAGTATCTGGATACCAAGGCGGCAGCCTATACCATGATCCAGTGCCTGCTGGAGGCAGCGGGAATTGAGCCGGAGGAACTGGAGCAGTGTATCCTCTCCGGAGCCTTTCCGGCCCATTCGAATCTGGAATCGGCGATCACCATCGGAATCTTCCCGGATCTTCCCAGGGAGCGGTATGCCTGCATCCCCAACGCCTCCCTGGATGGGGCGCGGATGCTGCTGCTGGATCGAAGGTCTTTGAAAACGGTGAAAACCCTGTCAGAAACGCTCTACTGTGTCCAGTTCGCTTCCATGCCGGACTTTCTCCTGCGCATGCAGGCGGCACGGTTCCTTCCCAACACGGATTTGAGCAGCTTCCCCACCATCCGGCGGCGGCTGGAGAAAATTGCCGAGGAAAAGGAAAAAATCTAATGGACACAAAGGGCATTCCCGATTATACTAGTAGGGAAGACATGGGATCATGCGGAGGATCCCCCTGCCGGGGTGGCTTTCCGCACCCAAGAAAATCGATTCTTGTAATGGAGATGGAAGTATGACAATTACAAAAGACATTCAGTATGTTGGAGTCAACGATCACAAAGTGGATCTTTTTGAGGGACAGTATGTGGTGCCTAACGGCATGGCCTACAATTCCTACGTCATTATGGACGAAAAGGTCGCGGTTATGGATACGGTGGACAAGAATTTCTGCCATGAGTGGCTGGACAACCTCCACAACACCCTGGCAGGCCGCAAGCCGGACTATCTGATCGTGCAGCACATGGAGCCGGATCACTCTGCCAACATCGTAAATTTCCTGCAGGTCTATCCGGAAGCTACGGTGGTGTCTTCTGCCAAGGCTTTTGCCATGATGAAGCAGTTCTTCGGCAGCGACTTCTCTGACCGCCGGATCGTGGTAGGAGAGGGGAGCACCCTGGCGCTGGGCAAGCATACCCTGGCGTTTGTCACCGCCCCCATGGTTCACTGGCCTGAGGTTATTGTGACTTATGATGTCTGTGATAAGGTGCTGTTCTCTGCCGACGGCTTCGGGAAATTCGGCGCTCTGGACGTCAAGGAAGACTGGGCAGACGAAGCCCGGCGCTACTATATCGGCATTGTCGGCAAATACGGGCCGCAGGTTCAGGCGCTGCTGAAGAAGGCTGCCGCCCTGGACATTGCCGCCATCTGCCCCCTACATGGTCCAATCCTCACGGAGAATTTGGGGTATTACCTGAATTTGTATGATATTTGGTCTTCCTACCGGGTGGAGAGCGAAGGCATTGTGGTGGCCTACACCTCTGTCTATGGCAACACCAAGGCGGCGGTGGAGCTGCTGGCTCAGAAGCTGAAGGAAAAGGGCTGCCCCAAAGTGGTGCTTCACGACCTGGCCCGGACGGATATGGCCCAGGCGGTGGCGGACGCGTTCCGCTACGGAAAGCTGGTTCTGGCTACCACTACCTACAATGCCGATGTTTTCCCCTTTATGAAGGATTTCATCAACCATCTGACGGAGCGCAGCTACCAGAACCGCACCGTCGCCCTGATGGAAAACGGCTCCTGGGCGCCTTTGGCGGCGAAGGTCATGCGCACGATGCTGGGCAGCAGCAAGAACCTGACCTTTACCGACGCCACCGTACGCATTCTGTCGGCGCTGAATGATGACAGCAAGGCTCAGGTGGAGGCCCTGGCCGAAGAACTGTGCAAGGACTACCTGGCTCAGCAGGACACCACTGCCAACAAGAACGATCTGACCGCACTGTTCAGGATCGGATACGGTCTGTATGTGGTTACCTCCAACGACGGCGCCAAGGACAACGGCCTGATTGTGAACACCGTTGCCCAGGTTACCGACAGCCCCAATCGGGTGGCGGTGACCATCAATAAGAAGAACTACTCTCATCATGTGATTAAGCAAACTGGGATCCTGAATGTGAACTGCCTGGATGTTTCCGCGCCATTCTCCCTGTTCCAGAATTATGGCTTCCGCAGCGGCCGCACCGCCCACAAGTTCGAAGGCGTGGAGGAGATGCGAAGCGATAACGGCCTGCGCTTCCTGCCCCGGTATATCAACGCCTTTATGAGCCTGAAGGTGGAGAGCTACGTGGATCTGGATACCCACGGCATGTTCATCTGCTCCGTCACCGAAGCCCGGGTGATCTCCGATCGGGAGACCATGACCTATTCCTACTACCAGAGCAATGTCAAGCCCAAGCCTGAGACCGAGGGGAAGAAGGGCTACGTTTGCCGGATCTGCGGCTGGGTCTATGAGGGTGAGACCCTTCCGGATGACATTGTCTGCCCCCTGTGCAAGCATGGCGCCGCGGACTTTGAACCCATTGGGTAACCCCGGAACCAATGGCCTGAGGTCGCCCGCCCCATAAAACGATGCGCCAATGCCCGACACCAGTTGGGCATTGGCGCAATGATTTGGGAGCCTCCGCTTCCATCAGCGTTTGCCGATGGAAGCGGAGGCTCCCCAGATAGAAAAAGGTTGAAAGTCCACCAAATGCCGTCAAGGGCGCAATCGCTCACCGGGAGATCCGGACAGGGCGAAGCTGCGGCTCAAAGGCCCGCTTCGGATTTTGCCTTGGCAGCCTTCAGCGCCTGGGCCAGCTGGTCGGGGCAGGAGGTGGCCTTCATGCCGCAGCGGATGCCCTCCACCCGGGCGATGACCTCGTCAATGTCCATGCCCTCCACAAGCCGGCCGATGCCCTTCAGGTTGCCGTTGCACCCCCCCAGGAACTGCACATTTTTGACCTTATTACCGTCCAGATCGAAATGGATCATCTGAGAACAGGTGCCTTTGGTTTTATACTCGTACATAACAAGATTCCTTTCTGTTTTATCATGTGATGTCAACAATAGACGCTTCCACCAACCGGGCCAGGGCGTCCGGCGGCAGAACCATTTGGTGGCCCCGGGCTCCGGCGGAAACGGCGATCTCCTCCCAGAGGATGCAGGTTTCATCAAAGAAGGTGGGGTATTTTTTCTTCATCCCCACCGGGCTGCATCCGCCCCGGATATAGCCGGTGAGGCCCAAAAGCTCCTTCACCGCCACCGGTTCCATATTCTTATCCCCGGCGGCTTTGGCGGCTTTCTTCAGATCCAGCTCGCAGCAAACAGGAATGCAGAACACATTGATGCCGGTCTTCTCGCCTCTGGCCACCAGGGTTTTGAACACCTGCTCCGGGGGCATACCGACGGCGGCGGCAGCGTGAAGGCCGCTGAGATCTGTTTCGTCCACGTCATAAAAGAGTTCCCGACAGGGGATCTTTGCCTGCTGCACCAAACGGACAGCGTTGGTTTTCGTAGCCATAGTATCACCGGCGTTTATTATACGATACTTTTCTCCTGCTTTCAAGTGTGAATTACGGAGAATAAATTGGATATCCTAAAGGAAACGAAGGGGGAGGCGTTGCTATGGGCGAACATTCGGAAAAAAAAGAACAGGAGCGGGAACAGATCGTGGAGCTTGGCTCGGATATGACCAAGAGCAGCAAGGGGAATATCTATACCCTGACCATCATCGGCCAGGTGGAGGGTCACCAAGTGGCTCCGGAAACAGTGAAGACCACGAAATATGAGCATGTGCTGCCGTTGCTTGCCGGGTTAGAGGAAAGCGATGATATTGACGGGCTGCTTCTGCTGCTGAACACCGTGGGAGGAGACATTGAGGCGGGGCTGGCCATTGCGGAGATGATCGCGGGGATGAGAAAGCCTACGGTATCGCTGGTTTTGGGCGGCGGGCACTCCATCGGGATCCCCCTGGCAGTATGCACCAAGAAGTCCTTCATTACGCCTACAGCCAGCATGACGGTGCATCCGGTGCGCATGACCGGCCTGGTGGTGGGCGCGCCTCAGACCTATCGCTATTTCCAACGCATTCAGGAGCAGATCGCGGACTTTGTCACCGCCAATTCCCGGATCAGCCGGGAACAATTTGAGCACTATATGATGGCGACCGGGGAAATGGCTACGGATGTGGGCACCATTCTCTACGGCAAGGAAGCGGTGGCCTCCGGCTTGATTGACAAGCTGGGTGGACTGAGCGACGCTTTGGCGGCGCTGCACAAAATGATCGAGAAACAGAAGAAATGATTCTGCCCCCAGGGAAAAGGCTTGCCTGAAAACCGCTGATTTGAGGCACACCTTGGGTATTTTTGACCGAATTCCGAAAGGAACTCGGTCAAAAAGCATTGCCTGCCGGGAGGATCCAACGCCTGGGGCGTCTTACACGCCCTCTGCCTTCTGTTCGCGTGCATGCTCTACAACGACATTGCGGGGTAGAGGAAAAAGCGCGCCAAAGGGAGCGGGAAAAAAAGACTGGAAATTCCGCCGGTCATATGATATTATAAGATGTAACGCTTTGCGAAGGGAGGGGCAGACATGGATCTGAATTGGGTTCAAAGCATTCTGTATGGGTTCGTTTCCGGCATTGGGGAGATCCTGCCTGTCTCGGCACGGGCGCATAATGTGCTTCTGCTGAAATTTTATGGGGTGAACGGCGGTATGGAGCTGATGGATCTTCTGATCCATCTGGGTATTTTCGGCGGGCTCTACTTTAGCAACCAGGGGCAGTTGCTTCGCTTCTCCCGCGCCAGGGCCCTGGCCAGGATTCCGAAGCGCCGCAGAAAGCGCCCGCTGGATATTCGGACGTTGATGGATTACAGCATGCTCAAAACCATGCTCGTTCCTGCCGTTTTGGGGCTGCTGGCATACCGGTATACCGAGAATCTGGAGGGGAAGCTGGCTATGGTGGCGCTGTTCCTGTTTCTCAACGGGATCATTCTGTACTTACCGCAGTTCTTTCCCACCGGAAATAAGGATTCCCGTACATTGTCCCGCCTGGAGGGCTTCTTCATGGGTCTTGGCGGCGCGCTGTCGGTTCTTCCGGGCATCTCCGCCGTGGGCGCTATGACTTCCGTCAGCTCCCTGTGCGGTGTGGAGCGGACATACGGCCTGAATATGGCGCTGCTGGTGAATATGATTATCATTGCGGGTCTTGCGGTGTATGACGGGATGGCTCTGGTAGCCGCGGGGCTGGGCATGGTGAGCTTCGGGATGGTTCTGCGCTGTCTGGTGACAGCCTTGGCGGCCCTGAGCGGTACGCTGGCCGGCGTTCGGTTTATGCGATTCCTGGCTTCCCGGTTCGGCTTTTCTCTGTTTGGGCTATATTGTTTTGGACTGGCATTGTTTACATTTATTTTGAATCTTATGGCGTAACGCCGAAAATTGTTCATCGAATGACTGCCGCAGCTGGCGGCGAATGGAGGATTGTTCAGTATGGCTCAAAAGAAAGGCTCCAGCCGTGCCGAAAAAATGGTTACGGCAGAGCGGAAGAAAGCGTCCACCTCCGGCGCTTCCAAGAAATCCGGCGGGAAGAAGACGGAAAAGAAACCCACCCCTCCCGCGAAGAAGATGCCGAAGGTCACCACGGAGTATGAAAATCCCGTTTCCGTCCATTTCATTGTGGCGTTTTTCAGTATTGTCCTGTTTATCCTGTTTGTCATTATCAGTGTGAACCCTGAGGGGGCGCTGCTGAAGGTGATCAAGTCGGTGGTGATGGGGCTGGTTGGTCAGGCGGGATTCTATTTTTCCATTCCGGCGCTGCTGTATGTATTTATTTTGCAGACCTTTGCCCGGAAAAACGCGTCCACCATGCGCAGCATCTGCGTGGTCAGCTTCGCCTTCCTGTGCGGTGTTATTTACCACCTGGCTGTTCAGAATCAGGGAATGGCATCGGGCTGGGAGGTTTTTTCGGATCTGTACCGCGGCGGTGTGGAAGGGTATACCGGCGGCGTGCTCTGCGGCGGATTCGCTATGCTCCTGAATTGGGCATGCGGACGGCCGCTGTCGTTCATCCTGTCAGGTGTTGGCGCTGTGCTGACTCTCCTTGGTTCGATCCAGATCACCATCCCCAGTCTCATTCGCGCCATCGCCAACCGTCCCAGAGACGACTGGGAGGACGATGAAGAGGATTACATTGAGCCTGCCGCCATTGTGGTCAACCATATTGCCAATAAGCAGATCCAGCATAAGCGGCAGCAGCGCCAGCGGATGCTCCAGGAGCAGGCACTGCCCCAGGCGGAACCGGAAGGACACAGACCCGAGGCAAGACCCGCTCCGAAACAGGAGGCGCAGACGCCTCAGCGGCCTTCCGGGAATACCGCGCCTTCTCCCGGGCGCCAGGAGCAGCCTCAGAAAGATGCTGTCAAGCAGGTGCCCGGCAAGGGCGCGGCGTTTATGAACCGCATCGACCGGGAGATCAGCGCGCCTTTGGCGGGGACGGCGGAATACGTCCGGGAGGAGATCCCGTCGGTCTTTGATGAACCGGTGGCTGTGCCGGTTCCGGCGGAGCCGCCTGGGGAGCCGGCGATCCCAGCCCGGATGCCGGCGCTGGATCTGGAGAAGCCCATTCCTCCCGCGCCGAAAATGGAGGCGGCTCCCAAGCCCGCGGCCAAGCCCGCACCCAAGGCTCCTGCCGAGGCAAAGCCCGGGAACGTCACCTCTGGGGAGGCGGCTGAGTCTGCCAAGCAGGTGGCGGCGGAGATCGCCAAAGCCCAGGCAGATACAAAGCCGGAATACAGCTTCCCACCGTTGGAGCTGCTGAATCGTCCTGTGCGGGGCGGCATGGACGGTACCGAGGAAATGCGGGAGAATTCCCGGCGCTTAAACGAGACGCTGGCCAGCTTTAACATTGACGCCCATATTATCAATGTCACCCGTGGCCCCAGCGTCACCCGCTATGAGGTGGAACTGGATAAGGGCGTGCGGCTCAATAAGCTCACCGGCTGCGCCGATGACATTGCGTTGAGCCTGGGCGCCTCCGGCGTCCGTATCGCCGCGGTTCCGGGTAAGATATCCGTGGTTGGCGTCGAGGTGCCCAACCGCACGGTGACCACCGTATCTCTGCGGGAGGTCATTGACTCCGGGGACTTTTCCAAGGCCAAGTCCAAGACTTCTGTTGCCTTGGGAAAGAGCATTGACGGCAACTGCGTGGTAGGCAACATCGCAAAGATGCCCCATTTGCTGATCGCCGGTACCACCGGTTCCGGTAAATCCGTGTGTATGAACTCCATCATTATCAGCCTGCTGTATAAGGCGGGGCCTGAGGATGTAAAGCTGATTATGGTGGATCCTAAGATGGTGGAACTGGGGATCTACAATGGCATTCCCCAACTGCTGATTCCGGTGGTTACGGATCCGAAGAAGGCTGCCGGATCTCTGCAATGGGCGGTGACGGAAATGCTGCGCCGGTACAAAATGATGTCCGAGCTGGGCGTTCGGGATCTGGAGGCGTACAACAGCATCGTCACCGCTGAGGAGGACGGCCAGAAGCTTCCTACGGTGGTGATTATCATTGACGAGCTGGCAGACCTGATGATGGTGGCTGCCAAAGAGGTGGAGGACTCGATCTGCCGCATTGCCCAGATGGGCCGCGCCGCCGGTATGCACCTGATCATTGCCACCCAGCGCCCTTCCGCCAATGTGATTACCGGTCTGATGAAGGCAAACATCCCTTCCCGGATTGCCTTCTCCGTTGCCTCCGCCATGGAGTCCAGGATCATACTGGATACCATGGGCGCGGAGAAGCTGGTGGGTAAGGGCGACATGCTCTACGCGCCTATCGGCAGCGGTAAGCCTCTGCGGGTACAGGGCTGCTTCGTGACCGACAGTGAGGTTGAGGCTGTGGCGGAATATGTGAAAGAAAACTATGTGGCCGACTACAATCAACAGGTGCTGGAGGAGATCGAAAAGAAGGCCCAGCAGACCGGCAGTAAGAAACCGGTTACCGCCTCCGACCCGGATCCCAGCGACGAAGAATTGGACGGCGATGAATTGCTCCCCGCCGCTGTGGACGTGGTTCTGGAAACAGGCCAGGCGTCGGTATCCATGCTCCAGCGCCGTCTGAAGCTTGGGTATGCCCGCGCCGCCCGGATCGTGGACGAGATGGAAGAAAAGGGGATCGTCGGCCCCTTCCAGGGCTCCAAGCCCCGGGCCATTCTGGTCACCAAAGAGCAATGGCAGGCCAAAAAGGAAGGCCAGGGACTGCAGATGGACTTTGAGGATTTGGAGGACTACGCGGACGTGGTTTCCGAGGAATAACCGCTAGGGCAAAGGGAACGTACCCATGGCTGCCGGGATCGGCGGGGCAGATCTTGCTGTGACGGCATTTTCAAGAAAACGCATATAAAGTACGTTCGGCTGGATTACCTTGTTTTTGGTAATCCAGCCGTTTTTATTGGGATTTGTTAGTTTGAGACAGCCCTCTGCATGTTATGGTATCGCGGAAGTATCATTTCAGCAGCCAGCGTTCAATGGCCTTCGCGGCGCCGTCCTGTTCTTTCTCCTCTGTTACCGCGTCAGCCGCTTGCCGGACGTTTGCCGGCGCGTTGCCCATGGCGATGCCCAGCCCGGCGGAGGTGAGCATGGAGATGTCATTGCCGCTGTCGCCGATGGCGGCGGCGTTCTCCAAGGGGATCCCCATTGTGCGGCATACCCAGGTCAGCGCGGCGCCTTTGGTCGCCTCCCAATGGGTCAGCTCCAGACTGTTAGGCCCGGCCCAGGCAAAGCGTACCGGAAGGGAAGTCAAGGCCTGCTCCACGGCTGCCCGGGCTTCACTAGGGATGTATGGCAGATTGACTTTTTCAAAAACCGGCCCCAAGTCACAGGCGAACTCCTCCAGACTGTCCACAACCATCCCTTGATTGGGCAGCACATGGGTCAGATGAAAGAACAGCTGTTGCTGGTGCGGTTTCTGGGCGTCCCAGCTTTGCTGGGTCAGGTACAGCGTTCCATTTCGAGAGGCTTCCACCGGCAGACCGAGGCCGGCGGCAAGCCGTGTCAGCTTCGCGATCAGACTGCCCTGCATATAATGTCCGCAGAGCAGCTCGCCGGTATTCAGACGGCGGATCTCCGCGCCGTTGGCAAGGATCCCCAGATCCCGCCATGCACCCCCTTCCTCCACGGCAGGCGGGAGCAGGGCGTATTGCCGCCCGGTGGCAATCACCACGGCTGTGCCTTGATGGTGCAGGGCGTTCAACGCGGCGGTCAAACGGGGGCTGAAGGTGCTCCGGTCACTGCGCAGAGCGGTGCCGTCCAGATCCAATGCCAGCAGATCGTATTTCATAGCAACTCCTTATGAGGATATTCAGAGAAGGAACCTCGGACGAAAATGTCAATGGGATAGCGGTTCCTTATGAGACGGGGGTTCAGACTCCCCTTTGGGCGGAGCCTGGTGAGAAAAGGTATTCCGATAGAAGTCCATTGGCCGCAGACCCATTCCTGAGTCTGCGGCCGTTTTGCGAATCGGAGAAAGGTTAGGCAGCGGCGACTTCCTCGTCCTTGATGCCGAACCAGGTGAGCACGAAGCCCATAATGTAGCTGATTACCAAACCAATGAGGTAGAAGACGATGGACATGGCAGCGCCGTTGGGGCCGGCGGTCATGACGAAGATGCCCAGCAGTCCGGAGGGGCCCCAGGTGGT
>CALWXQ010000030.1 GCA_944385545.1 uncultured Oscillospiraceae bacterium | reverse complement strand
ACAAAACCCCGGATATAGGTATAATACTACTGTACCGGCTCCGCGCCCATTACCGCGGAAGCCCTAAATCCTTCCGGGCAAGGAGAAGATTCATGCTCTTTAACTCTTACATATTTGTCCTGTTCTTTCTGCCCCTGTGCATTATCGGGTACTTCACCCTGAACCATTGTAAGCGGTATACCCTGGCCCAGGCCTTCCTGCTGGGAATGTCCCTGTGGTTTTACGGCTATCTGAATCCCAGCTATCTGGCGGTGATCGTTCTTTCCATCGCGGCCAACTACCTGGTGGTTCTGGGCATGGAGCGCGCGGTCCGGCCCGGGCTGCGGAAGCTTCTGGTAACGGCGGCTGTGCTGGCCAATCTGGGGGTGCTGTTCTATTTCAAGTACTTTAACTTCTTCCTGCACAACCTGAACCGGCTGTTCGCCGCGGATTTTACCCTGCGCAATATTGTTCTGCCCCTGGGCATCAGCTTCTTCACCTTCCAGCAGCTGTCCTATGTCATCGACGCCTACCGGGGCGAGGTGCCCCGGTACGGCTTCCTCCAATACGCCAGCTTCGTTTCCTACTTCCCCCAGCTGGTGGCCGGCCCCATCGTCACCCACGATGAGCTGGTACCCCAATTTATGGACGAGAGCAAGAAGCGCTTCAACTGGGACAATTTTCTGCCTGGGCTGTTCCTGTTCACCCTGGGCCTGTCCAAAAAGGTGCTGCTGGCGGATCTGTTCGGCCAGGTATCCAACTGGGGCTTTTCCGACGTCACCGTGCTGGACACCACCAACGCCATTTTCGTCAGCCTCGCCTATACTTTTCAGATCTACTTTGATTTCAGCGGCTACAGCGACATGGCTGTGGGTCTTGGCAAGATGATGAACATCGATCTGCCGGTAAACTTTGATTCTCCCTACAAGTCCCTGTCCGTCCCGGAGTTCTGGCGGCGCTGGCACATCACCCTGACCCGCTTCCTGACCAAGTACGTCTATTACCCCCTGGGCGGCAGCCGGAAGGGAACCCTCCGTACCTACGGGAACATCCTGGTGGTGTTTCTGGCCAGCGGTCTGTGGCACGGCGCCAACTACACCTTCATCCTCTGGGGCCTGCTCAACGGTCTGGCGTCTGTGCTGACCCGGCGATTCCAAAAGACCTGGGATAACCTGCATCCGGCGCTGGCCTGGCTTCTGACCTTTGCCTTTGTGAACCTGTCGTTCATGCTGTTCCGGGCGGACAGCGTAGCCGATGCCATTGCCTTTGCCAAAATGCTGCTGGTGATGGATTTCGGGCCGGTGAATGAGACTGTGCTCAACGCCTTTCGGCTTCCGGAAATTCAATTCCTGGTTCGCACCATCCCCCAGATGGATTTCCTGGAGTCCAGCCCCGGGCTTTTGCTCACCGGCTTCTACGGCGGGGCTATGATGCTGATCCTGGGCACAAGAAACGCCTGCGACTACGGGAAGCGGTTCCGCCCCGCCCCCGGCGTGATCCTGATCACCGCCTTGCTGCTGCTTTGGTGCATCCTGTCCTTCTCCGGGGTGAGCACCTTCCTGTACTTTAACTTTTAAGGAGGCGCTTCCATGAACCAAAATAAAAAAGGGGGCATTGCTCTGCTGGTTTTGGTAGGCGCGCTCCTGTGTCTGTGTGCCGCCGCAACAGCCGTTATCGATCCGTTCTTCCATTACCATGCCCCGCTGGAGCAGCTGGAATATCCCATTGACAACCAGCGCTACCAAAATGACGGCATTGTCAAGAACTTCTCCTACGACGCTCTGATCACCGGCACCTCCATGACGGAGAATTTCAAAACCACGGAATTTGACCGGCTGTTCGGCGTTCATTCCGTAAAGGTCGCCTTCTCCGGCGCCACCTTCCAGGAGCTGAACGCCAACCTGCAAAACGCCCTGGAAGCCAATCCGGAGCTGAAGCTGGTGCTGTACTGTCTGGACGAGTGGTTCCTGCTTTCCGGCCGGGATATGATCCTGGCTGACGGAGAATACCCCACGTATTTGTACGATGATAACCCCATTAACGACGTAAACTACCTTTTGAACAAAGAGATCCTGTTCAGCGACACCCTGGAGGTGCTCAACTATACCCGTCAGGGCAAGACCACCACCAGCTTCGATGACTACAGCAGTTGGGAGTCATCTGACACTACCTACAGTGCCGAAGCAGTCCTTGCCAATTACCAGCGCAGGGAGCTGTCCCCGGAAACGGCATCCCTGACCCCCGAATTGTCCCAGCAGCTGACGGACACCCTGCAAGGCACCCTGATGGCCATGGCCAGGGAATACCCCGATACCCAATTTATTCTCTACTTCCCACCCTACAGCATTCTGAACTGGGACAACCACATTCGCCAAGGCACCCTGGAACAGAAGATCCAGGAGTTTACCCTGGCCAGTGCGCTTCTGCTGCAGGTGGAGAATATCCAGCTGTACGCCTTCTGTGACGACTACCAGACCATTACGGATCTGAGCAACTACCGGGACACCGTTCATCATTGCGCCGCGGTGAACTCTCTGATCCTGCGGCGCATCCGCGACGGTCAGTACCGGCTGACAGCGGAAAACTACCGCGATTACTGGCAGGAAGTCCAGGACTACTATAGCGCCTATGACTACGAGGCCCTGCTGTCTGAAGCACGCTGATCTGCCAACCGAGGAGAATCGTCTATGGATTATCTGTACGAAACTCACTGTCACTGCGTGCAATGCAGCCGGTGCGCCCGCAGCACTTCCGTCCAGATGGTTCGGGCCTACCATGCCGCGGGGTATGCCGGATTGGTTCTGACGGATCACTTCATCTTCGGCAACACCGCCGTTGACCGGTCTCTGCCCTGGCCGGAGCGGATGCGAGCGTATTATGACGCCTATCTGGAGGCAAAAGACCTGGGAAGCAAGCTGGATTTTGACGTGATCTTCGGCCTGGAGCATGCCTACGGCGGCGGCAAGGAGATGCTGGTCTACGGCGTCGGCTTGGACTTTCTCCTGGCAAATCCCGATATCCCCCGGCTTGCTCCGGAGGAATTTGCCGCCCGGGTTCACGCCGCCCAGGGCCTGCTGATCCACGCCCATCCCTACCGGGACCGGCCGTACATCGACAGAGCCTTTCTCCCCAGGTTCGACCTGGTGGACGGCGTCGAGGTTTACAACGCCTGCAGCGCCCCGGGGGAGGATGTCCAGGCCCTCCGGAAAGCCCTTCCCCGGAAGGACTGGATCCTCACCAGCGGCGGCGATATCCACGACGCCGCTGACCGCCGCATCGGAAGCGCCGGGATCCTTCTGCCCCGGCGGGTAAGCAGCGGGCAGGAATTTGTTCAGGCCCTGAAGCAGCGCCGTTACCGCTGCCGGGTGGCGGGCCGTTCCCTTTCCCAGATCTCGGAAAACGACCTGCCTTGACAGGCAGGACAGGAGACGTCTATGGTAAAACGAAACGGTATTTCCCAGGAAACGTTGAAGCTGCTGGCCTGCGTGACCATGCTCATAGACCATATCGGCGCGGTACTGCTACCCGGGGCGCTTTCCCTGCGGGTGATCGGCCGCGTTGCGTTTCCCATCTACTGCTTTCTGCTCAGCGAGGGGGTATGCCATACCCGCAGCCCCAAAAAGTACGCCCTGCGTCTGGGAATCGGCGCCATACTGTCGGAACTGCCCTTCGACCTGGCCCTGTTCGGCAGGTTCACCTGGAACCATCAAAGCGTCATGATCACCCTGCTTCTGGGCTTTTTCGCCCTAGAGACCTTCCGCTTTGCCCGGCGGCAGGCCTGGAAGCCGGTTTTTCGGTGGAGCTTCTCCTGTGCTGCCGCGGCCCTGTTCTTTCTCCTGGCTGAGGCGCTGCGCACAGACTACGGCGGCGCCGGCATCCTGATGATTGCCCTGTTCTACTGCACCCGGGAGCTGCCCCGGCGGGGGCTTCTCCGGCTGGTGGGACTGACGGCGCTGGTATACTGGCAGTTTCCCGGAGGCAAGGTGGCGCTGCTGGGAGCTTCCGTCCCCATAGAGCTGTACGCCCTGGCCGCCCTAATCCCCATTGGGGCATATCGGGGCGGAAAACGCTCCCACAGCGCTGCGGTGCAGTGGGCATTCTACCTGTTCTACCCTGTCCACCTGACAATCCTGTACCTGCTTTCCTTGGGATGAACCAAAACGCAGCCTGTCCGGCATGACCGGACAGGCTGCTTGTGTTGTGCGCCCGGTGCGCGCACGTTCCAATGCTATTTCTTGATGAAAATCTTTTCATCCGAATTGATGAAAGATTTACTATGAAAGCTCCGCATTCATAGTAACAGACCGTCGAGAAACCCCAGTTTTGCGTCAGGCAAAACTGGGGTTTCTCGACGGTCTGAGGCCGGGGCTAATTAGCCCCGCCTGCTCGATTCGAAGGTGTTATTGCGGATCCTCGGGCTTCTGCGGCGTCTGGGAAGGATCGCTCCAGGGCTTCTTGGCCGCCGCCTTTTTGGCCTTCCGGTTCTTCCGGAGGCGGCGGATCACCAGCGCCAGCACCACCGCGATGCCCCCGTAGACCACCAGGAACGGCAGCGCCGCGATGACAAATACCAGCAGATTCTGCAGGCTCTCCCAAAGCCGTTCCAGACTGTCCGTAAAGTCGTCCCGGATTCGTTCCCACAGGGTGGGTTCCTCGGTGGGGGTATACTCCTGAACTTCCTCCAGGCCCAGGTAGATGGTGGCGTAGTCGATCTGGTTGTCGTAGGTACGCAGCTGAGAGGTGACGCTGTCCAGCTCATACCGCACCTCCGTCAGCCGGGACTCGATCTCCAGCAGATCCGCCATGGTTTCCGCCTGGGACAGCAGCTCCAGCAGCCGGTCTTCCTCCGTCTCCAGGGCCTCCATCCGGCTCTGGGTGTCCACATAGCTTAAGGTCACGTCCTCCAGGCTCTTGTTCTTGCTGACCACATTGGCGATCCCCTCCACGTCCTCGGTGAACCTGTCCACATCCTGGGCAGGGATGCGCACCGTCAGGCTGGCGCTGCGGTAGCGGTGGCTGGAGTAGGTGCTGCCGTTGTAGATGCTCTGATCCTCCACATAGCCGTTCAGTTCGGCGATCAGGTCATTCAGGGCGGCAAGCACCCCGTCCAAGTCCTCCGTCTCGGCGTCCATATTCACGGTGACGATCCACTTCCGGCTCTCCGGGGCCTGGGTCGTCAGATCCGCGCTGCCGCTTTCCTCTGTCAACACGCCGCCGGCTGTTCTTATGGCGTTGGTCATGGGTTCTTCCGCGACTGCCTGATCCGCCGCGTAGATGTATTCCTTTGTGCCGGAGCTGTCGGCGCCGCAGCCGGTGAGCAAGGCAGCCGCCAGGATCAGGCAGAGCAATAGGGCTAACAGTTTTTTCATTTTCATGGGTAATCCCTCCTTCAACCATAACAGTCGATAAATTCGGGGGTGTGGTTTCCAAATTCGGAAATATTTCCATGAAATCAGTATATCATTTCCCCACCCCTCTGACAAGGGAAATTTAGGTTGCAATACCCCCGCCCTTTGGGTATAATGGAAATTACACCAGTAAGGAGAGAGACTATGGCAAAACTCTATTTCAAGTACGGCTCCATGGGCTCCAGCAAAACCGCCCAGGCCCTGATCACCAAGTACAATTACGAGGAAAACAGCTTAAACGTCTGGCTCATCAAGCCCAGCGCCGATATCCGGGACGGCCGGCAGCTCCTGCGCAGCCGCATCGGTCTGGAGGCGGTGTGCGAGGTGGTACCGCCGGAGATGGATCTTTACCGCCGGTTTCAGGAACACCGCCGGGGTCACTGCGATGTGATCATTGCCGACGAATGCCAATTCCTCACCCCGGATCAGATTGACCAGCTCCGGGCCATTGTCAACGACGAGAACATCCCGGTGATGTGCTTCGGTCTTCGCACAGACTTCCAGACCAAGCTGTTCCCGGGGAGCATGCGGCTCATGGAGATCGCGGACACCATCCAGGAAATCAAAACCATTTGCGACTGCGGCGCCAAGGCCACGGTCAACGCCCGGATCGGCCGGGACGGCTACATCATTACCCAGGGCCAGCAGGTGATGCTGGGGGGTAACGACAGCTATATCGCCATGTGCCACAAGTGCTACATCCGGGGCATCCGGGAGCACCGGAAGATCCGTCTCCACGGCCAGGCCTGAGCGCCAACCCCATATCCATAAGGAGGAATCCCAATGCAGCTATCCGAAATCCTCGCCAAGTGCGACCATACTCTGCTGACCCAAACCGCCACTTGGCCCCAGATCCGGCAGATCTGTGACGACGGCATCCGCTACCGCACCGCCTCGGTGTGCATCCCCGCTTCCTTCGTCCGCCAGGCCAAGGACTACGTTGGAGAACGCTTACCCATCTGTACCGTCATCGGCTTTCCCAACGGCTACGACACCACCGCCGCCAAATGCTTCATGGCCTCCGACGCTGTGGACAACGGCGCCGACGAGATCGACATGGTCATCAACATCGGCTGGGCCAAGGAAGGCAAGTGGGAAGCCGTCACCGACGAGATCGCCGCCGTAAAGCAGGCTTGCCGGGGCAGGCTCCTGAAGGTAATCATTGAAACCTGTCTGCTCACCGGCCAGGAGAAGATCGCCCTGTGCAAGTGCGTCAGCGACTCCGGGGCAGACTATATCAAAACCTCTACCGGCTTCTCCACCGCCGGGGCCACCTTTGAAGACGTGAAGCTCTTTGCCCGGCACGTTGCCCCCCACGTGAAGATCAAGGCCGCCGGCGGCATCTCCTCCCTGGAGGACGCCCAGACCTTCCTTGCCCTGGGCGCCAGCCGCCTGGGCACTTCCCGAATCGTCAAGCTGGCCAAGGCCATGGAGGCCGGCGAGGCCCCCGCCCCGCACACCGGTTATTAAAGTTAAGGAGGATCGACTATGTTTCCCACACCCACTCCCCACATTTCCGCCAAGCCCGGCGACTTCGGCAAAACCGTTCTCATGCCCGGCGATCCCCTGCGCTCAAAATTCATCGCCGAAACCTTCCTGGAAAACCCGGTTCTGGTGAACAACGTCCGGGGCGTCCAGGGCTACACCGGCTATTATAAAGGTGTGAAGGTTTCCGTCATGGCCTCCGGCATGGGCATGCCCGCCATCGGCATCTACTCCCACGAGCTGTACAACGGCTACGGCGTGGAGAACATCATCCGGGTCGGCTCCGCCGGCGCCATCCAGGAGCACATCCACCTGTATGACCTGGTGATTGCCCAGGGCGCCTGCACCGACTCGAATTTTGCCAAGCAGTTTCACCTCCCGGGAACCTTCGCCCCCATCGCCTCCTGGGAACTGCTGAGCGAAGCGGTGAAGGCAGCCCAGGCCCACGGCGCCGTCTACCATGTTGGCAATGTCAATTCCTCCGATGTGTTCTACGGAGATCATGTTGGCGTGCCGGACGGTCTGGACAGCGTCTACGGTCTGAAGAAGATGGGCGTCATGGCTCTGGAGATGGAAGCCGCCGCCCTGTATATGAACGCCGCCCGGTACGGCAAACGGGCCTTGTGCATCTGCACCATTTCCGATCACGTGCTCACCGGCGAGGAGACCAGTTCGGAGCAGCGGCAGACCTCCTTCACCACCATGATGCAGGTGGCCCTGGATGTGGCCGCCGCCATGGAGGGAAAATAAGCCGCCGGGAGGGACTGGACTTCTACGGAATTCCCCCTTTCAGGACGGCTTGGAGCGGACGGGCCTTTCAGCCGTCAGCGCCATGACCCTTGCTTCGGCTCGGGGCCGCATTCAATAAGGAGTATCACCATGAAACGCATTTTTCTCATCGTCCTGGATTCCTTTGGCATTGGGCAGATGCCCGACGCCGAAAGCTTCGGGGATAAAAACGTCAACACCCTGGCCTCCTGCGCCGCCACAGGCCATCTGCGCATCCCCAACATGATCGCCGCTGGCCTGGGCAACATCCAGGGTGTGGATTGCCTGCCCAAGGCCGCCGCCCCCACCGGGGCCTATGCCCGGCTGCGGGAGGCCTCTCAGGGCAAGGATACCACCATCGGTCACTGGGAGATCGCCGGTCTTATCTCCCCGTCTCCCCTGCCCACCTACCCCCAGGGCTTCCCCCGGGAGGTGCTGGAGGCCTTTGAAGCCGCCACCGGCCGGGGCTGTCTGTGTAATCTGCCCTATTCCGGCACCGACGTGATCCGGGATTACGGCAAGGAGCACCTGGCCACCGGCAAGTGGATCGTCTATACCTCCGCCGATTCCGTATTCCAGGTGGCCGCCCATGAGGATCTGGTGCCTTTGGAGGAACTGTACGAAGCCTGCCGGAAGGCCCGAGCCATCCTCCGGGGCAAGCACGGCGTGGGCCGGGTCATTGCCCGCCCCTTTGTGGGAGATCCGGTAACCGGCTTCCGCCGCACCGCCAACCGCCACGATTTTTCCCTGGAGCCTCCGGGAACCACCCTGCCGGAGGCGGTGAAGGCCGCGGGCCTTGCCAGCATCGGCGTGGGAAAAATCCACGACATCTTCGCCGGCCGGGGCCTGACGGACTACGTTTACAACAAGAGCAACGCCCACGGCATGGCCCATACCGACGCCTATGCCGCAACGGATTTCCACGGGCTATGCTTTGTGAACCTGGTGGATTTCGACATGGTCTACGGCCACCGCCGGGATCCGGTGGGTTACGCCAAGGCCCTGTCGGAGTTTGACGCCTGGCTGGGCAGCTTCCTGCCCAAGCTGGGGCCGGAGGATCTTGTGATGATCACCGCCGACCACGGCTGCGATCCGGGCTATACCGCCACTACGGATCACACCCGGGAATATGTGCCCCTGCTGGTGCTGGGCAGCCGGGTCAGACCCGGGGATCTGGGGACGCTGCCTTCCTTCGCCCACATCGCCGCAACCGCCGCCCAGCTGCTGGGAGTCCCCCTGGACACCCCCGGCGAAAGCTTCGCTTCCCGAATCTGCAAGGAGGATTGCCTATGACCCCGGAAAAACTGGTTCAGCTGGCCAAGGAGGCCATGACCCACGCCTATGTCCCCTACTCCGGCTACCAGGTAGGGGCGGCCCTGCTGTGCGCCGATGGCACGGTATACCAGGGCTGCAACATTGAAAACGCTTCCTACTCCCCCACGGTCTGCGCCGAACGCAGCGCCTTTTTTAAAGCGGTGTACGACGGCCACCGGGACTTTACGGCCATCGCCGTCTGCGGCGGCAAGAACGGCCGGATTACCGGCATGTTCCCGCCCTGCGGCGTGTGCCGTCAGGTGATGCGGGAGTTCTGCCGGGATGACTTTTTGATCTATCTGATCAACGCCCAAAGCTATGAGGTGCACACCCTGGCGGAGCTTCTGCCTTGCAGCTTTTCCGCCGAGCAGCACATGACAGTGGAAAAAACAGAGAAAAGCTGAGAAAGCAGTTGATTTCCTGGCGGAAATATGCGATAATGACTGCGATGTGCCAACACATCAAATTTCGATTTTATGGAGGAATAAAATCATGAAAAAGATTCTGGCTCTGCTGCTGGTTCTGGCCATGGCCCTGTCCCTGGTCGCCTGCGGCTCCAGCGAGGCCCCCGAGACCCAGGCTCCCTCTGCTCCTGCCGAGACCGAGGCCTCTGCCGCTCCCGCGGAAACCGAGGCGCCCGCTGAGGCTGCTGCGGAGTACAAGGTGGCCATGATCACCGACTACGGCGACATCACCGACCAGTCCTTCAATCAGACCACCTACGAGGCCTGCAAGGAGTACTGCGACGCCAACGGTGTGACCTTCACCTACTACAAGCCCGCCGGTGACTCCACCGCCGAGCGTGTAGCCATGGTGGACGCCGCTGTTGCCGACGGCTACAACATCATCGTTATGCCCGGTTTTGCCTTCGGCGAGACTCTGGTGGAAGTCACCCCCATGTACCCCGACGTGAAGTTCGTGGCCCTGGACGTGGCTGAGGGCGAAGGCGGCTTCACTGCTGTGGAGAACGCTTACTCCGCCATCTACCAGGAGGAGCTGTGCGGCTACATGGCCGGCTACGCCGCTGTGAAGCTGGGCTACAAGCACCTGGGCTTCCTGGGCGGCATGGCTGTTCCCGCTGTGCAGCGCTTCGGCCACGGCTACCTGCAGGGCATTGACGCCGCTGCCGCCGAGCTGGGCGTCACCGGCGACGTGGTGGTTGAGTACGTTTACGGCAACCAGTTCTTTGGCGACGCCGACATCACCGCTGTGATGGACACCTGGTACGGCGAGAAGGGCGTGGAAGTGGTCTTCGCCTGCGGCGGCGGCATCTACACCTCCGCTGCGGAAGCTGCCCAAAAGGTGGGCGGCAAGCTCATCGGTGTTGACACCGATCAGTCCGCCATTATCGACGGCCAGTACGGCGAGGGCATGACCGTTACCTCCGCTATGAAGGGTCTGGCTCCCACCGTCAAGACTGTTCTGTCTGAGATCATTGAGAATGACAACTGGGCTGCCTTCTCCGGCAAGATCGAGTCCCTGGGCCTGGTCTCCGCCAACCCCGATGAAAACTACGTTCAGATCCCCAGCGCCACCACCCAGTTCAGCGACTCCTTCACCGTTGAGGACTACACCGCTCTGGTGGCCGCCATGCTGGACGGCACCGTCACCGTGTCCAACGACATCTCCGCTCTGCCCGCCACCACTGTGACGGTAAACGAGTATCCCGCCATCAAGGGCTGATGCCCCTGCCATCGCGGAAATCCCAAGATTCTTTGCCCCTGCGCCGTAAGGCGCAGGGGTTTTTACGTCCCGGGCATAGTCTTGCCGGGAATTGCTTTTGTCAGGTTGTGAGAAATAATGGGAAAACGAAAAATATTTTGCAATGTACCCACGAATATGGTATACTATTCCCATATCATTAAGCTGGGAAAGAGTGGGCTTTCTCCGGCTGAAGGAGGTATGGCAATTGGAACAGTATGCAGTTGAGATGCTGCACATCACCAAGCGTTTCCCCGGTATCATTGCCAACGACGACATTACGCTCCAGCTGAAAAAGGGAGAGATCCACGCCCTTCTTGGCGAGAACGGCGCCGGTAAATCCACGCTGATGAGCGTTTTGTTCGGACTGTATCAGCCGGAAGCCGGTGAGATCCATATGGATGGCAGGAAGGTGGAGATCCGCAACCCCAACGACGCCAACGCCCTGGGCATCGGCATGGTGCACCAGCACTTCAAGCTAGTGGAGTGCTTTACCGTGCTGGACAATATCATTCTGGGCGTGGAGCCCTGTAAGCACGGCTTCCTGAACAAGGCCCAGGCCCGGGAAAAGGTTCAGGCCATTTCGGATCGCTACGGCCTTCACGTGGATCTGGACGCCAAGGTGGAGGACATCACCGTAGGCATGCAGCAGCGCACCGAAATCCTGAAAATGCTCTATCGGGAAAATGAGATCCTGATTTTTGATGAACCCACCGCGGTTCTGACCCCCCAGGAGATTGCCGAGCTGATGCAGATCATGCGCAACCTGGCTGCCGAGGGAAAGAGCATCTTGTTCATCTCCCACAAGCTGGCGGAGATTATGGAAGTTTCCCACCGGTGTACCGTTCTGCGCAAGGGTAAGTATATCGGCACCGTGAGCACCGCCCAGACCTCCAGTCAGGAGCTTTCCCGGATGATGGTGGGCCGGGATGTGAAAGCCGTGGTGGACAAGGAGCAGGCCAGCGCCGGGGAGTTGATCCTGGATGTGCGGGACATCTGCGTAGCCTCCCGGCACCACAAGAAAAACGCGGTGAACCATGTGAGCTTCCAGGTTCACGGCGGCGAAATCGTCTGCATCGCGGGCATCGACGGCAACGGTCAGACGGAACTGGTCTACGGTCTGAGCGGCCTGGAGCCTGTACAAAGCGGCAGCGTTCGTCTGCGGGACCGGGACATCACCAAAATGCCCATCCGCAAGCGCAGCATCCTGGGCATGAGCCATATCCCCGAGGACCGGCACAAGCACGGTCTGGTTTTGGACTACTCTCTGGAGGACAATCTGATCCTGCAGCGCTATTTTGAGCCGGAGTTTACCGGCAAAACCGGGTTCCTGCGCCGCAAGAACATCCGGGCCTATGCCGACCGGCTGATCGCCTCCAACGACATCCGCAGCGGCCAGGGCGCCATCACCAAGGCCCGGAGCATGTCCGGCGGCAACCAGCAGAAGGCCATCATCGCCCGGGAGATTGACAAGAATCCCGAGCTGCTCATCGCCGTCCAGCCCACCCGGGGCCTGGATGTGGGCGCCATTGAGTATGTGCATAAGCAGCTGGTTGCCCAGCGGGACGCCGGCAAAGGCGTGCTCCTGGTCTCCCTGGAGCTGGACGAAGTCATGAACGTATCCGACCGGATCCTGGTGATGTTTGAGGGGGAGATCGTGGGAGAATTTGATCCCGCCGCAGTCACCGTGGAAGAATTGGGCTTGTACATGGCCGGCGCCAAAAGGGAGGATCGGCAATGAAACATTACAATCTGCTGAAAAACAACAGCGTCCAATCCCTGATCGCCTCCCTGATGTGCATTGTGGCCGGTCTGCTCGCCGGTTATGTGGTGCTGCTGATCATCAACGCCGAAGGCTCCTGGGAAGCCATCACCACCATTATCAAAAACTTCTTCTACTACCCCAGCGGCCCTGCCAAGCTGAAATACCTGGGCAACACCCTGGTGAAAACCGCGCCTTTGCTGATGTGCTCTCTGAGCGTGCTGTTTGCCAATAAGACCGGTCTGTTCAACATCGGTGTCGCCGGTCAGTATGTGGTAGGCGCCGGCGCCTGCCTGTATCTGGCCCTGGCCCTGCAAATGCCCTGGTGGGTCTGCCTGCTGGGCGCCATTGCCGCCGGCGCTCTGCTGGGCGCCCTGTCCGGCGCCCTGAAGACCCTGTTCAACGTCAATGAGGTTATTTCCTGCATCATGTTCAACTGGATCAGCCTGTATGGGGTGAACATGCTCCTGACCCAGGTGAAAGAGATCGCCTCCCCCTATACCCAGAACCTGAGAACCGCCAATCCGGAAGCCATGCTCCCCGGAATGGGGCTGGGCAAGTTCTTCAGCAATAACCAGTATGTGACCATCGCCATTCCCTTGTCCGTGCTGGTGGCAGTGCTGATCTGGATCCTGCTGGAGAAAACCAAGCTGGGCTACGAGCTGAAGGCCACCGGCAACAACAAGCATGCCGCCAAATACGCCGGTATGAAGGAGAATCGGAACATCATCCTGACCATGGCCATTTCCGGCGCCCTTGCCGGTATGGCGGCAGCCATGCTGTACCTGACGGGCTACGAGCAGTGGTCCTGCTCCCAATCCAACATTCCCGGCATGGGATTCAACGGCATTGCCGCGGCCTTCCTGGGCGGTCTGCATCCCGTTGGCTCCATCTTCTCCTCTTACTTTATCCAGCACATCACTGCCGGCGGCGCTTATGTAGACAAGGCCGTTTACTGCGCCCAGGTCTCCGACTTCATCTGCTCCCTGATTATCTATCTGTGCGGCTTCGTACTGTTTGTCAAGAGCGCCATGAACCGTTCCATCGCCAAGCGCGAGGAAAAAGCCGTATCGAAGACCAACGAAGGAGGGAACAAGTAATGCTGCTTTTGCTACAGTATACACTGATCTTCGCCTCCGTGCTCATGCTGGTGGCTTTGGGCGGCTGTTTCTCCGAACGCAGCGGCGTCATCAACATCGGTCTGGAGGGCATCATGGTCATAGGCGCCCTGGGCGGCGCGCTGATGATGCGCTACCTGCCCCAGGGCACTCCGGCAGGCTTGATGGTGCTGCTGGTGGTTCTGGCCGCCGCCCTGGCGGGCGCCCTGTACTCGTTGCTGCTGGCTGTCGCCGCGGTGAATTTTAACGCGGATCAGACCATCATTGGTACGGCTATGAACCTGCTGGGCACTGCCGCGGCCACGGTGATCGTCAAAGCCCTGAACACCGCCGCCGATCCCAACAACGTCTCGGCCACCATCCAATATGTGGATCAGAAAAAGGCCTTCTATTTCAACATCGGCAGCATGGAGTTGAGCTGGTTCATGCTCATCGCCCTGATACTGCTGCTTGTCAGCCACATTGTCCTGTACAAGACCCGGTTCGGTCTGCGGCTGATGGCATGCGGCGAGCATCCCCAGGCGGCGGACTCCGTGGGCATCAATGTCTATAAAATGCGCTATGCCGGCGTGATCATCTCCGGCATTCTGGGCGGTTTGGGCGGCATCGTATATATCACATCCGGCGTCTCCGAGTGGAAGTTCGAAAACGGCGTGGCCGGTTTCGGCTTCCTGGCCCTGGCCGTTATGATCTTCGGCCAGTGGAACCCCATGCGCATCGCCGCTTCCGCCCTGCTGTTCGGTATGCTCCGGGCCTTATCCAATGTGTACGTGGCCTTTGACTTCCTGGGAAATCTGAACATTCCCGGAACGGTGTACAATATGCTGCCGTATATCATCTCCTTGGTGGTGCTGATCTTTACCTCCAAAAATTCCCAGGCCCCCAAGGCAGAGGGCATCCCCTACGACAAGGGAAGCCGCTGACAAACCAACGGGCTTTGCCCCAACGCGATATCCTTTTCCAGCATCAGCTGCCCCGGCAATCCGGGGCAGCTCTTTGTTTTCCCGTTGCCATCCGAAACAGCGGCACAGGCGCGCCGCCAATGGCGCACACAAGAAGGCCCCCCGGCTAAGCAGCCGGGGGGCCTTAAGTATAAGCCGAAGCCGATGGGTTCCGTGGTTCCTTAATCTTCAGGGAACAGCTGGTCGTGGCAATACTTGATGATGGCTTTTCTGGTGATCAGGCCGATGAAGGCGCCGTAGTCGTCCACCACGGGGACGAAATTCTGGTTGGAGGCCCGTTCAATCAGATCGTGCATGGATGCGGTAACCCGAACGGGCAAGTTGTCCCTGCGCCGGGATATCTCCATGATCCGTCGGGCTTCAGCTTGCCGCATATCCATGTAACAGATATTCTTCATGGCCCACAGCAGATCCCCTTCGGTAATGGTTCCCCTGTATTCGCCCCGGTGGTTCAGCACCGGGAGGGCCGCATAACCCGCCGCCTCCATTTTCTCCAGGGCTTGACGGATGGTATAGTCATCATACAGAAATGCGCACATGGCTTTTGGCGTGAGAAAAAACAGAATACTATTCATAGGATCTCCTTTTCGATGCAAGAATAAGGGTCTTCCCTTGCAACAGAACCATTATATCACAACTCGAAAGGAAAAGTATGAAATTTTCTTGTTATTTTACCGAACAACTGCCAAATAATCCTGCTGATAATTTGTTGAAAACGCCCAATCACCTTCCGAAGGTAAACTCCGTACAATCAAAGGTTGCGAAGTAGTCCTCGGGAGTCTCCGCCCGGCGGATCAGCTGGAAGGATCCGTCCTCCTTCAGCAGCACCTCGGCGCTGCGGAGCTTGCCGTTATAGTTATAGCCCATGGAGAAGCCGTGGGCGCCGGTGTCATGGATGACCACCATGTCCCCCACATCGATCCGGGGCAGGCTGCGTTGGATGGCAAACTTGTCGTTGTTCTCACACAGGCCGCCGGTGACGTCATATACGTGATCCAGGATGGCGTCCTCCTTGCCCAGCACGGTAATGTGGTGGTAGGCGCCGTACATCGCCGGACGCATCAGGTTGGCGGCACAGGCGTCCAGGCCCACATACTCCCGGTAGATATGCTTCTGGTGCAGCACCGTGGAGATCAGATGGCCGTAGGGCGCCAGCATGAACCGGCCCAGCTCCGTGAAGATGGCCACATCCCCCATCCCCGCCGGAGTGAGGATCTGCTCATAGCGCCGACGCACCCCTTCGCCGATGACGGCGATATCGCAGGAAGGCTGCTCCGGCCGGTAGTCCACCCCTACGCCGCCGGAGAGGTTGATGAAGGCGATGTCTGCCCCGGTGGCATTGCGCAGCTGCACCGCCAGGTGGAACAGCTGGCTAGCCAGCTCCGGGTAATACTCGTTGGTGGTGGTGTTGGAGGCCAGGAAGGCATGGATGCCGAAGCGCTTGGCGCCCAGCTTTTGCAGGCGGCTGATGGCCCCGGCCATCTGATCCTCGGTCATGCCGTACTTGGCGTCCCGGGGCATATCCATAATGGTATTGCTCAAGCAGAAGGAGCCGCCGGGGTTATAGCGAAGGCAGACGGTTTCCGGCACCCGGCCCCCGGTGAGCTGCTCCAGAAACTCCACATAGGTGGCGTCGTCCAGATTGATATAAGCCCCCATTTCCAAGGCCTTGCGCATGTCCAGCTCCGGGGTAACGTTGGAGGAGAACATCACGTCATGACCGGTGACCCCCACCGCCTCCGCCAGCAGCAGCTCTGTGTAGGAGGCGCAGTCACAGCCGCAGCCCTCCTCCTTCAGGATCTTCACGATATAGGGGTTAGGGGTTGCCTTCACGGCGAAATACTCCCGGAAGCCCTTGTTCCAGGCGAAGGCGGCCTTCAGCCGCCGGGCGTTGGCACGGATGCCCGCCTCGTCATAGACATGGAAGGGCGTGGGAATCCGGGCGGCAATGGCTCTGGCCTGTTCCAGGGTGATAAACGGTTTTTTCTTCATACCTGCTACCTCTCTTATTCCCCCGCGCCGAGTCCGGGGGAAGCAAATTCCGTTCCACCGGCAGGGCATCCGCCGCTGCCGGTCTAGGGAAAATTGTATTCCATCGGGTGTTGTTTGTCAACCCCAATTCCCCTCTCCCCAGGGTAGAATCCAATTTTCTCTCCCCGGGAGAGGGAAAAAACCGGCTGTAGCGTTGATTTTGCCCAATTTATGGTATACTGATCTTACTCCGTGAAGAAAGGGTGTTCTCCATGAAACGAACCAAGCTCACCGACCGCGTCCTTCCCGACTACACCCGGGGAGAAGAACAAATGAATATGATCACCCACATCGTCGGCGGGGCCATGGGCATTGCCGCGCTGACCCTGTGCGTCATTCAGGCCGCCAGGGCGGGCAATGTTTACGGCATCGTCACCTCCGCCATTTACGGCGCCTCCATGATCCTGATGTTCACCGTCTCCAGTGTTTACCACGGGCTGCGGCCGAACATGGGCAAGAAGGTCATGCAGGTCATCGATCACTGCACCATTTATTTCCTCATCGCCGGAACCTACACCGTTGTGGTGCTCTCCGCCCTCAGGCCCCGGTACCCCGCCCTGGGCTGGGGGCTGTTCGCTTTCCAGTGGGCCATGGCCGCCCTGGCCGCTACCCTTACCGCCATCGACTTGCAAAAATACAACGTCTTCTCCATGCTCTGCTACATCGGCATGGGCTGGGCTGTGATCCCCTTCGCCAGACAGATCCTGGAGGTTCTGACCCTCCCGGGCTTTCTGCTCCTGCTCCTGGGCGGCATTGCCTACACCCTGGGCGCTATCCTTTACGGCCTGGGAAAGAAGCGCAAATGGATGCATTCCGTGTTCCACATCTTCGTAAACCTGGGAGCCATTCTCCAGTTTTTTTCCATTCTCTTTTATGCCTTTTAACCAATTCGTTGTATTCTTCAACGGTATGTTTCAGTATATTTTTACCAATTTGTGCAAACCAACAAATTTCTTTACTGATTTTTAGCCAAGCCAATGAAAAGTAGTTTTTCTGTCTTTTTTCTGTTGCGGTGTTCACAAAATCGTAATATAATTTAGGAGAGCTAAGGGATGCATGACACCCCATAGAATACTTTTTACGAGGAGGAACACTATGGTCACATTCATTCTCTGCATCGCACTGCTGATCTTGGGCTATGTCTTCTACGGCAAACGCGTAGATAAGATCTTCGGCTCAGATGATCGTCCCACCCCCGCGGTTACCATTAACGACGGCGTTGACTTTGTGGTCATGCCCAAATGGAAGCTGTTCCTGATCCAGCTGCTGAACATTGCCGGTCTCGGCCCCATCTTTGGCGCTTTGAACGGCGCTCTGTTCGGCCCCATCGTATACCTGTGGATCGTTCTCGGTACCATTTTTGCCGGCGGCGTTCACGACTACATGTGCGGTATGCTGTCCATGCGGCACAAGGGCGCCAGCATTTCCGAGATCACCGGCAAGTATCTGGGCAACTTCATGCTCCAGGTCATGCGGGTCTTCTCCGTGATCCTGCTGGTCATGGTAGGCGTGGTGTTCTCCAAAGGCCCCGCCGGTCTGCTGGCTCTGCTGACCCCTGAAGTGCTGGATACCAACTTTTGGCTGACTGTGGTTATCATCTACTATTTCATCGCCACCTTCGTTCCCATCGACAAGGTCATTGGTAAGATTTACCCTCTGTTCGGCATCTGCCTGATTATCATGGCTGTCGGCGTTGCCGGTGTTCTGCTCATCTCTCCCAAGTACGAAATGCCTGAACTATGGAGCAACTTCGGCAACTTCCATGCCCAGGGCACCAACGTCTGGCCCTTCATGTTCATCACCGTGGCCTGCGGCGCCATTTCCGGCTTCCACGCCACCCAGTCCCCCATGATGGCCCGCTGCTGCAAGAGCGAGAAGGAAGGCCACATGGTCTTCTACGGCGCTATGGTCGCCGAAGGCATCATCGCCATGGTTTGGGCCGCTGCCGGTGTTTCCTTCTATGAGAACAGTCAGGCTCTGCTGGAGGCCGGTGCCGGCGTTAACTCCGTGGTTTACGAGATCTGCACCACTACCATGGGTCCCATCGGCGGCGTTCTGGCTATGCTGGGCGTGATCGCCTGTCCCATCACCTCCGGCGATACCGCTTACCGCTCCGCCCGTCTGACCATTGCCGACTGGTTCAAGATCGACCAAAAGAATTGGAAGAAGCGTCTGGCCCTGACCGTGCCTCTGCTGGGTGCCGGCGCCATCATCTGCCAAATTGATTACAGCGTGGTATGGCGTTACTTCTCCTGGTCCAATCAGACTCTGGCCATGATCGCCCTGTGGGCCGCCGCCGTGTATCTGGCGCAGAACAAGCGCAACTACTGGATCTGCGCCGTTCCCGCCAGCTTCATGACCGCTGTTTCCATTACTTACTTCGTAGCCGCCGGCGAATGCCTGGGACTGCTGTGGAACCCCATGGGTGTTGCCTATGAGATCTACTACCCCATCGCCATCGTGGCCGGTATCGCGGCCGCCGTGGGCTTCCTGCTGCTGTTCCTGAAGAGCATCAAGAAGGAGCCTTCTTTAGCTAAATGAGCCAATGATCTCCCGGGCCGCGCCGACAGGCGCGGCCCTTTTTCGCTGTTCTGCCGAGTGAAGCCACTCTCTGGCTGTACTGCGGCTGTGGAAACGGCAGTGGAAAAGGCCCGGATCCCGAAGGATCTGGGCCTTTGTGTATGGAAGATGCTTCCCTGGTGAGAGGATCAGGCCTCCAGGTTAATGCCGGTCTCCTTGCTGAAGACGTGGCAGACGTGACCGGGGAAGGTGAAGTTGACGGTGGAGCCGTTGGACAGGGCAGCCACTTCGGCGCCGGTCATGTTCATGGTGGAAACCACCAGAACCACGTCGCGGCCCATGGAGGTCACGTGCAGATGGACGGAGGAGCCCATCATTTCGGACACATCCACCTTGCCGACGATGCCTTCGCCCAGCTCGATGTGCTCGGGACGGACGCCCAGAACCACATCCTGCTCGGCAACGTTATTGGCAGCCAGCTTGGCCTGCTTCTCGTCGGACAGGGTCACGGTGAGCTTGTCCAGCTTCACAGCGTACTTGCCGTCCACCTTGACCAGCTTGGCGTTCTCAAACATGTTCATCTGAGGCGTGCCGATGAAGGTAGCGACGAACAGGTTATACGGATGGTTAAAGACTTCCTGAGGCGTGCCGATCTGCTGGATGAAGCCGTCCTTCATAATGACGATCCGGTCGCCCAGCGTCATGGCCTCGGTCTGGTCGTGGGTAACGTAAATAAAGGTGGTGTTGATCCGCTCGCGCAGCTTGATGATCTCAGCACGCATCTGGTTACGGAGCTTGGCGTCCAGGTTGGACAGAGGCTCGTCCATCAGCATGACCTGAGGAGCACGGACGATGGCGCGGCCGATGGCAACACGCTGACGCTGACCGCCGGACAGAGCCTTGGGCTTACGGCCCAGGTACTGGGTGATGTCCAGGATCTCAGCAGCCTCGCGAACCTTCTTGTCGATCTCATCCTTGGGGGTGTGACGCAGCTTCAGAGCGAAGGCCATGTTGTCATAAACGGTCATGTGGGGGTACAGCGCATAGTTCTGGAAGACCATGGCGATGTCACGATCCTTAGGAGCCACGTCGTTGACCAAACGGTCACCGATGTACAGCTCGCCCTCGGAGATCTCCTCCAGGCCGGCGATCATACGCAGGGTGGTGGACTTACCGCAGCCGGAAGGACCGACCAGGACGATGAATTCCTTGTCAGCAATCTCCAGATTGAATTCCTGAACCGCAACGACACCCTTATCGGTGACCTGCAGGTTGGCCTTCTTCTCGGTGGGCTGCTCGTCCTTCTTCTTCTTTTTCTTCTTGCTGTCGTCGCTGTGGGGGTAGATCTTCTTGATGTTCTTCAGGGTCAAACTTGCCATTTTCTTACGACTCCGAACACGCCGAGCCTTTCGCGCGCGTTCTCACGCACCGGAAAGCAAACTTCCGGGCGCATTACGACAGGTCTCCACACTGCCGCACCGTGAGTCTGACGGGTTGATTTCCTCCTTTATTTTAGTGGCACTGAACCTATTTTGTGGAGTAGGCCCAATCCACCCGGATAGGGTAATGATAACATACTTTTCAACCTGTGGCAATGGTAGGTTCTTACAGTTTTTATTTGCCGTTTTTGGGCATTTTGCCGGACTTCTCCGTGATTTTACACCAACGCGATGCCGTCTTCTCCTGCCAGGACTACTCTGCTGTAATAAGCGGTCATGGCCTTTTCCAGGTGGACGGCGTCGGCGGCCGCGGCGGTTTCGCAGCAGGCGTGCATCGCCAGCTGGGCAATGCCGATGTCCGCGGTGGGAACGCTGACCTGTCCCAGGGAGATCCTTCCCAGGGTAGATCCGCCGGGCAGATCCGCCCGGTTGTGGTAGGTCTGCACAGGCACCCCTGCCTGGGCGCAGATCCTGCGGAACACCGCGGCGCTGAGGCCGTCGGTGCAGTAGCTCTGGCTGGCGGCGAATTTCAGCACCACCCCTTCCCCCAGGATGGGAGCATTGGCCGGGTCGGAAAGCTCCGGATGGTTCGGATGCAGGGCGTGGGCATTGTCGGCGCTGACCAGGAAGGAATTGGCATACATCCGCTCCGGCTCCAGGCGGAGGCTCCGGCAAATCCGGCCCAGCGTCTCCGGCAGGAAGGTGGAGGCGGCGCCCTGCACCGAAGCGGAGCCTACCTCCTCGCTGTCAAACAGGCACAGCACCGGGATGGCCCGGGAAGGCTCCGCCTGCAAAAAGCCCTGGGCGCAGCCCCAGGCGCACATGAGATCGTCCAAGCCCTGGGCGCAGAGATATTCCTCCTCCACGCCCCAGGCCGAAGCCTGCTGGCGCGGATACAGGTACAGGTCATGGCCCAGGATCTTGCCCCCGGCGGTCTCCTCCAGCAGCCGCGCCAGCTTGCCGGCGGCGTCCTTTCCGCCAACCAGGGGCAATAGATCCACCGCCGGATTCCACTTATATCCGTCGTTGACCTGGCGGTTCATGTGGATGGCCACGCTGGGGATCAGCAGCAGATCCCGGGGAATATCCAGCAGCCGGGCCTGCACGCCGTCCTCCGTCTCCACCACCACCCGTCCGGCGATGGAAAGCGGGCGATCCAGCCAGCCGGACAGAATGGCGCCGCCGTAGCGCTCCACCGCCGCCCTGGTATACGCGCCGGTGAGTTCAAAATTCTCCTTGAGCTTCAGACTGGGCCGGTCGGAATGGCTGGCCGACAGCATAAACCCCGTGGGGCTGTCCTGGGGCACCCGGAAGGCGATCAGGGCCGTACCGCCACGGCTGAGATAGTATTTGCCGCCGGGGACAAGGCTCCAGCCCCGGGCCTCCAGAAGCCGGGAATACCCCGCCTCCTCCAAGCGCGCGGCCAGGTATGCCTGGGCATGGTAAGGGCTGTGGGCGGCGTCCAAAAAGCCGCGCAAAGCCGCGATGGTATGGTTCATGGGGATGTCCTCCTTTATGCCGTGAAAGGCGTTTACCGGTATTTTACAACAGCCCCGGCCTTCCGTCAACCTTTGCTTCCACAGGCGCGGATTCTGTCAATTTTTCTCGATTAAATCTGATTTTCTCCGTTTTTTGTCGAAAATTCCCTATATTTGACGAACGATTATTTTGGTTTTTCCTTGCAAAACGAAACGGTTCATGCTATGCTTTATTTGTCACACGCGGCATCTTTGCCGCGGCCTGGGGAGTAATTTTTACATGACAGGAGAGGTATGTATGGAACACGCTACAACTGTATTTATTGCCGACAGCGGCGAGGACTTTTGCTCGGGACTCACGGCGGCCTTGCAGCGCTCCGACGGATTTCAGGTGGTGGGCACCGCCTCCGATGGGGAACAGGCCATCCGCATGATCCAGGAGCGTCGTCCCGACGTGCTGGTACTGGATCTGATGCTGGCCAAAAAGGACGGCATCAGCGTACTCAAGGCCATCGCCGGAATGGATCGCAAGCCTTTGACCCTGGCCACCTCGGGATTCATCACGGAATATGTGTCCGCAGCGGCAGCCAACCTGGGCGTCCGGTATCTGATGCTGAAGCCCTGTGACATGTCCGCTCTGGTAGAACGGCTGGAGGAGCTGCGGGGCGGCGAATCCCTTCGCTGCTGCCCCCCACGTAGGATCGACAAAAACAGCATCGAATCCATGGTCACCAGCATCATCCACGAGATCGGCGTCCCCGCCCATATCAAAGGCTATCAATATCTGCGGGAGGCCATTATCATTGCCGTAAACGACATGGATGTTATCAACGCCATTACCAAGGTGCTCTACCCCCAGGTAGCCAAAACCTTCCAGACCACCCCTTCCCGGGTGGAGCGCGCCATCCGCCACGCCATTGAAGTGGCCTGGGATCGGGGCGACCTGGACACCCTGCAAAGATTCTTCGGCTACACGGTGTCCAACACCAAGGGGAAGCCCACCAATTCCGAGTTTATCGCCCTCATTGCGGACAAGCTTCAATTGCAGTTAAAGTCCGCTGAGGCCGCCCAATACTGACCGGGGCAGGGAATACCAGATTTCACCCAAGGGAGGGAACCGGAGTTCCCGGAGACAAAGAAAACAAGAGCTGTCACAAAATCACGGCTTTGTGACAGCTCCTGCTGCGTTTCAGGGTTATTTCTGGATCTTGGCGCGGATACTGGCCGCAGCGGCGGGGTTCAGCGACTGGATGTAATTCAGGGTCCGGCGGTTGGGATAGGCATTGTAAACCGCTTCCGCTGCCGCCTGACTTGCCACGATCTGGGCTTGCGTGCCGTTTTCCTTCAGCGTTTTGCGCAAGCGGGCGTGGTGCCGGGCTTCGGCTAACTGCCGGGCAAGGAACTGCATCAGAATGCCCGCGCCGAAGAACAGCGCGGCGAGCAGAACGCCGTCCAGGAACGAACCATCCAGAATGCCCATGAGCAGCGCCAGCACAGCCAGAAGGCAGAAGATCCCGCCGATAAAGGAAAGGATCGTGGCCAGCACGCAGCCAGGATAGCTTTTGTAATGGATTCTCAATGCAATCTCTCCTTTCAAAACCGCTCTGGGGGTTTAAAAAATCATAACACAGGCGAATGGAAAAGACAATACAAAACTTCCTGTTTCGGGAAAAATGCCCCCAGGCCGGTAACCGGCCGGGGATAAAAATTGTGGGATTTATCGGAAAACAGCAGCGGAAATTGGTGGAAGTGTCAAATGACTTTTTTCCCGTTTTGGGTTACACTGGTGGGAAAGGAGGCGAACCGGTTCCGGAACGCATTAGTGTAAAATATTAATTGGCAAAAAAGAGGCAGGGCAAAACAGCCCTACCTCTTGCAACCAAGTGATATCATG
>CALWXQ010000029.1 GCA_944385545.1 uncultured Oscillospiraceae bacterium | reverse complement strand
GCCCCATAGTCCGCCGAACCCGGTTCCGCCGCAATCCGCTGAGCCACTTCCTTCTGCACCATGACGGTGACGGAGTCAAAGCACCTCGCCTCCAGCAGGGCGGACAAAATGGGAGTTGTGATATAGTACGGCAGATTGGCGCAGGCTACCGGCCGCAGACCGGGAAACTGCTCCGCCACCAGAGCCGGGATATCCAGCTTCAAAATGTCCTCCCACAGAATCCGCAGGTTGTGAAATTCACCCACGGTGGTTTCCAGAATGGGCTGGAGCCGCCTGTCCACCTCCACAGCGCAGACCTTCCCCGCCCGCAGGCACAGCTGCTGGGTCAGCGGGCCGATGCCCGGGCCAATCTCCAGGACGCCGGTGGATACGTCTACCCCGGCCCCCTCCGCAATGGCCCGGGGCACCCAGGAGGCAATGAGGAAATTCTGCCCCTTGGCCTTGGAAAAGTGGAAGCCATGCTGGGCCAGCAGCGGCTTCATCACTTGAATATCACAAACATTTATCATAAAAAATCCGCCTTTCATCGGGTATTATACCAAATGAAAGGCGGCGGCGCAATAGGGAAGACCTGACGCCGGGAATTTTTGGCACAGCCGAAGGTTCGGGAAAGGGGATAAGGATTTCCCCCCTTTTCGAAGGGAGCGGATGTACAGGAAAGACGGACGGCCTACCCCAGGAAGTAAACGGTGCAGTCCCGGCGTCCGAACAGGATGCATTCATTGTATGTAGGGAAATAAAGATCCATCCGGTCGCCTTTGATGTCTCCGCCGCAGTCCTCCGCTGTGGAGATGCCGTAGACATAGGCACCGTCGTTGGATACGATGAACATCCGGGTGCCGTAGGGGATAAAACGGGGATCCACGGCCACGGTGCCCCGGTGAACGGTGGTGCCGGTGGCGGTGATGAAGTCGCAGCCGGCGTCGGTGTGGGTGTAGGCGGTGGCCCGGACGGTGGCGATACCGGTGTAGGTCAGTACTTCGCCGGTAGGCAGGGAAATATAGCCGTCGCCGATCACCGGCATGGCTTCCGGGGATGTGGGCTCCGGAACTGCCCCAGTCCCTTGGCCGACGACTTCGGTGACCGGACTGTGGATCAGCCGTTCGGTAAGCACCTGCCGTTCCACCTCCCGACCGTCTACATAGCTGACGTTGGCGGTGCACAGCAGCTCTCCGTCCACCCCCTGAACCAGGACTTCCTCCACCCCATGGGGAACGGCGGCGTTGTCGCAATACCGGATAGAATGGGGGATGGTGACGGTATAGGTCTCCTGTACCGTCACCACCTGGTCGACCTGCAGGAACATACCGTCCCAGGTCAGAGTGTCCATACCAGGACAGACCATGTCCTCTCCTGATACGTCCAGCTCCAGGCGGGACAGCAACTCCCCTACTGTCTCGCCAAAGCTGGAAGCCGTCATGGCCTTTCCGTGGTAATCGATGGTGATCGTCTGGGCGCGGCGGACGGTGATGGTCTGCGCTCCCTCCACAGTTTGTGTGGTATAGGTGTCGTTTTCGCCTAAGTCCATCCCTGCCTGGCCCAGAACCTCTGCCGGATCGGTGGCGAAGGAGGTGTAGGTCACCACCCGCTGGCCGTCGGTGATTACGTAGGTCTTGGCGAAGGCAGTTTGGACAAGCAGGGTGAAGGCCAGCACGGGCGTCAGCAGCAGCCCGGCAAGCCGGAGACGCCGCGTGCTCCTTCTTTGCGGTCTGTGCCGGGACCTGCTCATGACAGCGCCTCCTTTCAAAGGTTACAAAGATGTCGCAGAGATAAAAACGGTGTCAAAAAGTAACGAATTGACAAACCGGATCTCTGGATGGCTCCATTATACCAAAATGGCGCAAAAAGTCAAGTATTTAATTATTTTCTAAGAGAAATCAATGATTTTTGCGGTAAAAAATTGACTGAATTATGTAACCGAAATGGGGTATTTTGACGGAGAGCGTCGGTCTATGAGGAAAAATGATGTCAAATAATTACGAAATAATTACCGATTCATCAGTATATGTAATTATATGTAACTTTTTAGGGAGCCGGAGTTATGGTAACCGGGCAGCGGGGCGATCCTGGAATCCGCCGGATTCTGATATTGGTTTTTTCCGGGTGGGGATTGACTTTCCGGGGATAATGTGATACATTTTTGCTAAAGGCTGCGACGAAGACACGCCTTCCCGGTAAGATCCCCAGAGAGGGGCCTGTATGCTGAAATGGCCCTGCAACCCTGCCTGGACGCGCACCACTTCCGAGCCGCATTGCGGAAATGCCATGCCGGGTACGCCCGTTACCGCGTCAATGAGTGACGGTGAAAACCGTAACCAGGGTGGAACCGTGGAATACAAAGCTGTATCCCACCCCTGATCTTTCAGGGGTGGGATTGTTTTATTCTGCCCCCAATCAAAAGGAGGCTTATGTATGTCTGACGAAAACCTGTACACCTTTGAAAACCCCGAATACCGCAAGACCTACTGGCATACCTGCTCCCACATTATGGCCCAGGCCGTGAAACGGCTGTGGCCTGAGGTGCAGCTGGCCATCGGCCCCGCCATTGACAATGGCTGGTACTACGACTTTGACGCGCCCTTCTCCTTCACCCCGGAGCACCTGAGCAAGATCGAAGGGGAGATGAAGAAGATCTGTAAGGAGCGCATTCGCATCCAGCGCAGCCAGATGTCCCGGGACGAGGCGATGGCCTGGGCGGAAAGCCACAACGAGCCTTATAAGGCGGAGCTGATCCGGGATCTGCCGGAAGGGGAGACCATCTCCTTCTACACCCAGGGCGAGTTTACCGATCTGTGCGCCGGCCCCCATCTGGATCATACCGGCCGGGTCAAGCACAACGGCTTTCAGCTGACCCAGTGCTGCGGCGCTTACTGGCGGGGAGATTCCAACCGGAAGATGCTCCAGCGGATCTACGGCGTGGCCTTCCCCAGCAAGGAAGCGCTGGAGGAATATCTGAAGAAGCAGGAGGAGGCCCTGAAGCGGGATCACAACAAGCTGGGCCGGGAACTGGAGTTCTTCACCACCGTGGACGTGATCGGCCAGGGCCTGCCCATTCTGCTGCCCAAGGGCGCCCGGGTGATCCAGACCCTTCAGCGCTGGGTGGAGGACGAGGAACAGAAGCGGGGATATCTTCTGACCAAGACCCCTCTTATGGCTAAGTCCGACCTGTACAAGATTTCCGGCCACTGGGATCACTACCTGGACGGCATGTTCGTTCTGGGGGATCCCCGGGACGAAAGCAAGGAATGCTTCGCTCTGCGGCCCATGACCTGCCCGTTCCAGTATCAGGTGTTCCTGAACCGCGCCCGCTCGTACCGGGATCTGCCTATGCGCCTGGGAGAGACGTCTACGCTGTTCCGCAACGAGGATTCCGGTGAGATGCACGGCCTGATCCGGGTTCGTCAGTTCACCATTTCCGAAGGCCACCTGATCCTGCGCCCCGAGCAGCTGGAAGACGAGTTCAGGGGCTGCCTGGAGCTGGCCAAGTACTGCCTGGATACCGTGGGCATGCTGGAGGACTGCACCTTCCGGTTCAGCCAGTGGGATCCTGCCAAGGCGGGAACCAAGTATATCGGCACGCCGGAGCAGTGGGAGGAAGCCCAGTCCATTATGGGCAAGATCCTGGACGACTTGGGTGTGGAGTACACCATTGGCATTGACGAGGCAGCCTTCTACGGCCCCAAGCTGGATATCCAGTACCGCAACGTCTTCGGCAAGGAAGATACCATCGTCACCATCCAGGTCGATCAGCTCCTGGCCGAGCAGTTCGACATGGAGTATACCGATGTGGACGGCAAGAAGCGCCGCCCCTATATCATCCACCGCACCTCTCTTGGCTGCTACGAGCGGACGCTGGCCTACCTGATCGAGAAGTATGCCGGGGCGCTGCCGCTGTGGATGATGCCCACCCAGGTAAAGGTTCTGCCCATCACCGACCGGGCCCATGCCTATGCCCATGGACTTGTGGAGAAGCTGGACGCGGCGAACATCCACGCCGAAGCCGACTGCCGCAGCGAAAAGCTGGGCTATAAGATCCGGGAAGCCCAGATGCAGAAGATCCCCTATATGCTGGTGGTGGGCGACCGGGATGTGGAGAACGGCACCGTCTCCGTCCGCACCCGCAAGGGCGAGGATCTGGGCGCCATGACCCCTGACGCCTTCCTGGCCAAGTGCCTGATGGAGATCGCTACCAAGTCCAAGGAAGTATAAGCAGGAACCCTTTTGCGCTCCCTGCCTGATCCGAAAATAGGGAACCGGTGTAATCCCCAAAATGGGTTACACCGGTTTTTTCGCTCCGGCAGCCGCCGGGGAGGCCCCTTCCCAATCGATCAAGGGAAGATGCCCACGCCCTTGGGCCGTTGTGTGTTTGCCATGGTTTTTCCCTGTGCTCCGGCGTTTTCGAAAAACAACACAAGCGCTTTATTTGTTTGCCCGCATGTGCTACAATAATGCGTACGGAACAATGCGAAAACAGCGCAAAACCTTGCGCTTGCTGTCTGCATCAGCCCCAAAGGGACTTGTTCAGCAGACATTCCAATAGAGCAAACCGAAAACATGGCAGATAGAGCGCAAGGAATCTCACCAAAGCGGATCGTCTGCCCCGCGCCCGCCGGGGGAGCGGCAATGACAGTCAGAAAAAAGAAGGCCGCATTTGGAGGAACAGGGAGGGAGCCTGCGTGGAACAGATTTTGATCGTGGAAGATGACAGAGGACTTAACCGGGGGCTGTGCAAAGCGCTGAAAGGGGAGGATCGTCAGCTCGTTTCCTGCCTGGATCTGAAAACCGCCAGATTGCAGCTCCTCTGCGGCGGAATATCCCTTGTGTTGCTGGATATCAATCTTCCCGACGGAAGCGGTCTGGAACTGCTGCGGGAAATCAAAACAGACTACTCAGATCTTCCGGTCATTCTGCTCACCGCCAACGATACGGACATGGATATTGTAGAAGGGTTGGAGCAAGGCGCTGACGATTATATGACCAAACCCTTTTCCCTGCCGGTTTTACGGGCAAGGGTCAATACACAGCTGCGTAAGCGCTGGGCGGCGCGACAGAGGGAAGTCATTCAGATCGACCATTTCCGTTTTGATTTCGGGAATATGGCGTTTTCCGTCGGGGAGGCCAAGGTAGAACTGAGCAAAACGGAGCAAAAGCTATTGCATCTTCTTGTCGCCAATCGCGGCAGAATCATGAGCCGCGGCGACCTGGTAGACCGCATTTGGACGGACGGCGCTGACTATGTGGATGAAAATGCCCTGTCCGTTACCGTAAAGCGGCTGCGTGATAAGCTGAACGCACACGAATACATCCGAACCGTATATGGACTCGGGTACAGCTGGGTGATGAAACATGAATGAGATCGGACTGGTTTTCGGCTTCCTTGGCATACTGGCGGGGGCAGCCGTTGCGTTGGGGAGCCGGGCAAAAGCCGGAAAGACCATGCGCCGCATCGAGCAGATGCTGGACGCCGCCATATCCGGCGAATTCACGCAGAGCACGTTTGACGAAAGCAAATTGTCCGCCCTGGAGACTCGCTTTGCCCGCTATTTTTCCGCGGCGGAAGTTTCGGCCCGAAACGTGGCCCGGGAGAAGGACAAAATCAAATCCCTGATTGGGGATATCTCCCACCAGACCAAAACGCCCATCGCGAACCTTCTTTTGTATAGCGAGCTGCTGATGGAAGAAGATCTTCCCCAGGCCGTAATGGCCAATGTGGAAGCGATCCACGATCAATCGGAAAAACTGCGTTTCTTGATCGACGCCCTTGTGAAGCTGTCCCGTCTGGAAAATGGAATGATTACGCTTTCTGCGGGGAAGAATCACCTGCGGCCGATCCTGGAGCGTGTCACAGCGCAGTACGCGGCAAAGGCTGACAAAAAGGGACTTCACCTGGAATACAGCGCTTCTGATATTTCCGCCATATGCGATCCGAAATGGACAGCGGAGGCCTTGGCAAACATTGTGGACAACGCAATCAAATATACACAAACCGGAAGCGTCACAATTACGACCCTCAGCTATGATCTGTTTGCGCGAATTGACATCGCGGATACCGGTATTGGCATTTCGGAAAGTGAGCAGCCGAAAATCTTTGCGCGGTTCTATCGCGCAAAGGATGTGCAGGAAGACGAAGGCGTCGGAATCGGCTTATATTTGGCCCGGCAGATCATATCCAGTGAAGGGGGATATATCAAAGTGACTTCTGCCCCCGGCAAGGGAAGTACTTTTTCCGTATTTCTGCCCAAATAACGGCGATTCTTTCAAACCTGTTAGAATTTCCTTTCAGCCGGAAAGAATGTGGAAAGAATCCCGCGCGATAATCTGTATGTATCCAAGGATGATTTCTTTGCATGCATACAGATTTTTTCATGGAGGTACGCAATATGGAGATTTTACAGGCGAAAGACCTGAAGAAAATTTACGGTTCCGGGGAAAACGCTGTTCGAGCCTTGGATGGTGTCGATTTAAGCGTTGAGAAAGGAGAATTTGTAGCCATTGTCGGCACATCCGGCTCCGGCAAATCCACGCTGCTGCATATGCTGGGCGGCCTGGATCGGCCTACCGGCGGCAGGGTGATCGTAGACGGCACGGATATTTTCTCGTTGAAGGAGGAGGCCCTGACCATCTTCCGCCGGCGGAAGATCGGCTTTGTATTCCAGTCTTATAATCTTGTGCCGGTGCTCAATGTCTACGAAAATATCGTCCTGCCCATTGAACTGGACGGCGGAAAAGTCAACCAGGACTTCGTAACGAAAATCCTGCAAACCCTCGGCTTGGAGGAACGGCTCACGGCCCTGCCCAACCAGCTCTCCGGCGGTCAGCAGCAGCGGGTGGCCATTGCCAGAGCCTTGGCCGCGGCGCCTGCCATCATTCTGGCGGACGAGCCTACCGGCAATCTGGATTCCAAAACCAGCCAGGATGTGATGAGCCTTTTGAAGGTCACCAGTGAGAAATTTTCCCAAACCATTGTGATGATCACCCACAACGAAGAAATAGCACAGATGGCTAACCGGATCGTCCGCATTGAAGACGGCCGCATCGTCAGCAGGGGGTGAGGGCCATGATCCGAGTATCCAACGGCAGGTGCGTCCGACGCCTGGGGTGGAAGTCTATGAAAGGCGCCAAGGCCAGGAACACCATCGCCATCTTGGCCATCGCCCTGACAACGGTGCTGTTCACCTCCCTGTTCACCATTGCCATGTCCATGAACCAGGGCTACCAGCAGAACAACTTCCGTCAGTGCGGGGGCTGGAGCCACGGCACTTTCAAATATCTGACGGAGGAACAGTTTCAGCAGCTGCGGCAAGACCCGCTGATCCGGGAATGGGGCTTGCGCCGCTTTTTGGGAATACCCACCGGAGAGGCCTTCCGAAAATCCCATGTAGAGATCGGCTATTCCGACGCCAACCAGGCCCACTGGATGTACTGTGACCCGGTGGAAGGCCGCCTTCCCGCCGAGGGCACCGACGAGGCCGCCACAGATCTCCATGTGCTGGAACTGCTGGGAGTAGAGCCGGAGATCGGAACCCGATTCACCGTCACCTTCGACGTGGACAACCAGCAAACCACCCAGACCTTCACCCTTTGCGGCTGGTGGGAATATGACCAGGCCATTGTGGCAAACCACATTCTCATCCCCGAGAGCCGGGTGAACGCCATCCTGGATCAGGTGGGCGTGAATCCGGAAAGCAGCTGCGACGGCATGACCGGCGCCTGGAGTCTGGATGTGATGTTCTCAAGCTCCCTGCACATCCAGCATGACATGGAGCAGGTGCTGGCAAACCACGGCTATCAATCCGAGAGCGCCTCTGCCGGCGACAGCTACATCGCCACCGGCGTCAACTGGGGCTACACCGGCTCCCAGCTGGCGGACAGTCTGGATGCCGCAACTGTGCTGGGCATTGCCGCCGTTTTGCTGCTCATTGTCTTTACCGGCTATCTCATCATCTACAATGTGTTCCAGATCTCCGTCACCAATGACATTCGCTTCTACGGCTTGCTGAAAACCATCGGCACCACGGGGCGGCAGATCAGGAGGATCATCCGTCAGCAGGCGCTGATTCTGAGTCTGGCGGGCATCCCCCTGGGCCTGCTCTTAGGGTGGTGGATCGGCTCCCGGCTGACGCCTATCGTCATTTCCAAGATGAACGGCATCCACAACATGGTATCCGTCAGCCCGGTTATCTTCGTGATCTCCGCTCTGTTTTCCCTGTTGACGGTGCTGCTGTCCTGCGCCCGGCCGGGGCGTCTGGCGGCCAAGGTCAGCCCCATCGAGGCAGTGCGGTACACCGAGGGCGGGACGATCAAGAAGAAGGTGAAGAAATCCGGCAGCGTGTCCCTGTTTGCCATGGCAAGGGCCAATTTGGGCCGCAGCCCCAGCAAAACGGTGGTGACGGTGCTGTCCCTCTCCCTGGCGGTGGTGCTGCTGAACCTGACGGTCGCCTTCACCAGCGGCTTCAGCATGGAAAAGTATCTCTCCAGCCGAATGGTGTCGGATTTCATTCTGGCGGACGCCGGATATTTCCAGAGGAGGACCATCTGGTATGCCGACAAAGCCCTGCCGGAGGAGGCCATTAGCGCTGTGACGGCCCAGGAAGGCATCCGATCCGGCGGCCGGGTCTATGGCAAAACGACGCCGGTTCAGGAGTTCGTCACAGAAAGCTGGTACCGGGCCCACTATGACCGGCGGCCGGATGGGGAAGATCTGGAGCTGATGGTGGGGCGGGCGGAGAAAAATGAAGCCGGTCTGCTGGCGGATACAGCTCAGCTCTATGGTATGGAGTCTTTCGCCTTGGATAAGCTGACGGTGCTGGACGGCGACCTGTCCAAGCTCCGGGAGCCGGGGGAAAATTACATCGCCGCCGTCTATTCCACAGATGACTACGGCAACGCGAAATGGGATTCCCATTGGGCCAAGGTGGGGGACACCGTGACGCTGCGGTATGTGGAGGAATTCCAGTATTATGACCCGGACACAGGAGAAATCTATGAAAACGGCATCCCGGAGGATCGGCCTTACCGTTTCCGCGCGGTAGAATACCAGGATGTAGCCTATGAGGTCGCGGCGCTGGTGGATGTACCCAACGCCCTGAGCTACCGCTACTACGGCGACGACGCGTTCGTTCTGAATGACCAGACCTTCATCCGGGACACCGGTACGAATTGCGTGATGCTCTATACCTTTGACATGGCGGACGAGGCCGGAAGCGAAACCATGGAAGCGTTTCTGACGGACTACACCCAGAATCAGAATTCCCAGTACGACTACGAGAGCCGAGCCGGTTACGCGGCGGAGTTCGAGGGCTTCCGATCCATGTTCCTGCTGCTGGGCGGGGCGCTGAGCTTTATCGTGGGCCTGGTGGGTGTGCTGAATTTCTTCAATGCCATAATGACGGGGATTCTATCGCGGCAGCGGGAATTTGCGGTGCTGCAAGCTGTCGGCATGACCAACCGGCAGCTGAAAAGGATGCTGATCCTTGAGGGACTGCTGTATACCCTCGGCTCCGCGGGCATTGCGCTGGTTCTCTGCGTTGGGGCAAATCCCTTGATCGGGAATCTTCTGGAAACGATGTTCTGGTTCTTCAGCGCCAACGTTACCATCATGCCTGTGCTGCTGATTGTTCCCGTCTTTGCGCTGCTGGGGTATTGGATCCCCTCCGTTATGTACAGGCAAAGCGGGAGATACAGCATCGTGGAGCGGCTGAGAAGAACGGAATAACGGCATATGACAGCAGCCCTCTGCCGATTTTGAAACGGCAGAGGGCTGTTTATTTGCTGGCAGGCCGCGTATCCTCGTTTAAGCAAGGCCTTCCGGCGCGCCTCGCGTCTGAAAGCCGATCCGTATCCAGATCGCGAAAAGAAGGTTGCGCGTTCCTTTTGCATCGCCTCCCTTGGCGGAGACGATGCTGCGGGACATCAGCGGGATTCCCCCCGGATCAGATTCTTGTAGAAATCCACCGCGCCGGGGAGGCAGTTGATCTCGATATTCTCGTCGATGCCGTGCATCCCCTTCATCTGTTCCGGACCGTAGATCACCGGAGAGAAGCGGATGCAGTTGTCACAAATCTGACCGAAGAACTGGGCGTCGGTAGCGCCGGTCATCACATAAGGGCTGTGGGCCAGACCCGGGAAGGTGGCCTGAATCGCCCGCACCACCCGGGCGTAGGCCGGTCCGTTTAAGTCGGCGCTGGGGGTGCAGTCGTTGGCATGGAGCACTTCCATCTCCAGACCGTATCGGCCGGACAGCTTCTCCATGATCCCCAGGCTTTCCGCCATGCCCTGATGGGGGATAAAGCGCATGTTGGCCGATACTGTAGCCTCCTGGGGCAGTACGTTGCAGGCGTTGGAGCCGGACTGCATGGTAAAGGCAACGGTGGTGCGCAGCATGGCCCCTGCCTGGGCGGAAATCAGGGGGAGCGCCTTTTTCATCACGGGAGCGAACAGCCAAAGATTTCCCAGCACCAGCCGCAGGCCGAAGGGGGCGTAGCCGGACAGCGTATCAAACATGGCCCTCACCTGGGGAAGCAGCTTCACCCGGAAGGGAGGACGCGTCTCACACCGGTGGATGAATGCCGCCAGTCGGGCAATAGGGGTGTTGCGGCCCGGAGCGCTGGCGTGGCCGCCGGAGGAGCGGGCGGTGAAACGAACGTCTGCTTTGCCTTTTTCGAACACGCCGATCATGGCGTAGTTGCCGCCGATACCGCCAATGGGCTGGGAGATGATGGCGCCGCCCTCGTCACAGACCAGGAAGGGCCTCACGCCCCGGCGCCGCAATTCTTCCACCAGCTTAGGGGCGCCGTCGCCGGCCCATTCCTCTGTGCAGGAGGAGGCTAAGTACACATCCTGCTCCGGCGTATATCCCTGCGCCAGCAGCTCCTCCATGGCCTGGAAAATGGCCATCAGGGAGCACTTGGTGTCCGCCGTTCCCCGCCCCCAGACCTTGCCGTCGGCGATATCCCCGGAGAAGGGGTGGTGGCTCCAGACGCCCTCCGCCGGAACCACATCTTGGTGACTCATGAGCACAATGGGCTTTTCGGCGGAAGCGCCTTTCCAGAAATACAGCAAATTGCCGTCGATCTCCGTTTTTTCCAAATGCCGGTGCACCTGGGGAAACAGCTCCTGCAGCAGCCGGTGAAAGGCCAGAAACGTTTCCCGGTCATGGACGCCGGCATGGGAGACGGTTTCCTGAGCGGTCATCCGGGAGAGAATTTTGCCATACTGCTCCGCCCGGTCGTCCGCCGGAGGGGCTTGATAGTCCGAGTGCTTTTGCCCCCGAAGCAGAGTGCGGATCACCGCTGCCAGGACCAGGCACAGCAACAGCCCCAATGCCAGGGCCAGGATCATCAGCAGGTATTTCATCCCCGGGCACCTCCCTTGCGGTAGCCGCGGTAAGCCAGGAGAATGGCGATGGCGCCGCTGGGGATGATCATAAAGCTGGTGGAGCCGGTGAGGCTGGGGGCGAAGATGAACAGGGCGCTCATCAGCACAAGAGGCAAAGCCGCGATGTTCAGGTTCCCCCGGAAATACTTATAGGCCATGGCTCCGAACAGGGCAGGCACCACATTGGCAAAGGCGGGCTGGAGGGCCTGACTTTGCAGAATGGGCTGCAAAGGCACCAGCAGCAGAACGCCCAGGGCCAGCACCAGGATGGTCACCAGGGAGGAGGTGGCGATGGACAGAGTGGAAATGATTTCGTTTTCCGCCGTGCCGGTTTTTGCCCCGACCATATCTCTGGCGTTTACGGCGCAGGGGATCTTCATGTTGATCAGGTTGCCGGTGATGAAGGCAAGATAACCGCCGCCGGCACCCAGCATGGGGGTATAGATGAGAAACTCCGCCACAGAGCTTACGGCCCAGACCAGGCCCACGGACAGGAAGGCCTTTGCCGCGGCTCCCAGATCCGGCATGGCCCCTAAATAGGCTCCGATCAGGAAGGGAGCGCCTACCAGCATCACCAGCACCATGGCCGACGAGATCCTGCCGATCAGGTGGGTGCGTTGATTGTATGCTTGAAAATACTTGTTTTTTTCTGATTCCGTCATGGCAAAGCCTCCCTATTGTAAGCTGCTCAGCAGCACTGCCGCTGCCATGCCCGCTATCATACTCCCGGCGATGGAGAAGCTCTCCAGCCAGGCCATGCCTTTCTTCTCACCGAAATACAGGAATACCGCCATGACCGCGCCGGATACCGCCGCCACGGCCAGGGGCATCCAGTCCCCTGCCAGGGAGAACAGACCCTCCCCGGAGACGAACTGGCCGATATAGCTGCCGATGTAAGCGCTGACCAGACCGACGAACATGGCGCTCATGGCCCGATCACCGAAGCCGCCGCTGCCGGAGGATCCTCCGCCGCCGGCGCCCAGCTTTTTCAAATAGCTTTTGTTGAAGAAAATCGACAGCACCATTCCCCACATGATGCACACGCTCATAAGCAGAGCAATGGTGGTAAAGCCTCCGGGGGTCATTTCCGCTGCGGATAGGGTTTCCATGCCCATCTGCTCCGCAGCCGCCTGGGCCACCTGGGTTTCATAGTGCAGCGCGCCGATCACCGACAGCCGCAGCCAGGGCCAGGGAGTGCCGAGACTGCCGGACAGGGCGATGACCCCCAGCAGGATGCCCACGCTGGGCAGCAGGGCGAAGGTGGCGCTGGCCACAATGGCCCGCTTCATTCGGGTGGTATCCATGCCGATGGCCTTACCGGCCCGGTAGGCCCGTATCAGAAACACCAGGCACAGCACCGCCACGAAGGCGACGATGCCGCCGCAGATCAGGTACATAACTGCGCTGTTTAACTGGGAAAGCATATTCCATTCCTCCTTTTCCATGAATCACCGGCCGGCGGGCATATGGCCCCCGGCCGGGAATGGGGTTTGTAAGGAAGCGCTGCATCAATCGTCCGCGGCTGAGGATCGGATTGTTTGCCCCATCCGCCCAGGTCAAAAAGCGGGAAATCCGACACAATTGCGGAACCTCCTGCTGTGCCAAAATCTCCGGGCAGGCGCTCCCCCTCCACCGTATCAGGGGCGGCTGACAATTTCGACTTTGCCGTCCTCATAGACCCGGATCCGATCGCCGGTTTTCACGGTGTTCAGGAACTCCTCTCCCAGACAGTCCACAGTGGGGAGAGGGCGATTCGTCCACACATGGGACAAAACGGCTCCTGCCGCGGCCAGAGAGTCGATATGCCCCGCGAACAGCAGGCAGGCGGGGGAGCGCTCCATGGCGTGGGCGCAGTAGAGCACCATGCCTCCGGTGGTGGAGCCGATGGTCTGGGGCAGGCACAGAGCCGTTCCCGCCATGGGCTTCTGGTACAGATCCGGATTGTTCTGATCGCCGCACTTGGCGGTCTTGTCTCCGAACATCAGGCTTTTCTGGTAGGAGGCCAGGGTATTGAAGCCTCCGTGGGAAACCAGAGCGGTAGCCTCCGCCGTTCCCGGGATCACCGGTCTTCCCTGAAATACGTTCATTTCCGTCCACCTCCTGTGATGATGTCCAGAATCTCCGCCGAGGGATAGTACCGGGCGGTGGTATAGGTACGCAGCTTGTTGGAATTGGTGATCACCGGCATTTTCCCTGCCAGGGGATTGTTCATGTACATCAGCGGGCAGATATAGCTGAGCACCACACCGGTATCCTTCAGCGTCTGGGCCTGGGGCAGCTGCCGGAAGGCCTCGATCACGCCGGGGGCGGCGGTGAACACCGTGGGGACGGTGACCTTGGCAAGGCCCCGGGCCTTCAGTCCCCGGCTGACCTGCTCCGTCCAGTCCTTCAGCTGCTCCAGGGACAGGTGGGGGCAGCCGACGAAGCACAGCTTGGGCGCGGCGTCGGGATTCTTCCACATTACAGGATAGGAGGCCTTCACCCGGGCCAGCTCCTTATCGTCAATGACGTAAGTTCTGGGATCCTTCACGATCAGATCTTCCCCCTGCTCCTTGGCCTCGGGGGTCAGCCCTTCCACATGGTACAGGCCCACAGCACCGTTGGAGGCGGTGGCGGCGCCGAAATCCTTCAGGTAAGCGCAGGTCTTTTCGTCCAGCTCTGTTCCGATGTAGTTCGTCAGACCCTTGATATAAGGGACGTCCTCCATGACCTTCATGCCGATGGCGCTGCCCAGCACCTGGGCTTCCGGGACGGTGGAGGTCTTGATCTCCACCACCCAGGTGGCCTTCCGGCCTTCGTCGGTGAGCAGACCGAAGTAGGGGACGTATCCGACGATGGAGCCGAACAGCTCGATGATGCCGGAATTGCGGTTGCACCGGGCGCCCAGCACGGAGTTGGCGTAGACCACGGCGCTGGACTCCGCCCAGCTGAGCACGTCGCCTTGCTTGGGCTTATTGCCCACCTGATCCAGATAGCAGGTGCAGGTGTAGCCGGTTTTGTCCACCAGGCCCAGCTTCTCCAGCTGGGCGTCATAGGGCTCCTGGGCGGAATACATGAATTTCCGGAACACCAGATTTTTCAAAATGTCCGAAGGTACATTCTTATCCAGGGGACGGGGGTCTACCGTAAATTTTTGACCGGAAACCGCTCCGTCCGCGATGAGCTTATCCATCAGCTCGTAGACCGGCTTCATCACCCCCAGGCCGAAGCTGGTGACCAGGTGGCCCATTTCGCCGGTGACCGGCACCATTTTCGTCGCGCCGAAGGTCTGCCCGTACAGCACCAGGGTCTGCATGACCTTGGCCATGGTCTCGCCTTTTTCGCCGTTCAGGATTTGCTGCTGCTCATTTGTCAGTTCCATGCTGTGCCTCCTGTTATAGCTTCATGGCCACGTCCCAGGCCCGCCAGATTACCGTGCGCAGGTTGCCCACAGCCTTGCAGTCGCCTACCAGATGGGCCTTGACGCCCTTGACATCCAGAGGCGCGGGGGTGTAGCCTACGGAGAGGATCACGCTGTCGGCGCTGATGTCCCACTCTTTACCGTCTGCCCCCTTCACCGTTACGCCGGTATCGGTGATCCGGGAGACGGAGGTGTTCAGATGCACCGGCACCTGATGCAGGGCAAAGAAGTCCCGTAGGTAGGAGGAATTGGCCAGACATACGCCCTTGACGGCGATCAGATCGTTTTTCATTTCCACGATCACCGGCTGCTTTCCTTGGTGGTACAGCTCCAGGGCGATCTCACAGCCGGTCAGGCCGCCGCCGATGACGACCACCTTCCGGCCCACTTCCCGCTTCTTCAGCAGGAAGTCGCAGGCTTCCACAGCCTTCTCACCGCCGGGGATAGGCAGACGGCGGGGGCGGCTGCCGGTGGCGATGATCACCTCGTCAGCGCCCAGGGCCTGGACATCCTCCACCGGGGTGTTCAGACGCACGTCTATGGCCAGATCCCGCATCTGTTTTTCATACCAGGCGATCAGCTCCCGATCCTTTTCCTTAAAGGAGGGAGCGGCGGCTGCCAGGAATACACCGCCCAGACGGTCGGTTTTTTCGTACAGGGTCACGTGGTGGCCCCGGAGCTTGCAGACCCGGGCTGCCTCCATGCCGCCAATGCCGCCGCCGATCACGGCGATCTTCTTTTTCTTCCCGGCTGGGACAATGCGGTATTTTTTCGACTGCATGGTCTGGGGGTTCAGGGCGCAGCGGGCCATGCCGGCGTTGTCCGACAGGCTTTGATCGTTGCCCACCCCGTTGTAGCTTGCCATGTTGAAGCAGGCGTTGTGGCAGCAGATACAGGGGCGGATGTCAGCCATTCGATCCTCCCGGAGCTTGATGATCCACTCCGGGTCGCTGAGGAACTGCCGGGCGATGCCTACGCCGTCGATGCGGCCTTCCGCCACGGCTTCGGCGCCCACGGCCGGATCCATTCGGCCGGCGCAGACCACAGGAATGTCCACAAACTGCTTGATGTGCATGACGTCTTCCAAATTGCAGTTTTGGGGCATGTAGGGAGCCGGGTGCGCCCAGTACCAGGCGTCGTAAGTACCGTTGTCGCAGTTGAGCATGTCATAGCCCGCGTCCTGGAGGTACTTGGCAGCCCGCTGGCTTTCTTCCATATCCCGGCCCACTTCGGTGTATTCTTCCCCGGGCAGGGCGCCCTGGCCGAAGCCTTTTGTCTTGGAAAGGACGGAATACCGCAAAGATACCGGGAAATCCTTGCCGCAGGTCTTCTTAATGGCCTGAACGATCTGAACCGGGAACCGATAGCGGTTTTCAAAGGAGCCGCCGTACTCGTCGGTGCGCTGGTTGGTATACTTCATGGTGAACTGATCCAGCAGATATCCTTCGTGGACGGCATGGATCTCCACGCCGTCCACGCCGGCGTCCTTGCACAGCTTGGCGGTTTGGGCGAAGGCTTCCACAATCTGGTGGATCTCCTCTACGGTCATGGGTCGGGAATAGCAGGTGTCCTCCCAACGGTTGGGGGTAGCGCTGGCGGAGGCGGTAAGGTAGTCCACATCCAGCACCGGCTTGATTACCGTAGCCAGGGCCTTGTTATGCAGGGCCTTGACCATGATGTCGTTAATGGCCAGGGAACGGCCGAAGCCGGCGGTGATCTGAATGAACAGCTTACAGCCGGTCTTGTGGAACTCGTCCATAAATTCCTTCAGCTGCTGAAATTTTCCTGTACCCTGGTACAGCCATTTGCCCAGCAAAATGTCCCGGATGGGGGCAATGCCGGGCAGGATCAGACCGGCGCCGTTCCTGGCCCGCTCCAGCAGGAACTTGGCGGCTTCCTGGTCAAAGTGGTTCGGCTCCATCCATCCGAAAATGGAGGTGCCGCCCATAGAGGTCATGACGATGCGGTTCTTGATCTCCACATTGCCGATTTTCCAGGGGGTAAATAAGGGGGCGTACTTTGGATCCATACAGGCACTCCTTTGTATATAGATTGGGCGGTGTTGATTTTTACAAAAAACCGCGCCTGAAATACAAGGCAATTATACAACCTGACCGTAGGTATGTCAAGCCGGCCCCTCGGGCTGGCGCTGTCCTGTCTGCCTGCTGCGCCGGAAGGCCAGGGGGGTGGTATGATAGACCTCCCGGAACCGTTTGGTGAAATAAGCGGAGTCGGAGAAGCCGACGCTCAGGGCAATCTCTGTGACGGTCATGCCGGTTTCCTCCAGCAGCCGGGCGGCGTGGCCCAGCCGGACGCCGTTGACATACCGGGTGTAGTCCATGCCCACGGCCTCCTTGAAGATCCGCAGGAAGTGGTATTTGCTGTACCCGGCCACGGCCGCGGCCTCCTGGGCGGGGATTGGCCGTGTGTAGTTGCTGCCGATGAAATCGATGGTCTGCTTCAGGGAGCGGTTTCGGGGGGGGACGCTGCCGGTGGAGCGGACACAGTTCTCGGACACCAGCAGATACAGCGCCTCCAGCAGCTTGGCCTTCATCAGCAGCTTGCAGTGGGGCTGCTCCCGGATCCGCAGGGAGAAGATCTCCTCCAGCACCTGCCGCAGCCGGGGATAGACCGGGTGGTCAGGCCGAATCAGGGGGATCAGCTCCTGCTCTCCCCGCTCCAGGGGGAGGATGTACCCTTCGGCAATGTCGTCGGCGGTGCGGCTGGCCAGCAGATCCAGACGGAAGACCACCGCTTTGCAGTTGAAATCCCAGTCTTCCGCCCGGAAAAAGCCGTGGACGGTTTTCCGGTTAATCAGGATGATGTCTCCCTGGTAAACCGGAAAGGCATGGAAATCCACAATGGCCTCCGCCTGCCCCTGAACAGCCAGATTCAACTCCACCTCCGGGTGCCAGTGCAGATGGAATGCCGGGAACTGCTCCCGGATCCAGCTGTCATAGCAGACACAGGGAAACCTGGCGGAGCCGTGGGTGACCCGCTCCAGCTCCGCGGAGCCGCCGTGGATATGCGTCTTCATGGCCTGCACCTCCTTCCCTGGATACCATACTACCACGCCGGAGCGCAAAGCGCAATATCGTTATAAAATTTCGCACGATTACTACAGAAAATCCGGGAATCCCATATGATAATAATACCGGAAACAATCACACACCGTACCGGCGGGAGCGTCCGGAGCGGACAGTTCAGAAAGGAAGAACCGAATATGGATGTTCAGTACAGTGGGCAGATCCTGCGCCTGTCCAACGGAAGGGAAGAAAAGCATCTGCATTGGATCCAGCCCGGATTGATCCGGATCTACAAGAGCAAAAACAGCGAAGAATTGGTGCGCCTGAACCTGGAGCCGAAGGCCGTGGAGCTTCTGGTAGAACACGATGGGGACGATGTGGTGGCCCGGTGGGACGACTACCTGCTGAAGGTGGACGAGGCCCTGAACGTTGCCGTTTACCGGGAGGGAAGGCCCTGTTTTGCCGAGTACACCGGGGACGCCTCTGTTTATACACAGAAAAAGGAGTTTTCTCTGGCGGAGCTGGAAGGACATAAGCGCTCCGAGGCGATGGCGGACTTCAAGACCCAGATCAGCGTGGCCATCTTTGACGATTCCGACAAGTTCTACGGCTTGGGCGACAAAGCGGCGGCGCTGAATCGTCGGGGATACGAGTATGTTTCCTGGAATACCGACGATCCCACCGCCCACAATGAAAGCTATCGCTCTTTGTATAAGTCCATCAACTATCTTCTGGTGAACCACCATAACGACCGCTACTACGGTCTGTTCTATCCCAGCTCCTACCGGTGTGTGTTCGATCTGGGGAAATACAGCCGGGAGTTCTTCTACATCGGAAGCCAGAAAGGGGAGTATGACTACTTCCTGATCCTGGGAAAGACGCCTATGGACATCACCGGCATCTATTCCGGCCTGGTGGGAAGACCCCTGTTCGTTCCCCGAAAGATGCTGGGCTACCACCAGTCCCGGTGGTCCTACGGCGGCCGGGAGCTGGGGGAGGTAGCGGAGCGGTTCGCGGAGCTGAAGCTGCCTCTGGACTATATCCATATGGACATCGACTATATGGAGCGGTATAAGGTCTACACCGTTGACCGCCGGGAATTCCCGGATCTGAAGCAGACCGCCCGGGAGCTGGGAGCGCGGGGGGTGGATCTGATCACCATTGTCGACCCCGGCGTGAAGGTGGAGCAGGGATATTTCGTCCACGACGAGCTGGAGGCTATGGGAGGCTTCGCCACCTTGGACGGGAAATCCTATGTCAATCAGGTTTGGCCGGGAGATTCCAAATTCCCCAACTACTTCCGCAAGGAGGTGGCGGACTATGTCACCCGGATCACGGAAGATTTTATGGAAGAAAACGCGGTGGCGGGGATCTGGTGCGATATGAACGAGCCAGCTTCCTTCCGAGGGCCGCTGCCGGACGAGGTGGAGTTCCCCTCTGACAAAGCCATGCACACGCATGAGGAAGTGCACAATCTCTACGGCGAGTATATGTGCCGGGCGGTTTCCGAGGCCTTTACCAAACATGGCCGCCGTCCCGCGGTGATCACCCGGGCGGCCTTTGCTACCAGCAGTCCCTTTACCACCACCTGGAACGGGGACAACCAGTCCCTGTGGCACCATCTGGCAGTTTCCCTGCCCCAGGTGATGACCATGAACCTGTGCAATTTCCCCATGAACGGTGTGGACATCGGCGGCTTCGGGGGGGATACCAATCCGGAGCTGCTGATCCGTTGGATCCAGGCCAATGTTTTCTCTCCCTTCCTGCGCAACCACACTTCGCTGGATACCCGGCATCAGGAGCCCTATGCCTTTGACCGGAAGACGCTGGAGCTTTACCGGGGCGCCCTGGACATCCGTTATGGGTTCCTGCCGTACCTGTATGACCTGCTGGAGAAGGATCACCGCACCGGCGAGCCGATTCAGCGGCCCCTGTTCTTCGATTATCCCGCCGATCCCCAGGCCAAGGAGCGCAATGACCAGGTGATGGTCGGCCCCAACGTGATGCTTTGCCCGGTGGTTCACCAGGGTCAGACCTCCCGGGTGGTCTACTTTCCCCAGGGCCGGTGGGTGGACTACTTCACCGGAGCGGTCTACGAAGGCGGCAAGGAATACCTGGTCTCCATGCCTCTGGAGGCCATGGGCCTGTACGTGAAGGCCGGGGCTATCGTTCCCATGTACCGGGGCCTGACCCATATCGACGACGAGAAGCTGGATACGCTGTACCTGTACATCGCCAAAGGCGGCGACGGCGAATACCTCCACTATGAGGACGACGGCCGCACCCTGGACTATACCCGGGGGATCTGCAACCGCTACCGGATCACCAAGACCGCAGACGTACTGCGGTTTGAGACGGTCTGCGGCAACTTCCCCACTCGGTACAAGCAGGTGGTGATCCTTTGGGAGGGCAAGGAGATTGCCATCCCCTTCGCACCCCAGTTCGTCTGCCGCCTGGCAGACTGAGCCGCGGCTGTGAAGAACAATGACCCGGTCCCCCATGGCATATCTATTGCCATGGGGGACCGGGTTTTTGCGCAAGAAAAACCGGACTGCTTCCCTTGATGGGGAGCAGTCCGGTGACGGATCCGACGGGTCAGGCCATGTCCTTCAGAGGCTGGATATATTGGGCGCGGCGGCGCTCCTTCTCGGCCAGATATGCTTCGTCTTCGCTGGCGTGGATCTGCCGAAGATAGTCGTGATGGTTCTGCAAAATGGCCTCATTGTCCCGGGCCATCATCATCAGGGCGATGGAGGAGCATTGGTCGGAAGCGCGCTCCAGATAGGTCAGGGCCTCCATGAACACAAGCCCCGTGCTGATGGAGCACACGCCGCTCTTAAGACGCTTGGTGTGGCGGTTGCGCAGGATCAGCACCATATCGTCGATGATTTCTTCCAGCGGCTCAATGGATTTGGCGGCCTCGTTGTCATTGCGGGCAAAGGCGTCTACGGTCAGGCCCAGGATCTCCATTACCGCGGAGCAGATCAGCTGCAGCTCTTTGCGGGCTTCCTGGGAGAAGGCGGCGCCCTCGTCCTTCAGCCGCTGGCCCATTTCCACCAGATTCGTGGCGTAGTCGCCGATGCGCTCAAAGTTGGGAACAGACTGCATCAGCAGATCCACCTGGCGGTCTTCGTCGGCCTTCTCCGTGACCTTGCTCAGGCCGATGAGGAAATGATCCGAAGCGTCGGCAAACTGATCCAAAGCGTCTTCCTCCTCCAGGATCAGGGCGGAATCGGATTCCTTGTAGTCCAGCAGCTGCTTGCATCCCCGGGCAAAGTTTTCCTTGGCAATGGCGCCCATGGCGGACACGGCTTTGGTGGCCTCGGTGACAGCCATCACAGGGGAGATATACAGCTTTTCATCCAGAGTATGCAGCTCGGGATGGCGGGCGGTCTTCCCGTCGTCATCCTTGATTACCCAAAGGGACAGCTTTACCAGCCAGTCGGTAAAGGGGATCAGTATCACAGCCGAGAGCAGATTGAACGCAGTCTGGAAATTGGCGATGATGCCGCTGTCGGCGCTGCGCTGCCAGAACTCCTCGCCCCAGACGTTGTTGGCCTGCATGATGCCCATGACCACCATGAACAGCACCGCGCCGATGGCGTTGCAGGCGATGTCCGTTACACCAACCCGGCGGGAATCCTTGTTCTCATTGCCGATGGAGCAGACCATGGCGGTGGTCACGCAGGTTCCCAAATTGATGCCCATGATTACAGGGTAGGCCATGGCGAAGGTGATGGTGGATCCAACCCCTGCCACGGCGGTGGACTGGGCAACGGTTTGCAGCATACCCACCGTTGCCGAGGAACTCTGCACGATCATGGTCAGCACAAGGCCGAAGATAATGCCGAAAATGGGATTGGTCAGCCAGCTCAGGAAGGACTCGAACACGCTGGTGCCGATCAAGGGCTTGACGCCGCTGGTCATCAGATTCAGACCGATGAACAAAATGCCGAAGCCCACACAGATGTCGCCAATGGACTTGGCGGAACGGGTTTTGACGAACATCAGCAGGATAATGCCGATGACCAGGGCAACAGGAGCCAGGGTGTCGGTGTCAAACAGCCACAGCATCCAGTTGTTGCCGGCGTCGATGGCGCCGAGGCGGATGATTTGGGCCGTTACGGTGGTGCCGATGTTGGCGCCCATGGCAATGGACACCGCCTGCTTCAATGTCAGCACCCCGGCGCTGACCAGGGCCACGGTCAGGACGATGGTGGCCGAAGAACTCTGGATGATCGCTGTGACCAGGGTGCCGGTAAGCACACCCATGACCACATTTCCCGTGACCTTCTCCAATACCCGCTTTAATGTGGCGGCGGAGCTGTTTTTCAAGCCGTCGCCCATAAGATCAATACCATACAGGAACATCGCTAGGCCCCCCAAAAGCGTTACAAGGGCGGTGGCAACTTCCATCGGTAACAGACTCATCCCATGATACCTCCCATACAATTTATGCGTATTTTGGAACCTCCGAAAGGATCGTCCGGGCCGGATCCTATGCCCCGTTTGCTAAGGCCTCTGGCCGATTCCGTCGGAGCTTCCTTCCGCAAGATTTCTTATTATACACGAATCATCCGCTACAGCGCAAGTCCGGATTCGACATTCTTCTTAGGATGGATGGGAATACGATAAAATCTTTTCCAATTCTTAGGCGCTTGTGATGAAATCCTTCGCGGCATTGCCTGAATCGTTTGCTCCCTCTGTGCAGCTGAAATCGGTGGGAAATCCATGCAGGTTTCCTTTGTCAAGATCGGAGTGAAGCGGGCGGGATTTGGGACAATGCTCCGACGGTGCGCGCCCGAAACGGTGAAAACGGATCCCCGGAAAGCAGACCATGGAATAAACCGGGGGCTGTTTTCAGAGGATCCTGCCGGCATTAGAGGATTATTTATCCCAATCAAAGCCTTGGAAAACCGGGGAGCCGGTGTACCGATGGGCTTGCCGCCGGCCTCGGAGCACCTCCAGGACGGCATTGGCCATAGCTTCCTGCTCGCATTCGCCGGGATAGACGCAGATGGGCGCGATCCAGCCGCAGCGGGCTTCCACGCCTTCCAGGATATCGGCGTAGCGCATCAGGCCGCCGGTGAGCAGAATGCCGTCAATCCGGCCCTCCAGCACCGCAGCCATAGCGCCGATGGATTTGCACAGCTGGTAGATCATGGCGCTCCAAACGGCGGCGGCCTTCTTGTCTCCGGCCGCCGCCAGTCCGTGAACCTTTGCCGCGTCGGAGGTGCCGAAGTGACTGACAAAGCCGCCGGAACGGGATAGCATCGCCCGCATTTCCTCGGTGGTGTGGCCCTGATCCAGGTATTGCAGCACCTCCATCACCGGAATAGAACCAAGCCGGGTGGGGGTGAAGGGGCCGTCGCCGCCGGCGCCCTCCGTGCTGTCGATCATACGCCCCTGCTTATGGGCAGTGATGGTAATGCCGCCGTCCACATGGCAGACGATGAGGTTCAGGTCTTCGTAGGCCTTCCCCAGCTTTTTGGCATGGATGGCCGCAATGCCCTTCTGGTTCAGCACATGGGTCTGCGCCCGGCGGTAGAGTCCTGCAATGCCGGTGAGACGGGCGTTGTCGCACAGCTCGTCCACATTGGTGGGATTGACGGTATACGCGCTCTTGTGGTATTCGACGCCCAGGGCATAGGCCAGCATAACGCCCAGCTTCGCGGGGTGGTCGCTCCCCCCTTTGTCGGCGGCGGTGTCCAGGGCCAGCTGACGGTCAATCTCCATCACGCCGGATCTCTGGGAGTAGGCGCAGCCGCCCCGGCCAACAAATACATCCATATCTGCGGGGGACATGCCGTGGGATCGCAAAAAGTCCAGGATCACCTGCTTACGCAGGGGCATCTGGTGGTTGGTGGTGGGATATTTCAGCAGCTCCGGGGCGTCGTGGAAGATGCTGTCGGTGTAGACGTTGGTTTCATTTTCAAAATAGCTGACCTTGGTGGAGGTTGAGCCGGGGTTGATGACCAGCAGCTTTATAGGGGGATTCATGGCGACGACCTTCTTTATTGATATTTGCGGCAGAAAATCTGTGCTGACAGCAGACGCGAAGGGTCATCCCGGGCTTCGGGGCAGGATCCGCCTGCCCGGCGGCATTGGACGAGGACGACCGCTATTAAATTACATCATACCACCGTTTGCCCCAAAAAGGAAGGGGGGACGGAGAAAAGGTATGGGCTTGGTTCAACGAATAACCTTCGGAACCAAGCAGCCGAAACCGTTCCCAACGGCATCGTTCACAGCGAAG
>CALWXQ010000028.1 GCA_944385545.1 uncultured Oscillospiraceae bacterium | reverse complement strand
TGCGCTTCGCTTACCCCAAGGGGCGAGCCAAGGCGGCCCACAGGGCCGCAGGCTGTGTTAAGTCGATAAGCATATTTTTTAATATTATACCGTATGGGCGAAAAAAGCAATCCTTTTTTCGCTTTTCCCGGGGAACCTCTGATGGAATGGAAAAAACGGAGGCCGGGAGATGTTGGCTCATCCGCGGAGTTGCGCCAACATCTCCCGGCGCTCAGCCGAAGACGATTTCCTATGATAGGAAAATGATTCATAGATCAGAGCTTCCCTGGCCCTGCCAGAGAAAGGGCATGAACTCAGGCACCAGCTTTTCCCAGTCGGCTTCCCGGTGTCCGCCGCCCACCTGGCAGCGCAGCTTCACCGTAGCCCCCGCCCGGGCAAAGCCGTGGGCCACCCGGCGGTTGCGGTGGTAGGTATCGCTCTGCCGATCCTCCCGATCCGGGGCCGCGCCCTTGACCTCCCCGGTACCCCAGGACAGATATACCCGGGTGTCCGGGCTGATGGGGCGGCTGTACAGATCCCGGGTCAGCGGCCCCATGCAGAAGCCTATGGCGCTGGAGACGCAGGCGGCTTTGGAAAACCACCGGTTATATTCCAAAGCGGCGTATACCGCCATCAGTCCGCCCATGCTGGAGCCGCCGATGCCGGTGCACTCCCGGAAGGGGATGGTGGGATAGTTGGCGTCGATGTAAGGCTTCACCTGCTCCACAATCCAGTCCATGGTGACCTTGCCCATGGGGGCGAAGCCGGAGAACCAGCTGTCCGGATCCGCCGGGTAGGGCAGGTATTCGCTCAGCCGCTCCTGACCGTCATGGCCGCACTCCATACCCACCAGAATCATGTCCTTGTTCCAGCCCTCCAAAAAAGCCTCCATGCCCCAGGACTTGCCGTAGGTGGCGTCCCGGTCGGAAAACAGGTTGTGGCCGTCAAAGAAATACATCACCGGATACCGCTCCCCGGAGGAAAGGGCGTTCCGGGGCAGGTAGATGTGCAGGGGGCGGTCCGCTCCCTTGGGCGGGTAGAGAAAGGACTGCTTGACGATCATGGATGCTCCTGCGAATGCTCAGCTTTTGCCGCGGCGATCCGCTTTTTCATTCCGGCCATAATGGGAACCGCCAGCGCCAGGCTCAGAACATCCGCCGCCGCCTGGACGGTGGCCACGCCGTACGCCCCCAGCAGCCAGGTCATGGGGAACAGCAGGGGCAGGAAGCAGGTGCCTTGCCGGGCGGTAGCCAGGGCGAAGGCCCCCTTGGCGTTGCCGAGACCGGCGCAGAGCATGTTCACCACCGCCACCCAGGCGTGAATGGGCAGGGCGACGCACTGACTGATCATGCAGATCCGGCCGATGTGGCGCATCTGGGGATCCACCCCGGCAAAGGCCACGATGATCTGATCCGACAGCAGGGTCACCAGCAGCGCCAAGACCCCGGCCCCGATCAGAGCCACCCAGGCGCAGAACCGGTAGCTTTCCTCCACCCGGTCATAGCGCTTGGCGCCCCAATTGTACCCCGCCACCGGCTGGAAGCCGCTGCCGAAGCCCAGAATGATGCTGAAGGGGAACATCATTACCTTGGTGCACACCCCGATGCCCGCCAGCACCGAGTCGGAAATGCTTCCGGCCAGATCGTTGAGCAGGATCCCGGCCACCACCGCCAGACCGGAGCGGAACATGGACGACGACCCCACGCTGACCACCGAGGTAATGATCTCCTGGCTGGGGCAGAAATTCCCCAGGGACAGACGCAGCAGGCTGCGCCGGGTGAGATAGGGGAAGATCAGAATGGCGAAGCTGACCCACTTGGAAATGGCAGTTGCCAGGGAGGCTCCCGCCACCCCCATATCCAGGGTGAAAATGAAAATGGGATCCAGGACGCAGTTGAGCACCCCGCCGAAGCCCATGCCCACCATGGACAGCGTGGCGCTGCCCTCACTGCGCAGGCACTGATTCATCACAAAGTTGCAGGCCATAAAGGGGGCGGCGTAGAGTACATAGGTGGCGTAGTCCACGGCGTACTGCTGGCAGGTATCCGTAGCCCCCAGCATCCGAACCATTGGCTCCATGAAGCTCAGCCCCAGGATCATGATCGTCGCCCCCAGGCCCCCCGCCAGGAAGAAGGCGGTGGATAGAACCTGACTGGCCTTCTTCTCATCTCCCCGGCCCAGGAGCCGGGCGATGTAGCTGTTGGCTCCCACCGCCAGCATGGAGCCTGCCATCATGATCAACTGATCCAGGGAGGCATTGACGCTCACCGCCGCGGTGGCGCTGGTGCCTAGGGAGCTGACGAAGTAGGTATCCGCCAGGGAATAGACGGAATTGATGAGAAACGCCACAATGGTGGGGATCGCCATTTTGGGAATGATCCGGGAAATTGGCTGCTCCAGCATGTCGGCGCTGCGCTGTCGGTTTTGCATGGTTCTGTGGGGCATAAATCGGTGGCTCCTTTCCGGAAAATCGTTGGTACCCTATGACAGCCGCGCCGCCCTTGGCTCGCCTTCCTAAGGAGTAAGCCAAGGGCAGTGGCGGCAGTGAATAACACCCCGGTGGGGCGCCATTCACTGCCGAGACCGCGCGGCCCGCCCTGCCGGAGGGTCGCGCCAAGAGAGGACATGCTCAGCTGCCGGGTCAATTTGTTCTTTCCATATTTTACCGGATTTTTCGAAAAAAAGCAACCAAAGCCGGAAGAACAGTCGATTTTTACAAAAATATCCAATCAGGACTGGACAAGCTGACGAATTGACAGTTCCGCCGCTGGGATGTTATGATATTATCAGCCGGGGTCTGTGTCTCCGGCCACTGAATTTAACAGTAAGGACAGGTGATTCACATGTACATGGATGATTACCGGCGCTGGCTGAGCCAGGAGCTGGAGGATCCGGCTCTGAAGGCGGAGCTGGAGCAGATCCAGGGCCAGGAGGAGCAGATCAAGGATCGCTTCGCCGTGGCGCTGAAGTTCGGCACCGCGGGACTGCGGGGCGTTCTGGGCGCGGGCACCAACCGGATGAATATTTACGTGGTACGCCAGGCCACCCAGGGCCTTGCCAACTGGGTCAAGACCCAGGGGGGCAATCAGCTGGTGGCTATCTCCTACGACAGCCGGATCAATTCCGACGTTTTTGCCAGGGAAGCCGCCTGCGTACTGGCGGCCAACGGCATCCATGTGCGGATCTACGACGCGCTGATGCCTGTACCCGCCCTGTCCTTTGCCACCCGATACTACGGAGCCAACGCCGGCATTATGATTACCGCCTCCCACAACCCCGCCAAGTACAACGGCTATAAGGCCTACGGCCCCGACGGCTGCCAGATGACCGACGACGCAGCCGCCATTGTCTACGCCGAGATCCAGAACACCGACGTGCTCACCGGGGCCAAGACCATAGCCTTCGACGCTGGTTTGGCCCAGGGCCTCATTGAATACGTGGGCGAGGACTGTAAGGAGGCCCTCTACGACGCCATCAAGGCCCGCTCCGTCCGTCCCGGCCTGTGCAAGACCGCGGGGCTGAAGCTGGTCTACTCCCCCCTGAACGGCTCCGGCCTGGTGCCTGTGACCCGGGTGCTCCGGGACATCGGCATTGACGACATCACCATCGTCCCCGAGCAGAAGGATCCCGACGGCAACTTCCCCACCTGCCCCTACCCCAACCCGGAGATTTACGAGGCGCTGCGGCTGGGCCTGGAGCTGGCAAAGTCCTCCGGCGCAGACCTGATGCTGGCCACGGATCCCGACGCCGACCGGGTGGGCATCGCCATCCGCTGCCCCGACGGCTCCTACCAGCTGGTCACCGGTAACGAGGTGGGCGTGCTGCTGCTGGATTACATCTGCCAGGGCCGGAAGGAAGCCGGCACCCTGCCGGAAAAGGCCGTGGCGGTGAAGTCCATCGTCTCTACCCCCCTGGCCGACGCGGTGGCCGCCCACTACGGTGTGGAAATGCGCAGCGTGCTCACCGGCTTTAAGTGGATCGGCGACCAGATCGCCTCCCTGGAGGCAGCGGGCGAGGTGGAGCGGTTCATCTTCGGCTTCGAGGAGAGCTACGGCTACCTGGCCGGCCCCTATGTCCGGGATAAGGACGCGGTGGTGGCCTCCATGCTCATTTGCGAAATGGCGGCGTATTACCGCTCCATCGGCTCGTCCATCAAGGAGCGGTTGGAGGCCATCTACAGCCAGTACGGCCGGTATTTGAACCAGGTGGACTCCTTCGAGTTCCCGGGCCTGACGGGCATGGATAAGATGAACGCCATCATGTCCGGCCTGCGGGCGGATCCCCCCGCCCAGATCGGCGGCCACAAGGTGGTAAAGGTCACCGACTACCGCAAGCCCGAGGAAACGGGCCTTCCCTCCGCCAACGTGCTGATCTACGCCCTGGAAGGCGGCGCCACCGTAGTGGTGCGCCCCTCCGGCACGGAGCCGAAGATCAAGACCTACTTCACCACCCTGGGCAAGGATCTTGCCGAAGCCCAGGCCCAGAAGGACGTCCTGGCCCAGGCTCTGAAGCCCATTCTCGCCTGACAAAACCAACCCCGGGGGCCTGTCTCAGAACTGGGACAGGCCCCATGATTTGCGGCTTATTGGGGCGGCGGGATCAGGCCCAGCAGACGGTCCAGCCCCGCTTCCGCCAGGGCGTACAGGCCCATGGCCAGAGCGGTCACCGGGATCCACAGGGCGATGAAGGCGGGACAAATCTGGCCCAGGAAGTTGCCCGGCTGGCTCCGGTAATCCCAGACCCGGTAGTCCCGGTTCACCAGAAGGCCGGTGACCAGCTCCACCGCCGTCACCGCCCCTACCCCGGCCAGCACCCGCAGGGGCAGACCCAGGGGCAGCTTCCCCAGGCGGCCGATGAGCAGGAAGCACACCCCGCCGGCCAGGAACATACTACCGTGGCTGTAGCCCCGGTAGAGCAGCTCCAGACCCACGTACCCCCCGCCCCCCAGGACGAACAGGGCAATCCATTTTAGCATCTTCATGGAAATTCACCTCATGGTGAGTATTTCCAGGATCTTTCCGGAAAAACCGAAAAAATATCTTGACAAATGGAACTTCAGCGACTATAATAAGGAAGCTGATTTCGGCGCTGCCGAAATTTCGCGTCCACCCATGGCGGCATAACTCAGTCGGTAGAGTAGCCGGTTCATACCCGGTATGTCATCTGTTCGAATCAGATTGCCGCTACCAGGCCCGTTGGTCAAGCGGTTAAGACACCGCCCTTTCACGGCGGTAACATGGGTTCGATTCCCGTACGGGTCACCACCAGGCAGGGCCTGGAGCCAATGCGCTCCGGGCCTTTTCCTGTATCGCAGACTCCCGCCCGGTAACGAAGGCTGCATCTAGGGAAGCTCTGAATAAATCGTCTTCGGCTGAATGCCGGATCTTTTGCCCCATCCGTGCAGTTTAAAAAGTGGGAAATACATACAGTATTCCTCCACTTTTTAAACTTTCGGCTGAGTCAAAATCTCTCGGCATCAGCTCTTGCCGATTTAATCAGAGCTTCCCTAGAGTGTTTCCATATTCCAAAAAACCGGCAAGCCCGCAAAAGGGCTTGCCGGTTTTCGGATTCATCATTCAAAGAAGTTCCCACGGCGGGGGGACGGCCCCCGGTTCAGTCGGGCATATAGACATTCAGATCCACGTTGCCTTTGATGCCCGGCACCCGGCCGCTGTCGGTGTACTGCCACATTTCCACCTTCCAGGGAAAGGTCATCCGATCCTGGTACAGGGCCAGCCAGAAGGGAGCCTGCTCCAGCTCGCTGAGGTAGTACAGGTTCTCCGACTGGTGCCAGTTGAAGTAGACCATGGGCTGATAGCCCAGCTCCTCCATCACCTGGCAGAAATGGATCTGGATATCCGTCAGGGTTCTGGCGTCCATGCCTACGGTACGGGCGGAGTCCGCGGGGATCTCCCAGTCCAGCACAATGGGCATGGTCAGATAGTATTCCCCCAGCACATCCAGCATGAAGGCGATTTCCTCGTCCGCCTCCTGGATGCTCAGGGCCTGGGAAAAGAAGTAGGCTCCCACCTTCAGCCCGGCCTGGGCGGCTCCGGCCAGATTCTCCTGGGCGTAGGCGTCCTCCATGAGCTTACCGGACTCATAGCCCCGGTAGCCCAGGCGGATGATGGCAAACTCAATGCCGGAATCGGCCACAGCCTGCCAGTCAATGTGCTTCTGGTGGGCGGAAACGTCCACCCCGGGGGAGCTGGGCAGATTCTGCAGGAGCAGATAGTTGCGGTGGTTATATTGAAAGTCATTGCGGTCGTAGGGATTAGGATCCGGAGGGATGGTGGGGTCGGCAGGCTCCGTCTGCTCCTCCCCCGGCTCCGGGTCGGTCTGCCGCGTCGGCTCCAGGAACTGGGTGGGGGCGGAGGCGGCATGGCGCAGATTCTCCGGATCCTCGCTGGGGTTGAAGTATGGCAGGCACAGCACCACCGTCACCAGCAGCAGCGCCCCGGCCAGCAGGGCAATGACGCCCATAACAGCCTCCGGACGGATCCGGCGGCGGGGCGGCTCCCAGAGGTCCTCCGCTTCCTGGGCGGGAAGCGCCGTCAGCGCCGGCTCTTCCACGGGCAAAGCCTCTTCCCGGCTCTCGTCCTTTACCTGTTCCTGCATATCCACGGTCTGACCTCCTTTGCGCATGGGATCCACTTTCGACATAGTATAGCATATTTTGCCGGGTTCGCCAAGGGGAAAGCTTTGGAATTTTCTGCTTAATCAAATCTTAAACAATCCGTTAATTTTCCCTGTGAGCGGTTGCATTTGGCGCTTTTTGCAATATAATATAGTCACCGGCGCTTGAGGCGCCCCCTTCACGGCAATTTCATCTGAGCAAAGGTGTTATCTATGCATGGAATCAACAGCTGGTTTCGCCAGCTTTTCGGAAAATTTTCCGCCGGACTGCGGTGCTTCATGGCAGGACGCTACGGCACCGACCGGCTGAACATGGTGATTCTGGGGATCGGCCTGGCGGCCAGCCTGCTGTCGGTGATGGTCAGCTCCCCCTGGTGGAACATGATCCTGTTTGTGCTCAGCTACGGCATGATGCTCTGGGCCATTTTCCGGAGCCTGTCCCGGAATACCTATAAGCGCTACCAGGAAAACCGCCGGTTTTTACAGATGGTCACCCGGCTGAAGGATCGGCAGCACCGCTATTATGACTGCCCCAAATGCCGCCAAATGGTTCGCGTCCCCCGAGGCAAGGGGAAGATCTCCATCACCTGCCCCCGGTGCGGCGAAAAATTTGTTAAGAAAACCTGACGGAAGTCCCCGGCCCGGCGCCGGGGACTGATTTCGAAATCCTCCCCCAGGCGGCAGCGCTTGCCGGTTCCATCCATCTCCTTCCGGGACTTGACATTTTCCCACTTTCGGCTATAATAATCTTGATCGCAGCAAAAACGTCTTCGGGGGGCCGGATGCATCCGGCTGAGATTGGGCTTGGTCGCCCTGACCCGTGAACCTGATACGGCCAATACCGTCGGAGGGAAAGATGCATAGATGAGATACTCCGGTATCGCATTGCACCTGGACGGCTTGCAATGCGATCCATTTTCTTTATGGAGGGAATTCTATGCAAACCAAAACCAAACGACTCACCGAAAGCGCCATGCTGCTGGCCATGGCCATTGTCCTGGAAGTGGTATCTAAGGCCTTCATTCCGGAAATGCCCTTCGGCGGCCAGATCACCCTGGTGAGTATGCTGCCGGTGGTGCTGATCTCCTACCGCTACGGCGTGAAGTGGGGCCTGGTCACCGGCGTGTGCTACGCCATTGTGGAAATGGCTCTGGGCGCCGGCACCGTCACCGCCGCCTTCCAGCCCGGCTACTTCGGCGACGGAGCCATGATCGGCAACGCCCTGATTATGTGCCTGCTGGACTATGTGGTGGCCTATACCTGCATCGGCCTGGGCGGCATCTTCCGCAACCGCATCCAGTCCCCCGGCCTGGGGCTGATGTGCGGCTCCCTGGTGGCCCTGGGCTGCCGGTATCTGGCCCATATCGTCTCCGGCTTCATCCTGTTCTCCGGCTGGGCGGAGTGGTTCTTCACCCAGGAGGGCTTCCCCGCCTGGGGCGGCTCCCTGGTGGCTTCTCTGGATCCCACCACCCTGGGCCTGGTGTACTCCCTGGTCTACAACGGCATCTACATGATCCCGGAGATCCTCCTCACCGCCATCGTCAGCTTGCTCATCGCCCGGGTGCCTAAAATCGTGGTCAAGGTTATGTAACCTTATCGCAATTGACCGAATTCCCCAGAGGAATTCGGTCAATTTGTTTAGGGAAGCTCTGATTAAATCGGCAAGAGCTGATGCCGAGAGATTTTGACTCAGCCGAAAGTTTAAAAAGTGGAGGAATACTGTATGTATTTCCCACTTTTTAAACTGCACGGATGGGGCAAAAGATCCGGCATTCAGCCGAAGACGATTTATTCAGAGCTTCCTTAGATTAGAGTTGGGCCACGGAGCTGCCGGGGCACAGAGCGCCGGAGATCAGAATGCGCTCCACCGGCGTGAGCCGGGGCTTCTCGATGAGGCTGACCAGCCGGTTCGCGGCGGTTTTCCCCAGCTGCCGGGTGTCCTGGGCGTAGGTGGTCAGCCCCAGGACTTTGGCCAGCTGGATGCCGTCGTAGCCCACGGCGGAGATGTCCTGACCCAGGCGAAGGCCCAGCCGGTTCAGGGCGTTGATCCCTCCCAAGGCGGAAAAGTCGTCGGGGAACAGAATGCAGCTGGGCGGCTCCGGCAGTTCCAGCAATTCCCGGGTGGCCCGGGCGCAGCCCTGGGGGTCGTGGTAGACGCAGGGGCGTATGTATTCCTCCGGCACCCTGATCCCCAGCTCCCCGCAGGCCCGGTGGAAGCCCGCCAGCCGGTTTTGGGTGACCACGGTGGCCTCCCCGTGGAGGAAGGCGATCTTCCGGTGGCCCTTGCTGTGGACATGGCGCACCAGGGTCTGCGCCCCGGCCAGATTGTCCGATACCACGGCAACGGCGTTGTTGAAGGCGTGATCGATGGTAACCAAGGGGATGCCGCTGTCCACCAGCTCCAGAACCTGGGGATCCCGGAAGTCCACACAGGCGATGACCACTCCGTCCATGCCCCGATACCGGCAGTGCTGCAGGTAGGTGGACTGCCGGCCGCCGGCGCTGCGGTTGATGAAGGTGATGTTGTAGCCCAGGGCCTCCGCCTCCGCCTTGAAGCTCTCCAGCACCGCGGAAAAGTATTCATGGGCCAGGCCGCTGCGCCGCTCGTCCACGAACAGCACCCCCAGCGTGTAGCTGCGGTTGGTCTTCAAGGCCCGGGCGGCGGCGTTGGCCTGATAGCCCAGCTCCTCCGCCGCCTCCCGGATCCGGGCCTTGGTAGGCTCCCCGATGTCCGCCCGGTCGTTGAGGGCCTTGCTCACCGTGGCCACCGAGACGCCGCAGTACCGGGCGACGTCCTTCAAAGACGCCATGGATCCCCCTCCTTTGTAAAAACGCTTAATCGATTGCGCCCGGATAACACCAAAGGAAGCGGAACGCCTTGGCTTTCAAGCTTTTTTGTGTTATTCCGTATCCAGTATAGTATACCGAATCCTTTGGAAAAAAGCAAGCCAAACCCTACGCCCCTTTCCCGGAAGCAGCAGCCTCCGGAGGCGGAAGATTTTCGTGAATTTTCGTAAATAACCCCTTGCTTTTCCCGAAAACATCCGATATGATTATAAAATGTCAGAATACAAATGACGTTACTTAAACGTTATCGAAACTTTCTCCGACACGCATCGGAGGGAAACGGAGTGGTCAACATGAAATTCGGCTATTTTGACGATTCCCGGCGGGAATACGTCATCACCACCCCCCGGACGCCTCTGCCCTGGATCAACTACCTGGGCAGCGAGGATTTTCTGGGAATGATCTCCAACACCGGCGGCGGCTACTGCTTCTACCGGGACGCCAAACTCCAGCGGATCCTGCGCTACCGGTATAACGCCGTTCCCGCCGACTGCGGCGCCCGGTTCTATTACATCAAGGAGACCGGCAAGGCCCCCTGGAACCCGGGCTGGCTGCCCACCCGCACGGCGCTGGACAGCTACCAGTGCCGTCACGGCATGGGCTACACCGTGCTCCACAGCAGCAAGGACGGCCTGGACGCCTCCGTCACCTTCCTGGTGCCCCAGGGGGAGAACTGCGAGCTTCACGACCTGGTGCTGAAAAATGATACGGATCAGGTCAAAACCCTGCAGGTCTGGGGCTGCATGGAGTGGTGCCTGTGGAACGCCTCCGACGACGCCCAGAACTACCAGCGCAACCTGAACATCGCCGAGTCCGAGGTGGAGGACGGGGTGATCTACCACAAGACCGAGTATCGGGAGCGCCGGGATCACTATGCCTTCTACGGCGTCAACGTTCCCACTGCGGGCTTTGACACCGACCGCAACACCTTCCTGGGCCACATGGGGGATTGGGCCGACCCCCAGCTGGTGCGGGAGGAGCGTTCCGCCTCCAGCCGGATCACCGGCTGGTATCCCATCGGCTGCCACCGGCTGGACGTGACGTTGCAGCCCGGTCAGAGCTACCGCGCCACCTTCGTCCTGGGCTACGGCCGCAACCCCAGAGATCAAAAGTTCATCGCCCCCGGGGTTATCCGCAAGGACGACGCCCACCGCGTCATGGCCAAGTACGCCTCCTTCGCCGCGGTGGATCAGGCCATGGCGGATCTGGGAGCCTACTGGGACGGTCTGCTGAGCAACTACCGCCTGGAATCCGGCAACGACAAGCTGGATCGCATGGTGAACATCTGGCACCAGTACCAGTGCATGGTCACCTTCAACATGAGCCGCTCCGCCTCTTACTATGAGACCGGCATCGGCCGGGGCATGGGCTTCCGGGATTCCTGTCAGGATCTGTACGGCTTCATGCACATTGTCCCGGAGCGGGCCAGAGAGCGGATCATCGACATTGCTTCCATCCAGCTGCCCAGCGGGGCCACCTATCACCAGTATCAGCCCCTGACCAAGCGGGGCAACGCCGACATCGGCGGCGGCTTCAACGACGATCCGCTGTGGCTGGTGGGGGCGGTCACCGCTTATGTGAAGGAAACCGGGGACTTCGCCATTCTGGATCACCCCACTCCCTTTGACAACGACCCGGACAACGCCGCTCCCCTGCTGGAGCATGTGCGCCGCAGCGTCCGCTACACCATGGGTCACCTCGGCCCCCACGGTCTGCCCCTCATCGGCCGGGCGGACTGGAACGACTGTCTGAACCTAAACTGCTTCTCCCAGGAGCCGGGAGAGAGCTTCCAGATCTACGGGCCGGACGACGGCCCGGTGGCGGAGTCCGTGTTCATCGCGGGTATGTTTGTCAAGTACGCCGGGGACTACGCCGCCCTGTGCAGCCGCATCGGCCTGGAGGCGGAGGCGGAGGAAATCCGCGCCGCGGTGAAGGAAATGGAGAAGGCCACCCTGGAATACGGCTGGGACGGAGAATGGTTCCTCCGGGCCTATGACGCCTTCGGCGCTAAGGTGGGCAGCCACAGCTGCAAGGAGGGCAAGATCTACATCGAGCCCCAGGGCTTCTGCACCCTGGCCGGCATCGGCAAGGACACCGGCCATGGTCTGAAGGCCATGGAGTCCACCCGCAAGCACCTGCTGGGCGAGTACGGCGTGGAGTTGCTCAGCCCCTGCTACACGGAGTATCACACGGAGCTGGGGGAGATCTCCTCCTATCCTCCCGGATTCAAGGAGAACGGCTCCATCTTCTGCCACAATAACCCCTGGATTGTCTGCGCCGAGGCCACTCTGGGCCGAGGCAACGAAGCCTTCGATATCTACCGCCGGATCTGCCCGGCCTACCTGGAGGACAGAAGCGAGATCCACGAGACAGAGCCCTATGTCTACTCCCAGACCATCACCGGCCGTGCCTCCGGGAACCCCGGCCATGCCAAGAACAGCTGGCTCACCGGCACCGCCAGCTGGACCTTCCTGTCCATCAGCCAGTACATCCTGGGCATCCGTCCGGACTACGACGGCCTGGTGGTGGATCCCTGCGTGCCTGAGGACTGGGAGGAATTCACCGTCCGCCGGAAATTCCGGGGCAGCACCTACGTCATCCACGTCAAGCGCACCGGAAGTCCCTCCCTCGCCGCCGACGGCAAGGCCGTCACCGGCAAGGTGGTACCCCTGACCCAAGCTCCGCTGTGCCTGGTGGAGGTCACCCTGTAACCCCCAACGCGAAACAGCCGCCCCGGAAGAGGGGCGGCTGTTCTCATTTGTGTGGCTGAAAAGCGGGAAATCCACGGGGAATTTCTCCCCTTTTGAGCCTTCCGCGGATTTCTCAGGCAAAAAACAGCCGCGTGGGAAACCCGCGCGGCTGTTTTGGGGCAGGAAAACTCAGTTGATGACCACCATAGCGGCGCCGGTATCTACGGTGGCGCCTCTGGAGACCAGAACCTGGGCAACGGTGCCGGACTTGGGAGCGAAGATTTCGTTCTCCATCTTCATGGCTTCCAGAACCACCACCAGGTCGCCCTCCTTCACCGCCTGACCGGCGGAGACGGCGACCTTCAAAATGGTGCCGGGCATGGGCGCGCACACCGCTTCCCCGGCGGCCACAGCCGCGGGAGCAGCCACGGGAGCGGCGGGAGCGGGAGCCGCTACAGGAGCGGGAGCGGGCGCCGCTACGGGAGCGGGGGCGGGAGCGGCCACGGGGGCGGCAGCCACAGCAGTGCCGCCGATGACCACCAGGGCGGCGCCGGTGTCAACGGTGGAACCCTTGGACACAGGCACGGCAGTGACGGTGCCGTCGCAGGGAGCGTAGATCTCGTTCTCCATCTTCATGGCTTCCAGAACCACCAGCAGATCCCCTTCCTTCACGGCCTGGCCCACGCTGACCACGGTCTTGAGAATGGTGCCGGGCATGGGGGAGGCTACGGTGGTGCCGCCGGTGACATTCACCGTGGGGGCAGCAGGGGCGGGGGCGGGGGCCGCGGCGGGGGCGGCGGCGGGAGCCGCGGGGGCGGCCACAGGAGCGGGCGCCGCGGGGGCAAAGGCCTCGTACTCGTCCAGGATCATGGCCTTGCCGGCTTCGACCTCCACCTCGTAGGTGCGGCCGTTCAGGGTCACTTTATATTTCATGGTTTATTTGACCTCCTTGATGGAAATGAAGCGCAGTTCGTTCAGGGGCTTGCCCATGGTGTCGGCCACAATGGCCATCAGCATGGCGGCAGTCTTGGGGGGCGTGTCGTACAGCTTCAGCCGGCCGGCGCTGCCGGGGGCCAGCGCCGGAGCAGGCGCCGGTGCAGGGGCCGCGGCAGGGGCGGTAGCTGCCACGGCGGGCTGCTCCTTCTTCTTGCTCAGAAATCCGAAGAATTTCATAGGAAGGCCTCCTTAGCAAAGGACGATGGTATAGGTGCCTTCGTTTTCTTCCTTGATCTTCCGCTCCTCCAGGAACCGTTCGGCAAGGTTGGGGAAGGCGATATAGCTGAGCACATCCTCGTCGGACTTGGCAAGATCGCCCAGCTTCTGGCGGGTCTTCTCCACCACAGGCGCCAGCGTATCGGCGTAGCGGCCGGTCAGGGGCTGCTCGTCGCCCAGGATCTGCTTCTGGATCTCCTGGTCAATGGGGGCGGGGGTGCGGCCGTACTCGCCCCGGCAGTAGGCCTTGATCTCCTTGGAGACGGACTTGTAGCGCTTGCCGTCCAGCACGTTGCGCACGGCCTGGACGCCAACCATCTGGCTGGTGGGGGTCACCAAGGGAGGATAGCCCATATCCTTACGAACCTTGGGAGTCTCCAGGAGCACCTCGTCGAACCGATCCAGGGCGTTGACCTGCTTCAGCTGGGAAAGCAGATTGGACAGCATGCCGCCGGGGATCTGGTAGGTCAGGCACTGGGTATCGGTGGCCATGGACTTGGGCATCAGGGTGCCGTCGGCAATAAAGCCGTCCCGGACAGTCTTGAAATAGTCGGCCATCTTCTTGGTGGCGTCGTCGTTGAGATCCACCTCATAGCCCAGCTGGCGCAGGGCGTAGGCCAGGGTCTCGGTGGCGGGCTGAGAGGTGCCGCCGGAGAAGGGGGAGATGGCGGTGTCGATGATGTCGCATCCGGCCTCCACCGCCTTCAGGTAGGTCATAAAGGCAAGGCCCGTGGTGGAGTGGGTGTGCAGGTCGATGGGCAGTTCGGGGGTAGCATCCTTAATGGCGCTGACCAGGTCGTAAGCCTCCTGGGGGCCCATGATGCCGGCCATATCCTTAATGCAGATGGTGGAAGCGCCCATGGCCTTCAGCTCCTTCACCATTTCCACGTACTTTTTGTGGGTGTGCACCGGGGAGGTGGTGTAGGAGATGGTTCCGGAGGCAATGGCGCCGGCGTTGACAGTGGCTTCCATGGCCACCTTCAGGTTGTTCACGTCGTTCAGGGCGTCGAAGATCCGGATGATGTCCATGCCGTTCTCCACAGCCTTCTTCACGAACAGCTTCACGAAATCGTCGGGGTAGTGGGCGTAGCCCAGCACGTTCTGGCCCCGGAGCAGCATCTGCAGCTTGGTGTTGGGAACCTTGGCCCGGATCTTCCGCAGCCGCTCCCAGGGATCTTCCTTCAGATAGCGCAGGCAGACGTCAAAGGTAGCGCCGCCCCAGCACTCGATGGCGTAGTAACCGGCCTGGTCGATGGTCTCCAGCATGGGCTCGAACTTGTCATAGGGCAGACGGGTGGCGATGAGAGACTGGTTGGCGTCCCGGAGCACAGTCTCCACAAACTGAACTTTTTTTGCCATTTTGTAGTAACCTCCGTAAAATGGATTGATGGATATGGGAAAACCCTTTGTGGGGGGGATATTGCCGGTATGTTACACCAATAGCCGGGGAAAAATCCCCGGCTCCGGTGGGAAGGTTGGATTACTTGATCTCGGGGCCGGCCGCGACCAGAGCCTTACCGGCTTCGTTGCCTTCGTACTTGGCAAAGTTCTTGACGAACCGGGAAGCCAGATCCTTCGCCTTGGTCTCCCAGTCGGCTACGTTGGCATAGGTGTCTCTGGGATCCAGGATGGCGGGGTCAACGCCGGGCAGCTGGGTGGGAACCTCGAAGTTGAACAGCGGGATGGTCTTGGTGGGGGCATTGTTGATGGAGCCGTCCAGGATGGCGTCGATGATGCCCCGGGTGTCCTTGATGGAGATCCGCTTGCCGGTGCCGTTCCAGCCGGTATTCACCAGGTAGGCCTTGGCGCCGCTCATTTCCATCCGCTTGACCAGCTCCTCAGCGTACTTGGTGGGGTGCAGCTCCAGGAAGGCCTGGCCGAAGCAGGAGGAGAAGGTGGGCGTGGGCTCGGTGATGCCCCGCTCGGTGCCGGCCAGCTTGGCGGTGAAGCCGGACAGGAAGTAGTACTCGGTCTGCTCCTTGGTCAGGATGGACACGGGAGGCAGCACGCCGAAGGCGTCGGCGGACAGGAAAATCACGTTCTTGGCGGCGGGGCCGGCGGAAACAGGACGGACGATCTTCTCAATGTGGTCGATGGGGTAGGACACACGGGTGTTCTCGGTGACGGACTTATCGGCGAAGTCGATCTTGCCGTTGGCGTCCACGGTTACGTTCTCCAGCAGAGCGTTGCGGCGGATGGCGTTGTAGATGTCAGGCTCGGACTCCTTGTCCAGGTTGATGACCTTGGCATAGCAGCCGCCCTCGTAGTTAAACACGCCGTTGTCATCCCAGCCGTGCTCGTCGTCGCCGATGAGCAGACGCTTGGGGTCGGTGGACAGGGTGGTCTTGCCGGTGCCGGACAGGCCGAAGAAGATGGCGGTATTCTCGCCGTTCATGTCGGTGTTGGCGGAGCAGTGCATGGAGGCCACGCCCTTCAGGGGCAGATAGTAGTTCATCATGGAGAACATGCCCTTCTTCATCTCGCCGCCGTACCAAGTGTTCAGGATGACCTGCTCCCGGGAGGTGATGTTGAAGGCGGCGCAGGTGGCGGAGTTCAAGCCCAGCTCCTTGTAGTTGTCCACCTTGGCCTTGGAGGCGTTGTACACCACGAAGTCAGGCTCGAAGTTCTTCAGCTCCTCCTGAGAGGGACGGATGAACATGTTCTTAACAAAGTGGGCCTGCCATGCCACTTCCATGATGAAGCGGACGGCCATACGGGTATCAGCGTTGGTGCCGCAGAAGGCGTCCACCACGAACAGGCGCTTGTTGGACAGCTCCTTCACAGCCAGATCCTTGACAGTGGCCCAGGTGTCCTCGGACATGGGGTGGTTGTCGTTGTGATACTCGGGCGTGTCCCACCACACGGTATCCTTGGAGTTGGCGTCCATGACAATGTACTTATCTTTAGGGGACCGGCCGGTGTAAATGCCGGTCATCACATTGACGGTATCCAGCTCGGTGACGGTGCCCACCTCGTAGCCGGTCAGACCGGGCTTGGTCTCCTCCTCAAACAACTGCTCGTAAGAGGGATTGTAGACGATCTCGGTGGTACCGGTGATGCCATACTTGGTTAAGTCGATGTTTGCCATTGGTTTGCCTCCTGTAAATAATAAAAAATAGTATGCTATGGGGCAAAGCCCCTTTTTCAAAGCATTTTGGCCTCGGCTGGAAGAAAGTCCCAACCTCCACCGGATACATTTTACCACAAGGGGAACAGATTGTAAACACATTTTTCGTTTTTTTCAGTATATTTTTATCGGTTTCCCTGGAAAAAACTGGATACTTTGCCCCGACACCATACACCCTCGGCTCTTCTTAAAAGGAGAGCTGGCGCGAATCTCTGATTCGCGGCTGAGAGGTCTTACCGCAGTGCGTCTTTCTGAGCTGCTGGGGTAGGGGTGACCCTGGTTCCCCCTCTCAGTCAAAAGTCTGTGATTTTTGACTGAGAGGGGGCGCAAGCATGGGAAAAGCCCGAAGAAGGGGTCGGACTTCTTCGGGCTTGGGATGGTATTTTTTGAATTCCGGCGGTTTGGAAATCGGTCAGGCCTGCCGGGGCTGGACGTGCCAGATCTCCTGGGCGTACTGGCGGATGGTGCGGTCGGAGGAGAACTTGGCGGCGGAGGCCACATTCATCAGGCACTTGCGGCCGAAGGCTTCCCGGTTGGCATAGTCCCGGTTGGCCCGGAGCTTGGCGTCAAAATAGGAGGCGTAGTCCAGCAGCAGGTAGTAGTGATCCGCTCTGTGCCAGGAGGCGCCGTCCACCAGGGCGTGGAACAGCTCCCTTTGGGCGTCATCCGTGGGCACGGTGCCGTCCACCAGGGTGTTGATGGCCCGGCGCAGGTCGGCGTTGGTATCGTAAATGCCTCTGGCGTGATAGTGATCCTTAATGGCGTTGATCTGCTCCACAGTGTGGCCAAAGATATACTCGTTGTCCATGCCGGCCTCCTGGGCGATTTCCACATTGGCGCCGTCCAGGGTGCCCAGGGTCACCGCGCCGTTGAGCATCAGCTTCATATTGCCGGTGCCGGAGGCTTCGGTGCCGGCGGGAGAGATCTGCTCAGAGATGTCCGCGGCGGGGATGATGTGCTCGGCGTAGGAGCAGTTATAGTTCTGCACGAAGACCACCTTCAGCTTGTGGCTCACGGCGGGATCGTTGTTAATCATCTTGGCAACCCGGTTGATATAGCGGATGATGGCCTTGGCCCGGGCGTAGCCGGGGGCGGACTTGGCGCCGAACAGGTACACCGTAGGCTGGAAGTCCGGCAGACGGCCTTCCTTCAGCCGGAAGTAAATGTCCACAATGGAAATAATGTTCAGAAGCTGCCGCTTGTACTCGTGCAGGCGCTTCACCTGGACGTCGAAGATGAAGTCGGGATTCAGACGGATGCCCTCCCGCTTTTCAATGACGGCGCACAGCTGTTCCTTCTTCTGGCGCTTGATGGCGTTGAACCGGGCGATGGTATCGGCGTCGATGTGCTCCTTCAACCCGGAGATCCGCTCCAGATCCTTGACGAAGTCGCTGCCCACCTTTTCGGTGATGAGCGCGGTCAGCTCCGGATTGCACAGGCCCACCCACCGGCGGGGGGTGATGCCGTTGGTCTTGTTCTGGAAGCGCTCGGGGTAGGCATAGTACCAATCCTTGAAGCAGTCGTCCTTCAGAATCTGGGTGTGGATCTGGGCCACGCCGTTGACATAGGAGCCGACATACACCGACAGGTTGGCCATGTGGGCGGTGTTGTCCTTGACGATAAACAGATGGGGATGCTCCCGCTTCAGCTTCTCGTCAATACGGCAGATGATGTCCACGATCTCAGGCACCACGCTGCGCATCAAATCCAGGGGCCACTTCTCCAGAGCTTCGCCCATTACGGTGTGGTTGGTGTAGGAGAAGGTCTTCTGGGCGATGGCGAAGGCCTCGTCAAAGCTCTTGCCCTCCGCCATGAGCAGACGGATCAGCTCGGGGATGGACATAGCGGGGTGGGTGTCATTCAGCTGCACGGCGTAGACCTGGGCAAAGCGGCTCAGGTCGCTGCCGGGGTAGGCGCTCTTGAAGGTGCGCAGCATATCCTGCAGGGAGGCGGAGCTGAGGACATACTGCTGCTTGATCCGCAGACGCTTGCCCTCCCAGGTGGAGTCGTTGGGGTACAGAACCCGGGTGATATCCTCGGCCTTGTTCTTGGCGGCCAGCGCCCGGAGGTAGTCCTGATCGTTGAAGGCGCCGAAGTCCAGCTCCTGCTCGGCTTCGCACTGCCACAGGCGCAGGGTGCCCACGTTGTCGGTGCCGTAGCCCACCACAGGCATGTCATAGGGCACGGCCAGCACGGTATGGTCGGGGAAGTGGATCTTCACCGTGTGGTTATACCGGCGGTAAGACCAGGGATCGCCGAATTTCGTCCAGTCGTCCGCCTGCTCCACCTGGCTGCCGTCTTCGTCAAAGCTCTGCTTGAACAAGCCGAACTTATAGCGCAGGCCGTAGCCGGACAGAGGGATGTTGGTGGAAACCGCGGAATCCAGGAAGCAGGCAGCCAGACGGCCCAGGCCGCCGTTGCCCAAAGCGTCGTCCTCGATGTCCTCCAGCACCGCCAGATCCACGCCCCGCTGGGCAAACAGCTCCTTCATCTGCTCCAGAATACCCAGGTTGTACAGGTTGCTGTAGACCAGACGGCCGATGAGGTACTCGGCGGAGATGTAGTAAGCCTTCCGGGTGTGCATCCGGGCCTTCTTGGAGCTGCTCCAGCTGTCGGAAATGGCCATCATCACGGCCTGCCCCAGAGCCTCGTGAAGCTCCTGGGGAGTGGCGTCCTGCAAGGACACGTCATAGGTGTATTTGAGCTGGGCTTCCGTCCATTTCAGAATATTCTTGCAATTCAGTTCCATGTTCGCTCTCCGTTCTGAAAAATAAAGCGGTGATCCGCTGTGGTTGTATTTTCGGACACGCGTCGGAAACGGGACATGAAAACGTTTCCAGCGTTTCTGGGCGTGTTTATTAACATTAATACGTTTTTTTGTTTTTGTCAAGAAAAACGGGTCAAAAAACCCGGCAGCCATCGCATTTTTGGCAGAACGTTCAGATTTTACCCAATGGCTTTGGGCGTTATTCCACAGATTTGAACGGTGTGCACAAAGAATTCCGCCCCGCGCCGGCTCTGCCAAGGACGCGGGGCAGCGGAAAACTTCCACCCGCCGGAGGGGGTGAGGGGATGGTTATTGAAGGCGGGACAGGTCTTCCCGGGTGTCAACGTCCAGCAGCTGCCTTCCGTCCTCCAAAGGCAGAAGGGCTACACGGTGGGGGTATTTTTTCGCCAGATGGCCTCCGCCGGCGCCTTGAGGCAAGGCTTTCAGCTCCGGAACGGCCCATTTGGGGAACAGCACCGGCGAGCCGGGTACGCCGGCCCAGGCCGGACGGAGGATGGCATCGGGAGCGTTGGCACCCCACAGGGCCAACGCCGCCACCGTCTGGCGCTCCAGCAGGGGCTGATCTCCGGGGCAGAACAGGCATCCGTCCACATCCCCCAGAGCCTCCAGTCCCAGACGCACCGTGTCCGACCGGTGGGGCAGCCGGTGCAGCAGGGCCTCCACGCCCCGCTCCCGGCAGTAATCCGCCACCTCCCGGTGCCGGGTGACCACCACCCGGCGAGAAAAGATCCCTTCCGTCGCCTCCAGAGCATAGGCGATCAGGGGCTTGCCCCGGAAGGAGGCCATAAGCTTGTTTCCGCCGAACCGGCGGCCCAGACCCGAGGCCAGGATCACACAGCCCACGTTTCCGTAAGGATCGTCCAGATCCACGGTGAAGGCATCCTCCCGGGGACTGAGGCATTCCCGGCGCACGGCTGCCAGGAGGCGCTTGCCTGTCAGCAGCCGGGTCAGGGCCTGCTGGTACTCCGGGGACTGGGCTTCCAGGTAGCCCAGCTCGTCGATGCTGACCCAATCTCCGGGGGCATGGAGGGCGTCCTCCAACGCGTTTACGCCCCACCGGGAAAAGCCCTCCGGGCAAGGCCGCATTTTCCTGTCCGGGCCGGGAATGGCAGGGTCGTAGATCCCCACCTGGGCCGTCTCCCCGGTGCGGTTGTTCTTCAAATACACGCCCCGGCAGGGCGCCGCCCAGGTTGTCACTCCGGGGAGCCGATCCCCTTCAAGCTCTTTCAGGATGGTGGTCTTCCCGCTGCCCCGGCTGCCGGTGATCAGCAGATGCCGTTTCCCGCTGGCCCGGAACGCGTGGCGGATACAGTCGCGGGTGGGAGTGTATACACACGTCCCCATTGGCTTCATAGACGCCGCTCCTTTCCCTTCGGGAGCAGGCGGCTCCCGTCTTTTCCGCCGGTGAGCCGCGCCCCGGGAGGATGAGGATCCTCTAGGGGCTGTTGGCTCAAAATTACCACCGAATTATAACATTCTCCCTTTTCAAAATCAAGATACATGATATAATGGTATTAGAAGAAGTATGCCATACCCACAGAAGGAGAAATCAACATGGTGAACATACACAATTATGTTCGTGCGGAAAGTCTGGAGCAGGCTTACCAGCTCAATCAGAACCGGCGTAGCCGGATCCTGGGAGGGATGCTTTGGCTGAAGCTGGGCAGCGGCACCATCCATACCGCCATCGACCTACAGGATCTGGGCCTGGACGCCATTGAGGAAACCCAGGACGGGTTTTCCATCGGCGCCATGGTGACTCTGCGCCAGTTGGAGCAGCATCCCGGCCTGAACGAATACACCCAGGGGGCCATGGCCCGGTCGGTGAAGGACATCGTGGGAGTTCAGTTCCGGAACCTGGCCACGGTGGGGGGCAGCATCTGGGGCCGGTTCGGCTTCTCGGACGTGCTGACCCAGTTTCTGGCCATGGACACCCAGGTGGAGCTGTATCAGGGCGGGCGGGTGCCGCTGGAGGAATTCGCCCGGAGAAAGCCCGACAGGGATCTTCTGCTGCGGCTACATGTGAAAAAGATCCCCGGCCGGTTCCACTACGGGGCCATGCGGATCCAGCGCACCGACTTTCCCGTACTTACCTGCGCTCTGGCCTGCCTGGACGGGGAATACCGGGCGGTGCTGGGTGCCCGACCTGGCCGGGCCATGGTGCTGCGGGATCCGGAAGGGCTTCTGACCGGAGGCATTGACCAAGACAGCGCCCGGGCCTATGCCGCCTGGGCCGCGGAACGAGTCCCCACCGGCAGCAATCTTCGGGGCAGCGCCCTTTACCGCACCCACCTTGCCAAGGTGCTGATCGGCCGGGGTCTGGCGGAATTGGGAGGGATTACCCATGGAAATTAAACTCAAGCTCAACGGCCGGGCTGTCACCGGTTACATCGACCCGGGGATGCTCCTTATCGACTTCCTCCGGGAAAAGGGCTGCCACAGCGTCAAGCGGGGCTGCGAAACAGCCAACTGCGGCTTGTGCACCGTGCTCATGGACGGCAAGCCAATTCTATCGTGCTCCATGCTGGCCGCCCGGGCGGCGGGCCACAGCGTCCAGACCCTGGAGGGCCTCCAGGAGGAGGCGGCGGATTTTGTGGGCTTCATTGCCGACCAGGGGGCGGATCAGTGCGGCTTCTGCAACCCCGGCTTCGTGATGAACACCATCGCCCTGCTCCGGGAGATCCCCGACCCCACCGACGACGAGATCCGGGCCTACCTGGCCGGGAACCTGTGCCGCTGCTCCGGCTATGACGGGCAGCTGCGGGGCATCCGGGCCTACCTGGACAGCCGGAAGAAATAAGGAGGCAGCTTATGGAAGAAAGAAGCTATCGGGTGGTGGGCAAGCCCCACCGGAAGAAGGACGCCATGCAGCTGCTTCTGGGCAAACCGGTGTACGTCCAGGACGTCACTCCGGACAACGCCCTGGTGGTGCGCCTGCTGCGCAGCCCCCATCCCAACGCCATCGTCAGATCCATCCGCGCAGACGCGGCCAGGAAGGTACCGGACGTGGTAGCCGTCTACACCTGGGAGGACGTGCCCCAAACCCGGTTCGCCATTGCGGGCCAGACCTACCCGGAGCCGTCGCCTTATGACCGGCTGATTATCGACCGGCATGTGCGGTTCGTCGGGGACGTGGTGGCCATTGTGGCGGCGGAAACGGAAAAGGCGGCGCAGAAGGCCCTAAAGCTGATCAAGGTGGACTACGAGCTGCTGGAGCCGGTGCTGGATTTCCGCACCGCCAAGGATAACCCCGTGCTGGTACACCCGGAGGAGGACTGGTATCCTCCCTGCCCCGTAGGCGGGGACAGCAAGCGCAACCTGGTGGCCAGCGCTCTGGACGAGCATGGAGATGTAGACGGCGTCATGGCCTCCTGCGACATCGTTCTCGACCGCACCTATCATACCAAGGCCTTCAACCAAGCCATGATGGAGACGTTCCGCACCTACACGGATTTAGACCGGTACGGGCGGCTGCATGTGGTGTCCTCCACCCAGATCGTCTTCCACTGCCGCCGGATCCTGTCCCGGGCCTTAGGGATCCCCAAGAGCCGCATCCGGGTGGAAAAGCCCCGAATTGGCGGCGGCTTCGGGGCCAAGCAGACGGCGGTGTGCGAGGTCTACCCCGCTTTCGTCACCCTGAAGACCGGCCGTCCCGCCCGGCTGATCTACACCCGGGAGGAATCCCAGATTGCCGGATCCCCCCGGCATGAGATGCAGATCCGGGTGCGCCTGGGAGCAGACCGCAGCGGCAGGATCCGGGCGCTGGATCTTTACACCCTGTCCAACACCGGCGCTTACGGAGAGCACGGCCCCACCACCGTGGGCCTGACGGGGCATAAGTCCATCCCGCTGTACACCGGCAGCCTGGAGGCCTACCGGTTCTCCTACGACGTGGTCTATACCAACCTCCAGGCGGCGGGAGCCTACCGGGGCTACGGCGCCACCCAGGGAATCTTCGCCCTGGAGACCACGGTCAACGAGCTGGCGGAAACCCTGGGCATGGATCCCACGGAGCTGCGGGATCGGAACATGGTGAAAGAGGGCATGGTGATGCACGCCTACTACGGCGAACGGGCAGACGCCTGCGCCCTGGACCGGTGCATGGAGCACTGCCGCAGGATCTTCCGCTGGGAGGAAAAGTACCCCGTCCGGGACATGGGGAATGGGAAGGTGCGCTGCGCCGGTGTAGCCATGGCCATGCAGGGCTCCTGCATTTCCGCCCTGGACGTCGGCTCCGCCACGGTCAAGCTCAGCGACGACGGCACCTACAACCTGATCATCGGCGCGGCGGACATGGGCACCGGCTGCGATACCATCCTGGCCCAAATGGTTGCCGAGTGCATGGACTGCTCCTTTGAGGACGTGGCGGTATTCGGGGCGGACACCGACGTATCCCCCTACGACTCCGGCTCCTACGCCTCCTCTACCACCTACATCACCGGCAAGGCGGTGGAAAAGGCCTGCGCCGATCTGAAAAAACAGATCTGTACCATCGCCGCCGGAATGCTGGGCTGCGCCGTGGAGGAAGTGGTCTTCGAAAGCAGGCAGGTCAGGCGGATTCACACCGGTCAGACGGTGTCCCTGGAGGACATCTCCTACAAGGCCCAGCTGTTCAACGACACCCCCGCCCAGGCCACCGCCACCCACACCTCCCCGGTATCCCCGCCGCCGTATATGGTGGGCATGGTGGAAATCGAGCTGGATACCCTCACCGGTCAGGTCACCGTTCTGGACTACATGGCGGTGGTGGACTGCGGCATTCCCATCAACCCGGCCCTGGCCCGGATCCAGACCGAGGGCGGCATCGTCCAGGGCATCGGCCACACCCTGATGGAAAACGTGACCTACGACCGGCGGGGGCGGCCGATGGAGTCCTCCTTCCTGCAATACAAGCTCCCCACCCGGCTGGACATGGGCAAGCTCCGGGTGGAGTTCGAGCAGAGCTACGAGCCCACCGGCCCCTTCGGCGCCAA